>CAXRJK010000113.1:0-11631 GCA_964230865.1 Winogradskyella sp.
GGTATGATTCTTCCGTCATCATAATCATGATTTTGATAATACTTACGCCTAATCCCACTTCTTACGAAATCTCCGGGATGGCGAATGAGATGAATGAATCTACAATTTGGAAATAATTCATTTATTGCATCAGCAAAAAATGTGATATTTGGGTTAGTCTCTATATATCTTTTGTTTTTTAAAAAACTATCTTTGATTAATTCAAATCTAGATGATATAAATGCAGACTTGCGACTAGTGAGGTCTTTTTCCATATTATCATATATAAATTTTGACGCATAAGTCAGTTTTGGATATGGTTCATGATATACCAAACCTGCATTAATGATCTTAAATAGTTTAGATAAAAACTTTGTTCCACACCGACCAGTTGACAGTACAAAAATAGGCTCAGAATCATTAAATATATTGTTTGGCAATACCCCGAAGTCAATTTCTCTATTTTTAAAAAACCTAAACTTGTAAAATGTGTTAGTAACTTTTTTAAATTTATCTATTATATCCATTTCACAAAATGAACATTTATATGTTTAATAAATTAGCCCTGACAATTTATAAACTTTGAAATGGGTTTTATTTCAGAATTTAAATGTTTACAATAACTAAGAATCTCAATAAATACATCCTTCCATTTATTATATTTAAAACCGGTAATGGTATTATTGTGCCAAATGAAAATAAAATATCCCGAAAATTTATTTATTTCATTAATCAAACTCTTTACAGATTCTATTGCATCTTCTGGATTTAGTCCCATATAATAAGGTTGAATTAGTGTTTTATCCATCATTTGAAATGGGAATTCCAAAAAACTAAAAGGTTTTTCATTTTCAAAATCATAGGGATGGTAAGGAAAACACAAACCATTTCTAAACCCAATTTGTTCGGCAAATCCCAATGAGGAATCATAGCACAAACCGGAATTTTCAATAACAGCAAAAGACTCAGGAATTCTCATCATTAAGTAATGAAATCTACCTCCTATTATAGAATTAGAAAATTGTTTCATTTCACTCTTTAATTTTTCTGTGTCATATCCTGTCCCTATACTTCCATGAATCCCGATATCGTGCCCACTGTTATAAATATTTGTCAATATTTGTTGCATTTGAGGAGCTGTAAGATCGTAATCAGCATTAGGATACCCGTTTTTAGAAATATTAGTGGTAATAAAATAATAGGAGGCTGTAATATTTAATTTATCCTCAATTTTCAAAAGTTGATCAAAATTAAACCAAATATCCTCCTGATAAAATCGTCGAAATATTTTATTTATTCCATTCCACCATTGCCCTGCTTTTATTTGTCTATACCCATCCTGAATTGAACCTGTTTTACAGTGATCTATATCATGTGTGACCCCTACTTTTAAACCATCAGAATGTTTTGGATTAATAGTCACCTTCATACCTGAAATAGATTCAATAGCTTTAGCCAAAATGTCAAAATAATAGTTAACAACTGGAATTTGTGTTAATTCCAATTTAAATAGTAAACTTTCGCTAATTGGAAATCTACCCATCGAATCATATTTTTTACATATATATTCCTGCCAACATGAAAGAAAATAAAATGCACTGATTAAGATATCTCCTTCAATTGAGGTTTCATCTCCTGGATTGCAAATAATGATTGGGTCAACATCTTTATTTTGAAATAAAATAGGAAGTTTAATTCCGTCCCATTTTAAAAATGAATAATCTGGAATCTCTTTCTTCCGCGTAAAAAATGTACCAATCTCTCCAGGCACTACCCTAATTTTTGTCTGATGTTCGATACCATAATTCAATGTCATTTTTTTGTTTAAAGAATAAATACTATTGAATGACTTTACTATATAACTCAATTTAGGTTTTAAATCAGCATACTGTTTTTCAACAGATAGGACGAGTTTTTCTGAAGCTGAGCCCTTTTTATTCATATTCGGTTTAATTTTTTTAATGCTCTGTATTTTAAAATACTAGCTCTTAAATAATTAGAGAATCCAATGTAACTCTCCCATGTTTCAATTGTTCTTACTAATATTGGATGTTCTTGAAATCTGTTCACTGCTTTAAGCAACATGATATGTAAACGATGATAGCTTATCGTTGCTGGATCTATTTTAGGGTAAAAACTCGCTTCACAATAGTTGTACCTTGACCAATAACCCATATCAAAATCAGAGAGAGACGCGATTAATGTTTTAATTCCGTTTTTCACGAGCTCTCCACATTCTTTGTCTTCTTGAAACGATCTATTAAAATCAAATAGACCGAATAGAGAAAAAATATGACCATTTAATACTAAAACGGGAACTTCAGCTGGATATTCCTCAAAAAATGGGCCCCACTTAGTATTTGACACAACCCCTCCCTCAGAAACAGGAAAACTAAATGAAATGAGCGCTTTTTTTGCTGTTTCCAAATATTTGAAATTTTGTGTTTGCTGGTGAGCTCTTAACAAAATAGAGATTGCTCTGGATTGAGAAAATGCAGATTGCCATGGTCCAGGATTTTTATATCCTGGCAAGGGAATATCTGTCAACCAACGAATACCTAATTTTTTATCCTCAATACCATTTTGAACATACCAATCAGCAAATTTCAGAAATCGTTTGAGATCTTCATTTTTTTTTGATTTTAAATAGGTATGAAAAACTGATAAGCCGACCTGCCCTATTGTTATAGGATAGTAGATAAGGCTTGAAGCATCTACATCAATGTAAGAACGGTTCAAAGGAATCCCATTGGAATCATAGTCTGAAATAAGTGATTGAACCTTTCCGGACCTTACAATTTTTTCATCAAAAATAAGATAATATTCTCCCAAAACTGTAGAAGTTATATCATCCGAAATTTTATAAAAATTTGATCCTCTTTTAAAATCTTCTATGACTTTTTTAAACATAAAATATTTTTTTCTAAAAGACATATATTAATGAGTAAGGTCAGAAAATATTGAACACAATTGGTTGGCTAAATTTTTTCTACTATATTTATCAAAATCAACAGATGTAACTGATTTTGGGCTCATGATTAATTCTGAAATTCCATTTGAATCATCATAATCAAAAATAAAACCACTATGTGTATCACGGATAATTTTGGCGGCATCACTGTTAGCTGGTCCAATACAGATTATGGTCGTTTCGGATCGTATATATTCAAATATTTTTCCAGTTATAATTCCCCGGTTATTATTTGTATTTGGAATAACAAGTAATAAAAAGTCTGAGTTTACCATGTTTCTAATTGCAGTATTATGACCTACATACCCTTCGCATTCAATCTGTTTTTGGAGAGAAAGGTTATTAATTTCAGTAATAGCATCTTGATGGATTTTCCCTGAAAATCTTAAGATTGCATCAAATCCTCTACTTGTAATTAACTTGAGAGCTTTAAAAAATGAATAGGGAATTTGGGATTTTGCCATTCCACCTATATATGATATAAGAGTTTTATTTTGGAATCCACTTGTTTTAAACACCTCTGTAAAATCTTCTTCATCATAGCCATTTGTAATAACTTCTACCTTCAACCCTTCTTTTTTTTGTCTAAATAAATCTTGCAAACTGGAACTTACAGTGGTAATTATATCAGCAGAGGCTAATATACTTTCTTCCTTTTTCTTATCAAGATTTTGAACTGTTTCTAATCTTTTCTTTCCCTCTAAATGGAAAAATTCTGTCCACGGATCCCTAAAATCAGCTACCCACGGCACATTAAAATTTTCCTTTAATTTTTTTGCAATAAAATGGAGTGAATGAGGTGGTCCGGATGAGAACAAGAGATCACACTTTTCACGAGCCATGATTTTCTTCCCTAATCGAACAGCAAATGGTATCCAACCCTTACGGGCATCAGGAATAAAACAGTTGATTCTTATCCATTGAGCCATACCTTCCATTTTATTTTTTGAGTTATGGTCCAGAGCAAATGTTGGAACGGATTTTTTATTGAATATTTTTTTAAATAATGTAAATGGTTCAATTGTGTTGGATTTATAGACTTTTAACATCTTTGATTCTGAGAGGAGAGTTGAATCAATACTAGGATATTCACCATTTTGAACAGTCAAAACAATCGGTTCCCAGCCAAACGCAGAAAAATATTTGCAAAATTTTAATATACGCTGCACCCCCGGGCCCCCTGCAGGCGGCCAATAGTAGGTGACCACCAAAACTTTTTTCATTTCTTGGATTTTAAGTATGGCATTTTTTTACGGTATTTATACCCAACCTGAAATAGCAAAAATAAATATAGCGAATATAAAATAATCTTTTCAAATGATGCGAGGTATACAAAAGATTCAGGTTTGAACTCTAATGTTAGCAAGTGTTCTCCCTCAGGAATTAATACTCCCATATGAATATGATTAGCTCTAAAAACTTGTACTTCAACATCATTTAAATATGCTTTCCATCCCGGCTTATAATATGATTCAGAGATTACAAAGAGTGATTTTGCTTTGGACTGAATACTCCATTTCAAATACCCTGGTTCAAACTGGTTTAAATCTGCTGAATTCTGATCTAGCGATTTATTTAGTATATCTACATTTTCTTCCAAAATAGCTTCCTTGCCAGGAGAAAATTTATTGCTGTTTAAATAGTTTAGCCTATCTTCTGGGTTAGGTAAAACCGTTATATGGCTCACAAAATATCCTCGTGGCAAAAAATTTTCGAATCTGTACACAAAAGATGATGCACGTGAGATATTAGGGATAAAAGTCAGTGATGAATGAGTCAGGGAGGTTGGACTAATTAGATATTTTACATTCATCATAGAGACTATATTTAAATTAATAGGAAATTTATCTTCTAATGGATAATACAAATTATTGGTTATCAATTCTTGGATCCCATTCATTTTCACAGCACTGTAACCCCCAATACTCTGGTGGTAGTAGCTCCATTGATTGCTTCCAAAATATTTTCCAACAGGAAAAATCCGAAATAATTCAGTGTCTTTTTGAAGATATTTGTCTACTTCTGTCTCCTGAAAGTGTTTTTTTTCAAGTTTTTTTATATCCGAGTAACGAATTGTTTTTTTATAAAAAATGTTAATCAGATCAAATGCCATAAGTCCTGTTAGAGATAATGCTAAAACATAGCGGTTAATTTTTCCTATCAAACAAATATAGACCAGCGCAGATATGAATCCAATTAGAAGAAAATATCGAATTAAATCACTTTGGAATAATTCTAAACGAATATCTTTTATTAATCGATAGGATTCTGCCTGAAATGAATCATTACTATGTGCAAATGAAAACCCCAAAGATAAAAACCAACAAAAAACTCCTAACCCAACAAAACATCCTATAACTCCAATTAAATTTCTTAAATCTTTTTTCTCTAAGCGGCTAAAAATAAATTCTAATCCGAAAGAAGCAATTACCAAAATGAGAAAAAATGTAATTGTCACGGACATCATTGGTGCACGAAATTTATTAAAGAAGGGAAGATAATCAAAAAACAGTGAATAAAAAGATTCAAAGTGTTTTCCAAACGATAAAAAGATAAGGAATATTCCAAGTACTGCCATCCCTAATATGTAGGGGTTTTTACGGTAATAAATAAACCCTATGACAAGGAGAAAGAGAATAACAGGCCCCATATATTCATAAGATTGGGTAAATGGCATATACCCCCAATATCCTGGAACTGTTTTACCTTTTAGATAAGGATATGAATCACCTGAATATTTTACTCCAGACATCCCACCAAAAAAATGTGGAATTATCCATGTTGACAATTCTGCAGGATGAGTTGACCAATTTGTTGCATATCCAAAGTCCACGCCATCTGATTTAGTTTCATTGGATTGTGGTGATTCTAAGTTTATTGTATGCGCCCCTCTTGCAGAATATGGAAGATATTCTCTAGCTAGGAACAGAGGTTGGGATGCAATCCCCAATGCTATCAAAATTCCAGCTACGGTCAATATCTTTACATGTAATATTTTTCTAATATTATTATCTTTTATTAATTGTAAAAGATAAATAACTCCAATGGAAAAAATGAGAAGAGCTGTATAAAATACTATCTGGTAGTGTTGAGTTCTAATTTGGACACCCCATGCAATTGCAAAGAGGCTCATTGATAAAACATTGGGAAGCCTGAAAAACCAAATTGATGAAAAACATACCCACGGGATTATCATAACCGCTCTGAATTTCATAAAATGTCCTTCTGCCCAAAGCGCTTGATAATGGGGATACAATACAAACCCCAGCGCTCCGAAAAAAGATGGAATCTGACTTAATCCCATGAACCGTAATAGAAAAAACATTCCGCAAGCACCGAAGACATACCAAAGATATGTATTATTAAAAAATTTCCCCAATATACCTAAAATTGTATCAATAGATACAGCTTTTGGAGGAATTCGAAAATAAATAGGCATTCCACCAAAAAGATAAGGATTGTAAAGAACAGTTTTTCCAGTTTTTTTCTGGAAGTCTTTTATTTGATTTGATTGTCCTTTTGAACCAATAACATCAACACCTTGGGGTGATAGTCCATCCAAAACCATCGGTTTCAATAAAATTGCCATAACAATAGCAATAATTAAAGGGAAAATGTAATCTGGAAATTTAAGATTCACTTTTTAAGTATTATGACCAACTCTATTTTGAATAGTATTTTTTCTCAAATCCCGTAAATAGTTCTGAGCCAAATATTACTCTCTTTGTAAAGGCAATAAGAAACCCGGATCCATAACCGATAATCTGCGTTGGGATAATCAGGATTAAATTGCTTAATACACGTATATCTTTGTGTTTAAATGAGCCCGATATACATAAAGAAGCAAAAAGGATTAGACCAATTAAAAGTAAATATTGGAAAACAGATATTGATAAACCTGCTCCAAAGATTACACTAAAGATTGTGATAAGTCCTACGGAAGGTAAAAAATGAATTGGCTCTAATAGTGACTTATCTATTTTATATAAATTAATACGCGCAACTCCCCAGTTGAATGTTTGTCTGAAAAATAATTTAAGTGAAGTCCTCCGACGGTGATATACTACCGCTTCTGAAATAAATTTAACATTTGCTCCTGACTGAAAAATACGGTGGCTAAGTTCAATATCTTGACCATGTCTAAGATGTCCAAAGCCTCCGACTTCTTTCACTAATGTCTTGGTCATTCCCATATTATGTGACCGAGGGTAAAATTTTGCCAGTCTATTTTTACCGTGCCCTCTCATTCCACCAGTAGTGAAAAAGGAAGTCATTGAGAAATCAATAGCTTTTTGTATTGGAGAAAAATCAGACTTAGCAGAATCGGGGCCTCCACAAGCATCAAATCCTTCTTTAAGATACTCATTATAAATAATCTCAATCCATTTTGAATCTGCTTCACAGTCTGAGTCAATGAATAAAATTAATTCTCCTTGGCTATTTTGAATTCCTAAATTTCTGGCTGCACCTGGGCCATTGTTCTCCTGTGTGACAAATTTTAATTTAAAATCTACTACACTCTCCATATGTTTTAGAAGCTTATCGGTCTCATCAGTTGAGCCATCATCAGCTATAATCATTTCGTATTTGGAGTGATCAAAGGTCTGGTTTTGAATTGAATTAATTAGTAGCTCCAGCTCACTTGCTCTATTAAACGTAGGAGTAATTACCGATACAATTGGAGTTTCGGTTTCCTGCATCAATTATTTAAGAAAAAGTTTGATTCTGTTTTCTTTCGCCTGTGTTACCTTTGCTATCATTTCACCAATTAAACCGATTGAGAAAAACCATAATCCCAAAACAAACAACATCCCACCAAAAAGTATTAAGGCAAAGTGTACCTTAAATGGTTGACCAAAAAATATTTTCAGAATAACAGCGTATGTTTCAATCCCAAATGAAATCAAAAGACTCATAAGTCCCAAAAAACCAAAAAGATGTAACGGACGCTGAGTGTAGCGTTGCAAAAATAAAATGGTAAGTAAATCAAAAAGTCCATGAAATAATCGTGCTCCTCCATATTTTGTGACCCCATATTTCCTCTCCCTGTGGTGCACAGGAATCTCAGCAATCTTAAAGCTCTTTCGACCCGCTAATGCAGGTATATACCTATGACGTCCACCATAAATATCAAGGGATTCGACTACTCTTTTCCTATATAACTTAATTCCACAATTAAAATCATTAATTTTTACTCCGGTCATTAAACGTGTGACCCTATTGAATAATTTTGAAGGCAATCTTTTTGACAAAGGGTCTTTACGTGATTTTTTCCAACCAGATACTAAATCAAATCCTTCATTCATTTTATGAAATAAATTTATAACTTCAGCAGGATCATCCTGTAAATCTGCATCTAAGGTCAGGACAAAGTTTCCTTCAGCATTTTTAAACCCCTCTGAAAGAGCAGCAGATTTTCCATAATTTCTGTGAAATTGAATCAACTTTACTCGTTTGTCACTATCATGAATAGATTTAATAATCTTAGCTGAATCATCTGTTGAACCATCATCCACAAAAATTATATCCCACGTTTGAAAGTTATTCATATTTGCTTTGATTTGATTATATAACTCCACTACTGATTCAGCTTCGTTATACACGGGTATTACAACTGAAAGAGATTTAATTTCGTCCATAGGTCAATTAATTATCTCTGTAGAAATAAATTGTGGAGATTCAATAAACTCCCTGTTTAAAATTTCAATTGACAGTTCAATTTTAGGCTCATTTAAATTGATAATTACTGTATCTAACAAACCATCTTCTTTTTCTTTTTTTGATATAAATTTTAGGGAACCATTTAATTTAATTGATTCTGAACTTCCATTTTCTATTGGTATAGTAATTTGTTTTTCTCCCCATAAATATTTTTGAAGTACCGCTGGGGTAAAAATTTTATCTAGGGTATAAGTATCTACTAAATTATTAAAATCATGAACTATATTATTGTGGTAATCGGTGATAAATATCTGCTCATTATTTCCTTTAATTGAATACAATCTACGGCCTAAGAAATCTTTGACATATACCTGTGAACTGTCTCTACTTGATTGGAAAGTAAAATACAGTTTTCCTTTCAACGGGTTTTTCGATATTATTTGTCCCTTACCTGAACAGGACGTAAATGTAACCAATTCTTTTTCAAAGCTACGTCTATTGAGATATTCAGTTTTTATTTTTTCTTTTCCGTTCCAATGACTACAGCTAGATATAACCAATATCATTTTAATAATTATGATTGATTTAATTAGGTGCACTTAATTTTTTCTTTAATAATTCATTTTCTGGATCCAAAATATATGCCTTTTTCCAATAATATTTTGCATCATCTATATTATTAGCTGCTTTATAAACATCACCTAAATGTTCTAAAACGACTGCATTATTATCTTCGATCTCAACAGATTGTTTGATAAAATCCAATGCTTTTGTATTGTTTCCAATAGCAAATAATATCCAGCCCATTGTATCTAAATAAGCAGCACTTTCAGGGACCAATTGAACTGCTTTTCTTGACAAAGCAAGCGCAAACCCTAAATTCTCATCCCGTTCCACCAAGCTATATGCATAATTATTATATGCCTGAGCATCCGTTGTATCCTGCTTAATTAAGATTTGGTATAAACTATCTGATTTAGTCCAATCCTTAACTGAGTCATACAAAATAGCAAGGTTGTGCATAGTATTCCTAGATGACGGATTTAATGATAGAGCACGTTCATAATAAGGGATACTGGTAGTTTTAGATTTTGACTGATTTAATGCTAGTCCAGTTAAAAACTGTATGGTAAAATTTGATTTAAATCGCTCAGAAGAAGGAACCAAGATATTTAAAGCGTCCTCTACTTGATTACGATTTAAATATAGCATAGCTAAATCCGTATAACCTGTTGAATTATCGGGATGATAATCCATTAATTTAATAGCAAACTCTTCCGCTTTTTTATAATCTCCCTCCATATCATATATAATACTTAAGTAATGTAGAGCTGTCTTATCCTTGGGATAAATATTCAATACTTTATGAAATATATGATTGGCTGAATCTGATTGATTGCTGTTAAAATAGATAAGGCCCATTTGATTTAAAAGCTCTGAAGTTGGACCAGTAGACTCTACCATTTTATTTAAAGACCAAATAGTTTGATCTATATTACCAAAAGCAATTGAAATATTTATCATATTTTCAAGGTATTTTATATTTTGTGGATTGTTTGATATTAGTTTAGACAATAATTCATACGTAAGTGATTCATCTTTTAATTTCAAAGCTAGCTCTACTGCCATTTCTAAATAAATGTTATTTTTTGGCTCAATAAATTGTGCTCTCTGATAATATGTCACTGCTTCATTGAACTTTTCTTGAACTTTTGCTAGCTCTGCCAATGATAAAATATACTGTACTGAATCAGGATTTTGTAAGACTAATTTGTGAAAAACCTTTTCAGCTTCATTTATTTTCTTTAATGCAAGGTACCGTTTGGCTAATAATTCTTTCAAAGAATTATCTTTTGGAACAATAGATATTGCTTTTTTCATGTGTGAAACGGTTAGATCCGGTTTTTTTAACATCCAATAACAATCTGAAAGAGAAAGATGTATGGTGCTTACATTTTCATCATATAACAGTGCATTTTGCAATTCCACAGCTGCCATCGCATAGTTTCCCTGATTAATATACAATTGGCCTTCCATAAAATATTTTAGTGCTTCCGGGTTTGGCTCATCTTTAATAGAGAGCTCAGATGTTGGATAAACATCAGGAGAGGTAGATGTACATCCCCCTCCAAAAAATAAGTATACAATAAAAATACTTAAATATTTTCTATGCCACATGTTGATAACCAATACTCTTCCCACAAGTGAATCAATCAGATTCAGAAAGAGTTTTTGGTGGGGGCATTGAAACTAAATTCCCGCCTTGTTTCTTTGATGCATACATCGCTTCATCTGCTGTTTCAATTAGAGATTCCACTTGATTTGAATCCAGAGGGAAATCAGCCATACCAGCACTTATGGTCATTCGAACTTGAGTATTATTGTAATTAAAATCAAACTCAGCAATATTTTTTACCATTCGTTCTGCTACATGTTGAGACTTTATCTTATCTGTATCTACCAAAAGAACAATGAATTCTTCACCACCATATCGAGCTACAACATCAATATTTCGCACACTGTTTTTCAGTAATTGCGCAGTTTGTTTTATAACATAATCACCATATGGATGTCCATATGTATCGTTTATTCTTTTAAATTTATCTAAATCAAAAATAATTATAACTAGGCTCTGTCCAGTACGACCTGCACGGTTTGTCTCTTCTATAACCCTTTCATCAAATGCTTTTCGATTTAATACACCTGTTAATCCATCATGAATAGAGGATCTATGAATCTTTTTAAATTCATTCAACCATGTTAAAATGTAACCTAACGTTGAAGATAGTAACTCAATCAATTTTTGGTCATTATCATCAAATGGTTTAGATGTTAGCCTTTCAAGCCCTATTGTTCCTCTAACACTCTCTTTTAAATATACTGGTGTAATCAATACAGAAGAAAAGTTATAGTTTTTGTCTGATTCAGTATTGAATCGGTGTGTTTCAGAATAATGTTCTTTCCAATTATTTGTTCTGATACATTCGTCTCTCAAAAGAACTCTACCATGCAGAGAATCC
>CAXRJK010000114.1:0-6827 GCA_964230865.1 Winogradskyella sp.
TGTATTAAAAGTCATGCCAGGCATCTTCATTTTATGAACCATATTCAAAGATAGATTGGTATTTAAATTATCGGTTGTGGTCATTACTGACTGGCCTGCTTCATCATTGGAAGATTCAATTTGCAAGAAAGGAGGAATAAAGACCTCATTCTCCTGATTATAAAAATCCGCACCAGCGACCGCTAGAAATCCAAGATCCATATTATCAGCTCTGAATAGGTTATAATCAAACTTCATAGAACCCAACACGCGGTGAGTAACTTCGTTATTTACAAAGTACTCTGATGTTTCCAATGGATTAGATGGATTTAGGGGATGAATTGGAAAAGAACCATCAGCATTTTTTCTTATATCTATAAAGCTTGGAGTAAAACCTATAGAAAAGCCATAGGTCATGTTAGTATTATCATTACCAGTGACTCCACGATCTGACTCAGAACGAACCAGATTGGTTGAAACAGATAATTTTGCTTTTTCACTTAACCTGTGGTTTACATTCAATCGACCTGAGATCTTCTTGTAGCCAGTATTCTTGATAATACCACCTTCATCCATGTATTGTCCACCAAGATAAAACTGAGTTTCTTCATTGCCACCAATAGCACTAAGAGTATGCTCTGTCAACTGACCTGTCTCACCATAAAGAATCTCTTCATAGTCAAAGTTATTTCCAGCCCAGTTTCCATTGGCATCATTACCTAATGCTGCAATATCCGCTCCATATTGTTCTTCAGCTTCGGTATAGGTTTCAAATACTCTATGACCCATTTTTCTGAGCAATGTTGACGACCCTGTTTTTGTGGAAAAATTGAATTTTGTTGGTCCACCTTTACCACGCTTAGTATTAATGATAACAACACCATTCGATGCCTTTGCTCCATATATAGCTGCGGCACTTGCACCCTTTAGGACTTCAACACTTTCTATATCATTGGGGTTAATATCGCCAATACGATTTGTTGGTTGACCTTGAGGTCTTGAACTGCCTGCTCCTGTGGCGGCTGTTACAACATCAATACCAGATTGATTAGCATCATTATTTACAATAACACCATCTATAACGTATAGAGGTTGGGTGCTACCTGTTAGGGTAGACTGTCCACGCAGGTTTACATTGGTACCACCACCTGGAGCACCAGTATTCCTACGAATATTGACGCCAGCGAACTGACCACCCAGAGCTTGGTCTAACGTCTGGGTTGGTGCATTTACTAGGTCCTCACCAGAAACGGAAGCCACCGCATTGGCAGCATTTCTTCTTTTAACTGTACTGACAAGGCCAGTTACAACCACTTCATCCTGTCTCAGTACATCAGGCTCCATGGCAAAATTTCCTGATCCACTACTAGTAGCTAGCTCTTGGGTTTTATAACCCATATAGGCAACAACTAATGTCACATTGCCGTCTACGTCTAAGCTATATGATCCATCAACATCTGTGGTGGTACCAACAAAGGTCCCCTTCACAAATACATGAGCTGCAACTAGCGGATCACCCGTTTCTGCATCTGTTACCGTACCCGTAATTCGTGATGATTGCGCAATCACGATCTGAGCACTCATTATGCATGTTATAAGAAAAGCTATTTTTATTTTTGTTTTCATAGAATTGAGAACCTCCTACTGTTTAAGAAATAATATAACTTAATAGGGAAGTAAGCCCCTGTTGAATTATTGATACATTGTTAATATTTCTTATATTCTGTTTTGATTACTGTGAAAGGTACAAACATTGTGATTTGAATCACAATTATTTAATTTTTATCCAACCTTTCTTTAAAAATTATAAATATGGTTTATGTGATAAAGAAAATATCAAAATACGATGAAAGTTTTTTGTATGTATTATAATGGTAGGTTTACCTAATTAATTAAAAATGAATTCAATTCCCTAATCCGAAACTCCAGCTCCTCAAATTGATCTGAACGGATCAAGGAAACACAGATCCTTACTCCCTCGATTGTGCTGCCGGTTGTATTCAGCGGAATTCCTGCGAGACCAAATCTTAACATATGATATAGTAAGGTATCACTGTTATAGCCTTCTCTTTTAATTGTGAAATAAAACCCGTCGGAAATCTGTTCTTCCATATCCTTTGAATATGCTAGATCAAATCCATATTTTAAAAATACCTTTTTAGCTTTTTTGGCTCGTTCAGCGTATATTTTTAACTCAGAAAGAAAATCATATTGTCCATTCGAAGCAGCTTCAAAATATGAAGCCAGTGCAATTTGAGGGGTTTGTGCTACCCCCGCAGTTGTGGGATAGAGCCCTCCATGGATAAACGCATTCCCCACTTTATCTGTATTAAAATATGTTTTGAGATAAGAATATTTTTTATTCATTAACTCAGGAGAAATGATGGTCACAGCAACTCGTTGTCCTGCGTAGCTGAAAATTTTTGAGCTGGAAATAATAATAAAATAATTATCCGTATAGGTTGCTATAGTTGGCTGATATGGAGGACTGCCTGGGACACTGTAGTCATACCTAAAATCCATCCCAAAATAGGCAATGTCCTCAATCCCAATTACATCATATTTCGTAAGCAATTCACCTATTCCTTTTAGCTCTTTTTCCTTTAGGCATATCCACGATGGGTTATTGGGGCTTGACCAAATAACCCCCCCAATAGTGCCTCTAGAAAATAATTTCTCCAATTTATCAATTAATTTTTCACCACGGTAGTTATATAAATCCACAGATTTGACATTTAGACCTAAAAACTTCGCTTGCAACTTATTAACAGGAAAACCAGGGTCAAGAAAGAGAATGGTATTTGCATTTTTTTCCCTTCGCGCAGAAATTGCTTGGCTAATAAAACAGCCATGCATAGCTCCCACAGTAGGAAGACAGTTTTCAGGTTGCACATCAATATTCATAAATTTTTTACAGAATAATGCTGTCGCTTTTTTGAGCCGTGGGACTCCATCAAAAGGAGGATACGTTGAAGGAAGGGAAGGATTCTCATTTAAAACACGAATTTCTTCTTCTGGTCCCATTCTATTTGCGATTAGCCCAGGAATTCCAAATTCAAAGCGAAGAAACTCAACAGAACATTTCTCTGATAACTCATCTACCAAGCGATTTAGTTCTCTGATACTGATTGAGCTTAAATTCAGATTGTTTTCCTTGATTAGATCTTCAATCAAGGTTGCATTGAGAGGAAAGGGATTAGGATTTGATTGATTCATAAAAAGTTTAAAAGAATTTCTTTTATATAAAAGCTCCCGTGATTTTAGTGGATATTGTATGTATTTCTGAAAGGATTTTACTTTTTTCTGGAATCAATTAACAGACAATTTTCTGCATAGAGGTTATCTTTAGAAAGTTAAACTATCACTTGTTGTTTCTAATAATTTTTAATATTACAGTCATATTTTTACAAATTCAAAATAACTATTTTTATGTAACGACATTTTTTATTATTATCCTAAATTTAAGTGATAAATCAAACCTCTATGGAAGATAGAAAAGAAAGAGCGTTTCAGGATAAAATTGATGCTGAACTAAAAATTGAGCCAAAAGACTGGATGCCGGGAAAATACAGAAAACACCTCATTCGCCAGATATCCCAGCATGCACATTCAGAAATTATTGGTATGCAGCCTGAAGGAAATTGGATTACTAGAGCTCCATCTTTGAGAGCAAAGATGGTACTCATTGCTAAAGTCCAGGATGAAGCTGGTCACGGGCTTTATCTCTACAGTGCTACAGAAACTTTGGGTATTACCAGAAATGAGCTGATAAACCAATTACAAACTGGGAAAGCTAAATATTCCAATATTTTTAATTATCCCACTCTCACTTGGGCAGATGTTGGGGCCATTGGGTGGCTGGTAGATGGCGCTGCCATTGTGAACCAACAATCATTGCGGCGGACATCCTATGGTCCATATTCTAGAGCAATGATTCGAATTTGCAAAGAAGAAAGTTTTCACCATCGACAGGGATATGAAATAATGTCCAAAATGGCTCTTGGGACAACTGAACAGCAGGAAATGGCTCAGGATGCTCTGGACCGCTGGTGGTGGCCTTCCCTTATGATGTTTGGACCACATGACTCAGACTCTGCTCATACTTCCAACGCTATGCAATGGAAAATCAAACGTGAAACCAATGATGATTTACGGCAGGTATTCGTTGATAGAGCAGTTAAACAGGCTGAGCTTATCGGATTGACTATTCCTGATTCTGAATTAAAATGGGACCCAAAAAACAAGAATTATGATTTTGGAAAAATTGACTGGAATGAATTCTGGGAGGTGGTAAATGGCAACGGGTTCTGTAATAAAGAACGAATCAATAACCATGTAAAAGCCCACGAAGAGGGAAAATGGGTGAGAGATGCTGCAATTGCTTACGCTGAAAAAAATAAAAACGGAGCCAGAGCATGAGAAATGATAACCTGCCTGTATGGGAAGTATTTGTCCAACCCAAAACCGGAGCACATTTTGAACACTGTGGTTCTGTACATGCAACGGATAAGGAAATGGCATTACAGAATGCTCGGGAGCTTTATACACGCCGGAAGGAAGGTTCCTGCATCTGGGTGGTTAAAGCTGAAGATATTGTATCTTCTAACCCAAATGATAGTGAGTCATTTTTTGACCCCGCAGATGATAAAGTGTATCGCTATCCAACCTTTTTTAAAGTTTCCAAAAAAGTAAAGGGATTATAGTGGGAGATACTATTTTATTTAAATATGTATTATCCCTTGGTGACGATGCTCTAATCTCAGCACAACGCTTAGCTCAGTGGGCATACAAAGCACCATTTCTTGAAGAGGATATTGCTCTTAGTAATATCTCACTGGACTTATTTGGTAGGGCAAATTTTCTGTTGGAGTATGCTGCAGAGCTAAAGGGAGAAAATACCACAGCGGATGATCTTGCCTTTAAACGAGATGAGCGCAAATTTACCAATCTGCTGATGTGCGAACATCCTAACGGTAATTTTGCTGACACTATAGTGTGTCGGTTTTTTCTGGATGCCTATGATAAATTGTTTTTTTACACCTTAAGTAAAAGTAGAGATAAACAATTAGCATCCATTGCCGCAAAGGCGATAAAAGAAACGACCTACCACTATCGTCATTCATCAAATTGGGTCATCCGTCTAGGGGATGGTACTGATGAAAGTCATAGAAAAGTGCAAGAAGCCATTAACAACTTGTGGACTTTTACTGGGGAATTTTTTAAAATGACACAAACTGATATAGAAATGATGAAAAAGAAAGTCGGAGTTGATCGTAAAGCCCTCAAAACAGAATGGGATAAAACTATAAATGATGTTTGTAAGGAAGCGACCCTAAGAATTCCTGAAAAGAGTTTTATGACCACTGGTGGGAGGGAAGGGATTCATACAGAACATTTAGGACATTTGCTATCTGATATGCAATATTTACAGCGTGCCTATCCCGATGCTACATGGTAAAAGCAGTTTCAAAAGACTTCATCTGGGAATTGTTAGAAAAGATTCCTGATCCAGAAATTCCTGCAGTTTCCATTGTTGATTTAGGTATTACTAGAGAGGTTATATTTAAAGATGACCAGATTCATATTACCATAACACCCACTTACAGTGGCTGCCCTGCCATATCCTTTATGAAAGAAGAAATTGTCCGAAGTCTAGAACAGAATGGAATTAATAACTACCAGATTCATACTGCGCTGTCACCACCCTGGACAACTGATTGGATGAGCGATGAAGTTAAGGCAAAATTAAGTGATGCAGGAATTGCTCCACCAGGGAAATTGGTACATTGTCCCCAATGTGACACCAAAAATGTAGAGGTCATCAGCGAATTCGGGTCTACCGCGTGTAAAGCTCTATACAAATGCAATGAATGTCATGAACCCTTTCATCACTTCAAACAATTTTAAATCATGATTCAATTTAAAAAATCAGGCGCAGTAGGCAAAATAACACTGTGCCGACCGGAAAAGTACAATTCCTTTGTTCGGGAAATGGCAATAGCGCTAAAGGAAAAGCTAGAAGAATGTGAAGCTGATGATTCCATCCGCTGTGTAATATTAACGGGAGCGGGAAAAGCTTTCTGCGCGGGGCAGGATTTAAAGGAAGCTACAGATCCAGACGGTCCTGAAATTGAGAAAATTGTAATAGAGCATTATAATCCCATCATCAGAAAAATCCGTGAAATTGAAAAACCAGTAATCGCAGCCGTAAACGGTGTTGCAGCCGGAGCAGGAGCTAATCTGGCATTGGCATGTGATATTGTAATTGCAGCCAAATCTGCAAAGTTTATTCAGGCATTCAGTAAAATTGGACTTATTCCTGATAGTGGTGGAACCTATTTCTTGCCAAGGATAATTGGCTTGCAAAAAGCAGCTGGTATTATGATGACAGGGGAATCTGTCAGCGCTGAAAGAGCAGAACAGATAGGAATGATTTATTCTGTTGTGGGAGATAAGGAATTTGAAGAAGAGTCTTTTAACTTGGCAGTACAATTAGCTGCTATGCCAACAAAAGGTTTGGGATTTACAAAAAAATTACTCTCTCAATCCTTTAATAACTCTTTAGAAGACCAGCTCAGCCTAGAAGCAAAAACTCAGGCTCTATCTGCAGCTACAGAGGATCATAAAGAGGGTGTGCGTGCTTTTTTAGGAAAACGTAAACCCCAATTTTCTGGAAAATGATGGAAAAAATTTCGGTAATCGGTTCTGGTACAATGGGATCGGGTATTGCATATGTTGCTTCCTCTTTTGGAGTTGCGGTTACTCTTGTGGATAACGATTCCCAAGTCCTTGAAACCTCCCGAACAAAGCTTGAAAATATTCTTAACAGACTGCGAGACAAGGGAAAA
>CAXRJK010000115.1:0-10698 GCA_964230865.1 Winogradskyella sp.
GTCCAGCATGTGTATAAATTCCATAATCTGTCAAACGGGCAATACTACTCCCTACTACATTGCATATTCCTAAAGCCAGAGCACCATTTTCTTTGGCTTTTTTGATAGCTGCTAAGGTATCAGCGGTCTCCCCGGATTGACTGATTGCAATAAGAACTGTTTTATTATCAATAATGGCTTTCCTATAACGAAATTCTGAAGCGTATTCCACATGAACAGGGATATTGGCATATTCTTCAATTAAATATTTTCCGATGAGTCCCGCATGCCAAGAAGTCCCACATGCTGTAATATAAAAACGTGAGGCGTTCTGAATTCTGTCCATACAGTCCTGAATCCCTCCAAGGTGCGCTGTTCCCTCATTAACCAAAAGGCGTCCTCTCATGGTATCCACAATGGTGTGTTGCTGATCATGAATTTCTTTCAACATAAAATGGGGAAAATTTCCTTTTTCAATCTGTTCTACTGTCATATCCAACTGGGTTACCGCTTTTGAAACTACTTTATTTTCATGAATCTTCTTTATCTCATGTCCCTTAGGTGTAATTGTTACCATTTCTCCTTCTTCTAGAAAAATTACATTTCGGGTATGTTCAATTATTGGAGATGGGTCACTTGCAATAAAATATTCATCTCTTCCTAATCCCAGAACCAGTGGACTTCCATATCTTGCTGCTACAACAGTGTCAGGCTCATCTTTTGAAATCACAACAATTCCATAGGCCCCCACTACTTCCTGGAGGGCAGCTCTCACTGCATCAGGAAAGGTCAGTCTATCTTTTTTATATAATGATGAAATTAACTGTACCAGTACTTCTGAATCGGTATCACTTTTAAACTCTATACCTTCTTTTTGTAATGCAGTTTTTAATACATGATGGTTTTCTATAATTCCGTTATGAATCAAGGCAATAGACTCTGTGCAATCTAGATGGGGATGGGCATTTATATCATTTGGTTCGCCGTGTGTTGCCCAGCGTGTATGAGCAATACCTATACTTCCCCTCAGAGTTGAGTCCATAAGAGCTGATTCAAGTGCCTTTACTTTTCCCACTTTTTTTAAAATATCTAAGGATGAACCATTGGTTACAGCAATTCCGGATGAATCGTATCCACGATACTCTAATCGTTTTAATCCATTAATGAGTATCGGGATAGAATCCTTTTTTCCATAGTATCCTACTATTCCACACATATTCTTTCTGTTTCCTTAATAAAAAATTATTTCAAAAAATATTGATTTTCAAGTTAAACTAAATTCGCATACTTTCCAAATAAATGAAAGTACGCCTATTCCCACTCAATTGTTCCGGGCGGTTTGGATGTTACGTCAAAGACAACTCTATTTACACCTTTTACCTTGTTAACGATTGTGTTTGATATTTTAGATAGAATATTCTTTTCAAAATGGTACCAGTCGGCTGTCATTCCATCATGACTGGTTACAGCTCTAATTCCGATTAAATTCTCATAGGTTCGTTTATCTCCCATTACACCAACTGTTTGTACCGGTATCAATACACAAAATGCTTGCCAGATTTCGTCATAAATATTTTCTTCTTTCAAGATATTAATGTATTCAGCATCAGCGCTCCTAAGAATTTTCAAACGAGATTCAGTGACTTCACCAATGATACGGATAGCAAGTCCAGGACCTGGAAATGGGTGGCGATTAACTAAATTTTCAGGGATTTTCAATTCCAGCCCAACCTTACGAACCTCATCCTTAAACAAATCTCTAAGAGGTTCAATAAGATTAAAATCCATTTTCTCCGGAAGTCCTCCAACGTTGTGATGACTCTTAATGACAGTTCCATGAGTTCCAGCTTTAGAAAATCCACTTTCCACAACATCAGGGTAGAGAGTTCCCTGGGCTAAATATCGGATTTCACCTTGCCCCCCTGCGATTCTTTCAAAGCTACGGATAAATTGCTCACCAATAATTTTTCTTTTTTCTTCCGGATCGATCACACCTTTTAATCTTTTAATAAAAATTTTTGATTCATCAAAAGATTTTACCTTAAATGGAAGAATTTTATTCAGTTTAGTTACACACTCATCTGCCTCATTCTCCCTCATTAATCCATGGTCAATTAGCACGCCAACAACCTTTTCTCCTTTGGATTTTCCCAAAAGGGTTGCAACAACAGTGGAATCCACTCCACCACTCACTCCTAATAGAACTTTTTGTTCCCTGGTTTTTTCTCGAATCTCTTCAATTTGTTCATCAATGAAGTTACCTGTAGTCCAACCTGGAGAACAGTTTGAAACCTTAAAAAGAAAGTTGTTTAAAATTTGGTTTCCTTCTTCGGTATGTACTACTTCAGGATGGAATTGAGTTGCAATTCGGTTTTGTGCTTTATTTTGAAGAGAAGCGATGACCCCATTTGTTGAATAGGATGTAATATCCCAATTTAATGGAGTTTCTTCCACCCTGTCCTTATGGCTCATCCATACATTGATTTCATTAGAAACCTCAGAAAAAATACCATTTAAATTTTTAATCTTTACATTGGCAAATCCATATTCTCCTACCTATGAAGATTCAACCTTACCACCATAATGGTGAACCATGAGCTGGAGTCCATAACAAATACCTAAAATGGGAACATCAATATCAAATAGTTTACTATCATATTTGGGCGCTGACTTGTCATACACACTGGATGGGCCACCAGAGAGGATCACTGCTTTGGGTTGATGTTTAAGAATCTGCTGAACCGAAGATTTAGGGGGTAATATTTCTGAATATACATTAAACTCCCTCACTCTACGTGCTATTAACTGGGTGTATTGTGAACCAAAATCTAGTATAATGACACCATTGTACTGTAAATCACTCATTAAATTCCCAAGCTTCTAAATCCTTTAAAAATGATTTATTTGTCAGATTATAGTGGATAGGTGTAATGCTGATGAAACCATTCTCCAAAGCCTGATTATCTGTATTCCCTGGAAGGTCAGGATCAGATAAATGGCCAGTCATCCAGTAATAATTTTTTCCTCGAGGGTCTTCCCTTTTTTCAAAACTATCCTTAAAGAATGCAGACCCTTGAGTTGTAATTCGGACCCCTTTAATTTTTTCAGTTGATAAGTTAGGAATATTAAGGTTTAATAAAGTCCCTTTTGGTAAACCATGTTCCAATACATTTCGTATCGCTTTTCTGGTAATCTCCATTGCAGGTCTAAAATCACCTGGACGGTGAGAGTCAATACTCACAGCAATCGAGGGAATGCCAAGAATAATCCCCTCAGTGGCTGCACTAACGGTTCCCGAATATATAACATTGATACCTACATTTGCTCCTAAATTTATACCAGAAATAACCAAATCTGGTGGAAAGTCTAAAATGGAACGAACTGCAATCTTTACACAGTCAGCAGGTGTGCCATTCACTGCATAACCACTAAATCCTCCATTGCGGTATATTTTTTTTGTCCTCAATGGATTAGCTATAGTAATGGCGTGACCCACTGCGCTTTTCTCTGTATCAGGAGCTACAACCAGTACATTTCCAAAATCTTTAACTGCTTCCCATAACCAATAGATTCCATCAGCAAAAATTCCGTCATCATTAGTTACAAGGATTGTTTTATTCTTCAAGTCAAAACTTTAATTAAATTGTAAAGTTCATCTTTTAATTCTGCCCGATGAACTATTCGGTCTACAAAACCCTTTTCAAGCAAAAATTCAGCTCTTTGAAAACCTTTTGGTAAATCTTCTCCTATGGTTTGTTTTATCACCCTTGGACCTGCAAATCCAATAAGAGCACCAGGCTCTGCCAATATGATATCTCCCTGCATTCCAAAACTGGCCGTCACCCCTCCTGTTGTGGGATCAGTAAGAAGCGTAATGTATAGACCTCCAGATTTTGAAAATTTGGCTAACTGAGCACTGGTTCGTGCCATTTGCATAAGCGATAGTGCTCCCTCCTGCATTCTAGCACCACCTGAAGCACAGATTATTATCAGAGGAGTATCATACTCTTCGGCATATGCAGTGGCTCTTACTACCTTTTCTCCTACCACAATTCCCATACTTCCACCGATAAATTTGAAATTCATTATTCCTAAAACAATTTTTCTATCATTTAGCATACCTTCAAAACATCGAATCGCATCTAAATGACCTGTTTTTTTCATAGCAGCTTGAACTTGTTCCTTATACTTTCTCCCGGCTCTAAATTTTAAAGGATCATTCGTTTTAAGATCCTTGAATAACTCCGTGTACTTATTATTTTGAAAAAGAATATCTATATACATATCTGGAGATACTCTAAAATGGTAATAACAATGATGACATACTGAATGATTTTTGTCCAGTACAATTTTGTATAAAATCTCATTACATGAAGGACATTTTTCCCACAGTCCGCTAGGGATATCTTTCTTTTCACTTTCTTTTAATTTTTGATCTTTTCTTCTAAACCATGCCATGTTCACTACCTATACTAAATAACTGATTGGTTATATTTTGAGGGATTGAGTTCCCAGCTTTTGCCATAACAATCGCATTTTCACCATCATAGTAATATTTCTTTCGTATATCAATTGATTCGAATCCAAAATGAGTATACAGAATTAATGCCGGCAGATTTGATTCTCTTACTTCAAGATAAAAATAAACTTCTTCATCAAATTCTGAAAAAAAACAAGAAAGCAATCTCTTTCCAAATCCCCGACATTGATATGAAAGTGAAACAGCAATATTAATAATCTGTACTTCAGGAAAAACAACGTGTGACATTATATATCCGACCATGGATTTATTTTTTACATAAACCCAGTGGCTGGCTGTTGGATATTCCGCCAGTTCAAATGCAAGCTGGTTACGGTTCCAAGGACTAGAAAAAACAGATTTTTCAATTTCCCAGATAGCGTTTAAATCTTCAATTGTAGCATTACGAAACAACATTTTTATTTATTTTAAATGGCGCAATATAATTTGGGACAAGTCTGTGTGGAATCTCCACTACCAAATCATCATACCTTTTGTGCGCAAAAATTCCAACCCACCTTGCAGAGGGAATTGCAGAGGAAAAGTAATTACTATTATTTTCAGAAATGATGTGGTCTCCTCCACAGTTGAAAACATCAATATTTTCTTTTATAATAGTATTATTTAAACTTTCCCAATCCATTAGAATAGGCTCATTTTCATCATTAGGCAGTCCATTCACTTTATGAAAAACCTGAGTGTAAAATAAGTTTCTATGGGAAAACAATGCAATCCTGAATAATTTGGACTTTGGTTGCACTCCTACGGCAATACTTATTAGCGTTGACACAGGGATAATTGGTAAATCATAACTGAAAGCAATTCCTTTTGCAAAGCTCAACCCAATTCTCAGTCCAGTGAAAGAACCGGGACCTATTGAAACTGCTACACCATCTAATTCCTTCCACTTAAATTCAGATTTTTGTTGAATTTCATTAATCATTCCCGGTAATTGTTCTGCGGAGGTTCTAGGGCAATCTCTCTCAGCTATGATCACACAATTCCCATTTTTAATAAATGCTGCACCGCATATGTTTGATGCAGTTTCAATTGACAATATATTCATTCACTGAATCCGGTTAGTTTTATAGTTCGGTGTATTTCTGATTCATCACCTAATTCAAAATTAATAACTGGATATTCACTTGGCATGATAGCCTCTATCTTTTCAATCCATTCAATAAGAGTTATTCCATTTTCAGAATATAAGAATCTTTCGGCATCCATATTAATGAATTCTATATGGTCACTCAATCTGTAACAATCGATATGAAATAAAGTGCAACCATCTCCATCATATTCACTTACTATTTTAAATGTTGGTGAGGTAACATGTGCTTTTATTCCCAACCCTTTTGCAAACCCTTTTGCAAAGGTTGTTTTTCCAGAACCTAATTCACCTTTGAGTCCAATGACCGTTCCCACAGAAGTTTTCGGTGCAAGATTTTTTCCTATCTCCTCCATCTCTTTTGATGAAAAAACCTCAACTATTTTTGAATATTTTTTTTTCATTTACCTTTCAATATTGCAACGGGTATTAACATCTCTTCCATAGAAATACCACCATGCTGAAAACTATCCATAAATGTATTTTGATATCGGTTCATTTCATTAGGATATAAAAAAAATACTGAATCTCTAGCAAATAAATAGGATGATTGAGGTCCTCTCTCAGGAAGTCTATAATCTGAGGGTTTGTGTACTTTAACACAATATTTTTGATCACAATTCAAGTTTCGACCTACTTTATATCTAACGCCTGATGAAGCTTTTCTATCAGCTTTAACCATCACACCCTTTTGTACAGAAATACTTCCATGATCGCTAGTCAAAACAACAGTATACCCATTTTCTCCAAGATATTTTAACGTTTTGACCAACCACGAATTATTAAACCAGGATGCAACCGCCCTACAGAAAGCTGATTCATCACTAACCATTTCCTTTAAGACATTTGACTCACTTTGCTTGTGAGCAAGCTGGTCAACAAAATTTACAACCAGAGCTAATAAATCTATATTTAAATATTCTCCTATCCTCTTTTGAAATTTTATTCCATAATCAGCGGACCATATTTTTTGGTAGCGCAGAGAGACTTGATTCAAATTATGTTTATCTAGCAGATTTCTGAGGTAAATATCTTCATATTGATTTAAACCGGTATCTTCTGAATTCATTGCATATAATTGTTTAGGATTATTCCTAACCAATTCATCTATAAACATGCCACTGAACAACGCATTTCTACTGTAGGGCGTGGCAGTAGGTAAAATAGAGAGATGGTAATGAATATTTATTTTAAAATATTTAGATAGAGTTGGGATAATTGAAATTAATTGATCAAAACGAAGACAGTCCATTACCAAAAAACACAATTTTTTTCCTTTTTCAAGTTCAGGACGTACAAATTGATCTATTACATCGACCGACATCGGAGGCCTGTTTTCTGAGTTAACCAAAGATGAATAGTTCATTTCAATATATCTTGAGAATTCACGATTACAAGTTTGAATTTCTTCCTTAACTATTGATTCCAATCCCTGCTCCTGAAGGTAAGTTAATTCCAAGCGCCAATGAACGAGCTGTTTGTAAAGATTCCACCAATCACTCGCATCAAAGTATTCTTTCTTTAACTCATTGATTTTTTGGTATTCTTTCAAAAAATCTTTTGTGGTCTTGCTTTCCTGGATTTGAGAAGACTCAAGTACCTGTTTGATAGCCATAAATACCTGGCTTGGGTTCACTGGTTTAATTAAAAATTGAACTACTTTTTCAGATATGGCTTCATCCATTAAGGATTCGTCTTCTGATTTTGTTATCATGATCACTGGCAAAGTAGGATTAATTTCTTTCAGTTTTCTTAAAGTATCAATTCCATCCATTCCAGGCATAAACTGATCCAAAAGAGCTAAATCTATAGATTGGTCTTTAATTAACTGTACACCATCATTTCCATTAAATGCAGTATTGATTTCAAATCCTTTTTCTTCCAAAAAAAGGATGTGGGGTTTCAGATGTTCGATTTCATCATCGACCCAGAGGATTTTTCCGCGGGATTTCATAGCTAAAATTGGGGTGAAAAATACGTAAGTGTGGAAATACCGAATAAAAGTATATTACATTTTTTTTCTAAACCAATACGAATAGAAAGCTCTCCAATCAATATTCTAATTCAGTATATTTTTATAATCTTCTTTAATAAGCCAAAATTTAATCACTACACAAGAGAATCAATAATTACTAGTCCTAAAGATAAATATGATCTTCTTACTTATCTTTAATTATTTTGATGTTAATGCCCATGAACCATTCCAATCATCACCGGGAGGGTTTTCCAAATAAAATTCACATCTGGGTATATAAATTCGCGAAGGATTTGTTTTTCGTCCAGGAAACATATCTTCCAATTCATCAGACGCTTTAAATGCTTCTAGCGCTTTCTTCCATTCTTGTTTCTTGTACAACCCCAGTGCTTCATGATAGGTTTTAAGTAAATTATTATATCCTTTAGGCATTTTACCAACTTCATCAATTAGTTCATAGACTTGAGCAGGCTCAGACTTTCCCATAACGACTACGTAATCCAAATCACGCCAGATAAACTGATCCTTACAAGCTTTATAAGTTTCTTCAGCAACCTGTATATATACTCCATATTGTTTGGCAGAGGCCTCTAACCGTGCAGCCAAATTCACTGTATCTCCCATCATAGTATAATTCATCCGCATTGCTGAGCCCATGTTCCCTGTGACCATCGAACCTGTATTTATTCCGATTCTATTCTGCATATTGTGAACAATTTCCGGCCAGCGGTCACCTTCACCTCTCCATTTATCACGCAGCTCAGCCAAGCTTCTCTGCATTTTTATTGCGGTTAAACAAGCACGATATTCATGATCATCCACTGGTACAGGTGCGCCATAAAAGGCTACAATCGCATCACCAATATATTTGTCCAATGTCCCCCTTTCTTCTAATAAAATATTTGTCATATCAGTCAAATATTCAACCAAAAGCTCCACCAGTTCAGTTGCAGACAGTTTCTCAGAAAAAGCAGAAAAACTTTGAATATCTGTAAAAAATGCAGTATGAAAACCCTCATCACCTCCAAGTTTTGGCTCTTGTTTGTCTTCATACATTTGGTCTATGAGATCTGGAGAAATATAGGTCCCAAAAGTACTCTTTAAGAATCGCTTATCTTTTTGTTCGTTAATGAATTGATAAATGATATTGCTAGAATATGTAACTCCAATTCCAACAAGAGGAGCAACAATGGGAAGCATTACAGATTCACCAAGCTGTGGTAACGATGTAGCATCCCAAAGCCATTTCATGTTTCCTGAAAAATATCCACATGAAATAACAAAATAAATGAATCCTTCAAATATTAATAATATCCCACCAATTATTGGTTTTACATAGGTAATCAACATAAATGCAATGACTGACAACAGTGTGATGAGAAATATTTGATTCATAAAAATTGAGAGTGATTCCGGGTCATCATTGATTCCAGTTATTTTGCCACCAAACACATCAATGTAATTTCCGTGCAATAGCGTTTGAATTGCATTTGCATGAGTTTCCATTCCTGGCGTTAATTGCTGATACCCTCCATAGTTATAGAATGGTGTAGATTTAGTATCATGAAGCACCTCTATATTTACCCCTAGCATTACTATTTTATTATAAAACGGATTGCTTTTATCTATTTCTTGTTTCTCCAGTGAAATACCAAATAGATCAAAATACATTTGGTGGTCTTCCTCCGGCATATCTAAAACCCACAAATATTCATCTGGAATTCCACTTTCCCTTGGGATGTTATAGCTCATCCAATTTAAATCTTCCTCGAATATCTCATTTCCATAATCATCTAATACAATATTCCCAAGAGAATCTATTTTAGCAGTTCCTATTAAATAGTCATCAGTATCTAATATTTGAGAGAGAGAGTATTTATCATAGGTTGCCCATGGAAATGCTGAATAGGGAGCTTTAAAATAAGAGGGCGGTCCATAGTAATTAACTAAAAAGGAAGTTGTATTTCCATATGGAAAAATTTTGAGAGTATCATATTGCCAAAACATTTTTCCATCATTATATTTAATTTTCGGAACGGTTGTATCAGGAATATCTAAATAGGCTTTAACTGCCTCCATTCCTAAACTCAGATAAGCCTTTGATATATCATTATTGATGTACCACATCATATTATATTGTCTGGAAAAGCCATCTGAATCCAACATATCATTGACAACTCCATTTTCAGTGAATTGATTAATATAGTGAACAGGTTCAGAAATATATTGAGGCGGAACTCGTGAAGTTTCTGTTACAAGTTTGCTCGCCATAACCACTTTTGTATCATTCTCTTCCAAAACTTGTTTACATGTCTCTCCTAGGATAATATCCCCATGCCTAGGAATATACTTTTGTCTATCTTCAGGGTCCATATCCTTTGCAAAGTCATCAAGATATTCTGATTTTGTTTCAGGGGCGTCAAACTGTATATCAAAAACTATTACCTTCGCACCGGCTCTGGACAAATTTTCTACTACTCTTGACCAAACTGTGCCTCTAGGATAGGGCCATCCTTCCTTAATTAATCTCCAAGATTCATCATCTACCTCAACAAGTACAATATCTGTACCTTGATTTATCCAAGTTGAGTCCGCAGTTCTCAGACCAGTTAGTGGGCCTCTGACTTTGTGAAAACGGTAGTCATACAATTTCAATTCCAATCCATCAAACAGTCCAAAATAATTCATTGCTCCAACAACAAATATAGAAATTAATGTCAGAGATATTCCTATCCCCTTAGATTTAATAAATTTGATGATGTAATCAGTCACTTATAATATAGATTTTTTCAAATTGTTTTAAAATATGCTCAGCTTGTTGTTCAAAGTTAGGTGTTTTGGTAACAAAATCTAATAAAAACAAAAAAGTCCTGAAAAATCAGGACTTTTAAAAAATGCCCGGCGAGGTCCTACTCTCCCACGCTAGTCTCCCGCACAGTACCATCGGCGCTACAGAGCTTAACGTCCGTGTTCGGGATGGGAACGGGTGTTTCCTCTGCGCTATAATCACCGGAATAAATTTTTTGGGAAATGATAAGGAATCATTGGCAAAACCGAATAATTAATAAAGCCGTTCGGCTAATTAGTACTACTCGGCTGAATACATTACTGTACTTA
>CAXRJK010000116.1:0-10243 GCA_964230865.1 Winogradskyella sp.
GCTCGTTTGTTTGCTCAGCTTGCTCTATTTCACTCTTTTCTTCAATTTGAGTTTTAATGGTTTTTTCAATCGGTCTCACCTCTTGCGTTTTGGGCTCATCTATATTTATTTCTTTATTTTCTTCAATTTTCGAAATTAAATCTTGGGTGTGTTTTTGTTTGTCGTTTTCCTTGTTCCTAAATTCTCTATTCAACTTCAATGTACTCCATTTACTTTGTAGCCATTTACCGGTAAGTTGGAAAAGATGATAAAAACTCCATGAAAAATATCCTCTGATTAATAACAGCCAACCACCAACAATAATGAGTGAAACCCCAAAGCTACCCAAAAAATCATAAAATAAATTGGCAACGGCCCAGCCAGTAAAACCAGAATATAATAGGTGTGTAGGGTTTCCGTCAGTCATCCAAATGACTATTTGTCCCAAAGAAACTGAAACCATCAACATTACACCAAATAGATAAAGTGATGATTTCTTAAGCTTTTTCACTTGCCTGTGACTGAACATCCACCAGCCCCAAATAATTCCTAAAAATGGAATAATAAAAACAGAATAACCAAATCCTAATTTTATTAATATATGAGAAACATAAATTCCTACTATTCCCATTGTATTTTTCAATTTTACATTTGGAGAAATACTAGGCTCTTCAGACTCATTAAATCCAAGTAAACTCACCAATATACACAGCGAAAATATTAGCAATAAAATTCCTATAATTTCTTGTTTACGATCTTGAATCTTCATTCATTTGCTCCACAGTATAATGGAGTCAGACATGTAAAGTTCCATGAGTATATATAGGTGATGATTTAATAAGTGCAGTCTTTGATCTCCCTCTAATATTAATTTCAATTTCCGAATATTTTATTTTTTTTTCTACATAGCCTAATCCAATTCCTGCTTTTATTATTGAAGAAAACCCTCCACTGGTAACGACACCAATCTCATTATTATTTTTAGTTATTTTATATCCCTTTCGTGGAATTGCTTTGTCATTCATTTGAAAACAAATTAACTTTCTTGAGTTATTTTTTTTTGCTTTTTTTAGTGCATCCATTCCAATAAAATATTTTTTCTCCATAGATACAACCCAACCTATACCTGCTTCGTATGGATTAGTGCTTTCATCAATATCATTCCCATAAAGACAGTATTTCATTTCCATCCTAAGTAAATTCCGGGCACCAAGTCCCGATGGCACAATTCCATATTTTTTCCCTTTATTTAAAATCTCATTCCAAAGGTATACTCCATTTTCGGCTTGGCAGTAAATTTCATACCCAAGTTCACCAGTATATCCGGTACGGGAAACTGTAAATGATAATTTATTGCTATCTGATATAAAAAATTGATAAAATGGTAGAGTCTCCACTTTATTCCCAAATATCTCTGAGACAATTTTCCCACTATCAGGCCCCTGAACTGCTAACAAGACTATTTCATTTGTCTTATCTTCTAAAGAAATATTTTTATTATTGTTTATTTTCATCCAATTTAGATCTTTTTCAAGGTTTCCTGCGTTCACGACCAACATATATCTGTCTATATATTTATATATGAGTAAATCATCTATGATCCCTCCCTCTTTATTACACATTACAGTATACTGCGCACAACCTACAGACAGGGTAGATATATCACTTACCAAAATTTTTTGTAAAAAATCTTCGGATCCTTTACCAGATACGATTATTTGTCCCATATGACTCACATCAAATAACCCTACACTGGTTCTAACTGTTTGATGCTCCTCTGAAATTCCAGTATAATAAACAGGCATTTCAAAGCCACTAAATTCAACCATTTTTGCGTTCAGTTTAATATGCTGGTTGTGGAGTAAAGTCTTTTTCATAAATTTTTTCAAAATAAATACGAAATTAAGACTAGTATAGAATTATTTTGAAAATCAGCTTGACCATTTATCCATACTTTTTGATAAAGGATTTCATCAGTTCAGAAACTGCCTCGACTCCCTCAAGAGTCATAGCATTATATAGAGAGACTCGAATTCCTCCAACACTACGGTGCCCCTTCAATCCAATAAGTCCATTTGCTACGCCTTCTGAAATAAATTTCATTTCCAATTCTTCAGATGGAAGTCGGAAAGTTATGTTCATCCAGCTGCGGCTATTTTTTTCTGCAGTAGGCTTGAAAAAATCACTATGGGAATCGAGTAAATTGTAAATCATATCCTTTTTCTGCCTATTAACTTTTTCAATACCTGATAAACCTCCATTTTTTTTAATCCATTCTAATACAAGCCTTAAGATATAAATAGCAAAAACAGGAGGAGTGTTAAACAATGAATTTTTCTTTGCATGTGTATTATAATCAACCATTGTAGGAAGATTATCTTTATTATTTTCCAATACCTCTTTTCTGATACCAACCACAGTTACACCGGATGGTCCTAAATTTTTCTGAGCACCAGCATAAAATAGAGAGTACTGCTTGTAATTTATATTTTTAGAACAGATATCTGAAGATAGATCTGCGAATAATGGTATGCTTCCTGTATCAGGTAAGCATTGAAATTGGGTTCCTTTAATTGTATTATTTGAGGTTATATGAACATACGCTGCATCTTTTGTAAAATCTTTAGATGTAAAATCTTGAATATAATTATATTTTTTTTCTTTTGAAGAAGCTACAACATATACATTACCTATTTTTTCTGCTTCTTTAATCGCTTTTGATGCCCAAGTTCCCGTATCAATATAATTTGCTGTCATTCCTTGTTTTAAAAAATTTTGCGGAATATTTGAAAACTGTGATGAGGCTCCACCTCCAATGAATAAAATATGGTAATCATTTCCCAACCCCATTAAATCTTTTAAAAGTAAATTTGCAGTATTATTGATATCTTCAAACTGAGCAGAGCGATGGGATAATTCCAAAATGGACATACCTGTTCCTTGAAAATCCAACAAATCCCTCTGGACTGTTTCAAGTACCTCCAAGGGGAGAGTTGAGGGCCCAGGATTAAAATTAAATACTCTATATGTCATTACTGATACCTCAATTTAATATTCGCTGGAAATAAACTCTTCAATGATTCGAATGATCTCTGCCCCAATTCTCATCATACACTCTTTAGTAGAAGCGCCTAAATGTGGAGTCATAAGAACATTAGGTGCACTAATCAATGGAGAGTCAGTCGGAGGATATTGACTCCAAACATCTGAAGCATATCCACCGAGCTTGCCAGCTTGTAATGCATTTGCAATTGCAGCCTCATCTACAGTCTCTCCCCTCCCTGTATTTATTATATAAGCATTTGACTTGGACATAGAAATTGCTTCAGAATTCAAAAATTTCCTAGTATCCTCTTTTAAAGGCAAATGAAGTGAGAGATAATCAGATTTTTGTAATACCTCTTCCAAATTTGTTGTTATTATTCCAAAATCACTTTTTACCTCACGATAATGATACCCTAAAATTGTCATACCAAAAGCCGCCCCACGTTTGGCAACTTCATTTCCAATTCTGCCGTATCCAATAATACCCAAAGTTTTTCCATATAACTCTGATCTTTTTAGCTGCTTTTTTAGCCACTCATTGTTGTGCATTGATGTATCCGCTTTAACGATCTTATTTGTCAATGATAGTATTAATGTCATTGTCATTTCAGCTACAGCAACTGATGAAGCACTAGGCGTGTTACGAACTTCAATACCAAATACCTTAGCTGTCTTTATATCAATATTATCAATCCCTACTCCACCACGAATGATTAATTTTAGGTTCTTTGCATTATTAAGATAAGATTTATCTGCCTTAGTTGCACTTCGAATCAGAATAATATCTGCATCAGTATATGAAGATTTTTCTGTTGTTACTTCTCCATATTTTCTTAATTGGTCTTCAAGCCCTGGATGAAATGGGTCTGATATAAGAATCTTCATTCTAAACTACCCAATAGATGGACAACCATTCCGCTCCTTAATTTTGGTTCAAACCATGTTGACTTAGGAGGCATTACTTTATGGGAATCAGCAACCTGTAATAATTGATGGACTGCTGTTGGGTAAAGTGAAAACGCAATATCATATTCACCGGAATCGATATGTTTTTTTAGTTCACCATTGCCTCTAATGCCACCTACAAATTGTATTCTATTATCTGTTTTTGGATCACTTATATCAAGAATTGGACCAATGAAATACTGCTGTAATATTTCAGCATCAATTTCACCTACCGGGTCATCATTATTTAATAGACCATCCAAAAGCTCCATCCTATACCAAATCCCTTCTGTATAAAGACTAAACGTATGCGGTGTCTCTGGAGATATTTTTCCACCTTTATATATCGTAATATTAAAATGTGATCTTGCTTTTTTTAAAATTTCTTTTATAGTAGTCCCTTCAGGTTTTTTAACAATACGATTGTAAGGCAAAATCTTAACTTGGTTATCGGGAAACAAAACGTTTAAAAAATATTTATATGACCCATATGAGCTATACTCATTACTTTTAAATTTTTGACGCAATACTTCTGCAGCTGATTCTGATCGGTGATGTCCATCTGCTATATATGTACAACTCAGTTTTTTAAAATTTACTTGAATTGATTCAATCATTTTTAAATCTTGAATCACCCAGAACTCATGGGTTACTCCATCCTCTGATTTAAATAATATCTCAGGTTTTTGTTCAGTTAATTTTTTAAATAATTTATCTATGTGATTATTATTTTTAAAAATCGAAAATACTGGCCCAACTTGAGCCTCCAAATTATTAATATGGTTTGCCCGATCCTCAACTTTATCTGGTCGGGTATGTTCATGTTTTTTAATTAATCCATTTTCATAGTCTTCAATAGCCATAACACAACATAATCCGATTTGACTTTGATTGTTTAACGTGAGCTTATAGATATAAAAACAGGATGCTTGATCTTGGACCATCAATCCTCTACTAATTAATGACTGCAAGTTCTCCTTTGCTTTTTGATACACAATTTTACTATGTGGTTCAATATTAGCGTCAAACTCACACTCAGCTTTATTCACTTTTAAAAATGAGTTGGGATACTTTTTTACAATTTTTTTTGCTTCGCTAGCATTCAACACGTCATAAGGCGGGGAGGCTATCTCAGCTGCGCTTTCTGGTATTGGCCTCAATCCTTTAAATGGAAATACTCGAACCATAAACTATCTCATTTCCCCTAGAGCATTTTTGATGATATCTTCTAATTTGCCTGTTAAACCTCCTGAACCCTCAGCTAACTTTAACGCCTGATATGCCTGATTCCTATTATATCCTAATGACTGCAGCGCATGCAGTGCATCTTTGAACTGCTCCGTTTCTGAAGAAAATTCTGCCCCTTCCGAAATTTCTTCCATCTCTAAGGAGTCAAACTTATCCTTTAACTCAACAATAATCCGTTTTGCAATTTTAGGACCGATACCCGGCAACAATGTTAATAATTTTACATCACCGGTAATAATTCTTTTTTTCAGATCTCCACTACGAACCCCAGATAGAATTCCTAGTGCAGACCTAGGACCTATTCCATTTACACTGGTCAACAAGCTGAAGAGTTCTCTCTGCTCCTCTCCTGAAAAGCCATAAAGGTCAAGAATATCCTCCCTGACATGAAGGTAGGTTAGCATTTCAATTTTCTCTCCAGATGAGGGTAGATTCTCATAAGTTCCTACAGTTATATATACCTTTAATCTGATTCCACCAATATCAATAACTGCAGAAGAGGGGGCTTTTTGTATTAAGGTTCCAGAAAGTGAATCAATCATTAGTTTAAATCTTATGTTGGTGTATGTGGCAAAGTGCAATAGCCAGAGCATCTGAAGCATCAATGGGGATATCTTCTGATGGTAATGTCAAAATTCTACAAATCATATACTTCACTTGCTCCTTAGATGCCGCGCCATTACCTACAACAGACATTTTAACTTTTCTAGGAGCATACTCAATACAAGGAATACCCAAGTGTGCGCCTGCTAGTAGCAGCGTTCCTCTTGCCTGACCTAATGACATAGCAGATTTTATATTTTTATGATAAAATGTGTCCTCTATTGCTAAAATCTCCGGGAAATAAGCTTTAAGAAGTTTCAATGAGTTATTATATAAATAATTTAACCTCTCCGGAAGGGACAGTTTCCTTTGCGGTCGCAAAACACCGTTATCAATATGCTTCACTTGCTTTTTGATATTTGATTCAACAATTCCAAATCCAGTTGCACTCAGCCCTGGATCAAAACCAATTACTCGCATTTATTTTCGTCCAATAATTATCTCAAAACGTTTTTAATCTAGCATATCCTCATCTAGGTCCACATTGGCATATACGTTTTTGATGTCTTCGTTTTCATCCAAGGCCTCTAATAATGCTAAGACTTGGGGGACATGCTCATTATCCACGCTATGCAGGCTAGTAGGTATCATTTCTACTTCTGCAGATTTAACTTCATATCCATCATCCTCTAGTGCTAATCTTACATCCATAAGTGCACTTGGCTCTGTGGATATAATGTAACAATCTTCATCTAATTCAAGGTCTTCTCCACCTGAATTTAATACTGCTTCCATTACCGCTTCTTCTTTCCCTGCAGATATATCGAGGATCAATTGTCCTTTCTTACTAAACATCCACGCTACACTTCCATTTTCTCCTAGGCTCCCTCCATGTTTGGTCATGATATGGCGAATATCAGCTACTGTCCTATTTTTATTATCTGTCAAAACTTCCATGAGAATAGCGACCCCTCCGGGGGCATAGCCCTCATAGACTGCCTCCTCATAATTCACTCCCGGGAGATCTCCTGTACCTTTTTGAATCGCTCTTTTGATATTATCCTGAGGCATATTGGCTGCCTTAGCTTTTAATATTGCCTGTCTTAACCGTGGATTTGAAGATTCATCTCCCCCTCCTATCTTTGCAGATATTGTAATTTCTTTGATCAAGGTTGTAAATAATTTACCTCGCTTAGCATCTTGCGCTCCCTTTTTACGCTTGATGGTTGACCATTTACTATGTCCGGACATTTTTCCTCATTTATTTATACTAAAAATTTACGGAAAACTTGAAGCCTGCTCAAATCTGTTTACAAAAAAAAGGGCTGCATCTTTCGAAGCAGCCCTTAATTTATTTTCCTAAAATTGAAAAACTATTTTAACAGCATGACTTTTTTCATATCGGTAAATTCACCGGAAGTCAAACGATAAAGATAAATTCCAGAAGGAATCTGTCTATTGTAATTATCTGTTCCATTCCAAACTACAGAATAATGATTAGGTGCCATGTATCCAGAAACAAGGGACTTAATCTCTCTACCCATCATATCATAGACAATCAGAGATGTCTTTCCTTCTGTTTCTACACTGTAATGAATCGTCGTTGTGGGATTGAATGGATTTGGATAACTCTCTTGAAGACCAAATGTTACAGGCTCGTAACTTACTGTAGATTTAGCCAATATAAAATCTACTTCCTCCATACCATCTACTGAAAACTGCCCTGAGTCAAAAAGTTCATATACTTCTCCAGAGCTTGATGTTAATATCCATTTAGAGTTATCAGAAATATTATAAGAAATATTTAGGTTACCCTTTGGATTAGAGAGAAAGATATTTCCAGTAGAACCGGCATAAATAAGGTCTGTGCTGAAACGAACATCAAATGCGCCTTTAGGCGGAACCGGAGGTAGACTATAACTGAGAACCTCAGATTCGGGTACCTGTGCATCAAAATATAGTTCCCTACCATTAAATGAAATGGAGTTTGCACTTTCAAGTCGGTTAACAAAATCACGAGTTTTTGTTGCTGCACCTCCAATGGTTACATCACCAGCAGCACTGGTACGAATCCAGTAACCTTTTCCAGGCTCTAATACTGTGGAAGATTCATATCCCACACTAAATCCGTAAAGTGTGTTGGCAACGATAATCCCATCAGGGTCGCTTATGGTTTCAAGACCAATCGTTTCAGAGCCACCAGTTACTAAATTCCATCCAGAGGCCAATGATACAGGTATTTCGCTAACGCTACCGCCTTCTACCAAATTTTCACCTTCAGCATCAAAACGAAGCCAATATCCTTCTCCCATTTCAAGAGCTTCAGCTGACACATAACCAGCATCAAATGCATATAAAGTGTTGCTGACTGAATTTGGGAAAATTTGTGTATAGCTATTTTCCTCTGTCTCCACAGGAAGTCCAACTAAATTCCAGTTTGCTTGATTGGAAATTGAAACTTCAACGGTTCCTCCTGCGCCTTCACCAGGATAATCAGGTTCATTATTACTTGTAAAGGTGGCAACCCCACCAAATAATCTGTTTTTATGGTCTGCCGCGTGCATATCACCAATTTCGTTAAAATACCAGTCTGGCATTTGATATACATACCTTACCTCATCACTGGTTGCCCACTGAGAAGTGTGAGGGAACATCTCCTCAGGGCTGCACCAACCACTTGGAGAATCACAACCAACATCCCAATCTGTTTCATCAGGAGTATTAGAGGCATTTAATGGATTCCACCAGGTTGAACCATTATCTTCAGATTTGAAAACCATAATATCACAGCTCCACTCTGGATACCATTCGTATGGCTCTTCACAGTCATATGGATCTGCAGGATCAAAATCTGAAACTGCTCCTCGTACTCCTAAATCACTTACAACCCAAACTAGATTGGGGTCATCTGGATCAAATGAAAGCTGTGCCTGTGTGTTCCATATATAGCTATCTCCTGTCGGATCTGAGAAAGCCCAGGTCGCACTTCCAGTAGCCACTTTAGAATAATTCCATCCGGTGGGTGTATTTACAAAACCTGGACTATCTAAGTTGTTTCTGTTTATAGTAAAATGATAATATCCAGAACCAACCTCACTACCATCACCTGCAGAATAATAGCAGAAGGACTCATCACACGGTAAAATTTCCATCAATATATGAGGGTTACCATCACCATCTACTTTCATATCAAATTCATAATAACTCCACCAGCTCGTCATCGCCGAAGTTGTATCTGCACAGGGATCCCAATAGTCACTGAAATAATTATTCTGCATATGTTCAAAGACATTATCCGGGATGAAATACACATCATCTTGGTAATAGGGTGGTGCGGTACTGGAAGGACCATACCAGCTCGCTCCATGGTCATCTGTCATTTTGAATATAAAAGTATGGTTATTTGTAATTGTACTGTTGTCATCAATTCCCCCGGCAAAAAGGCCAACCAGTCCAACTGTACCCATTCCGCTTGGCTCCATACTGACTGCTGGACTAGAATTATAGCTTCCACTGGCATCTCCTGGCTCTAAATAAGCAGGCTCATCAATAATGACAAATTCTGATCCAAAAACAAGATAACCATCTTCATAAGCCTCACTGTGAAACATATAATAATTATTTCTTGTCCAGTCGTTATACGCAACGTTCACAACTGAATTATCTCCATCAAAGGAAACTCCGGGGCTTCCGACCCACTGGTCAGTATCCCCACCCCACTGCAGGTCTATATCAATCGGCGCAGCAAAAGAGCCACCATCCCATCCAAATTCATCATATGTATAAAAAGGTCTTCCGCCATAGCTACCTGATATCGTTGTATATTCATTCCAGAAAGCGTAGGGATAATCCGGATTCCCCAGCGCGCTTGGATATCTTGCCTGCCTGTTGGAGGGAGGCCAATCAAATCCTACATTTATATAATTATAGTTTGTCCAGTCTGTTCCATCTGGTGAATAAGCTGCTCCTAATTGACCATGGGTTGTGTTTTCACCAGCCCACTGCCTAAATACAAAAAACCAACCGTTATCCTCATCAAGATATATCGGTCTTGTTGTACCCAGAATCATACCATATCCGTTAGTTGATGAATCTACTAAGGCGTTCCATGATGAATTATCACGACTCAAACTGCGGTGATTGTAAATAGGAAATTTACCATCATCAATATCAGTCTGATAAGTTGTTGGTTCAATAATCCTTGGTAATTTTTGGTATTTTTCTACTTTGGTAGGCAGCTTATGAGCTGCTCCAAAAACGATACCAACTCCTACTACAAAGGTTAACACACAAGCAATATATTTTTTCATTTTATTGTTCCCTTTTTATTATAGTTTAGTTAAATAATATCTGCAAAGAGGTCTCGATTGTACACCATTTTTATAAAATTTACAACTCTTTATTTCAGTAGCACTAACTTCATTAAATCAATGTACTCCTCAGAATTTATCTGAAGCAAATAGACTCCCGCACTTACAGGATT
>CAXRJK010000117.1:0-7394 GCA_964230865.1 Winogradskyella sp.
GTTTACGTCGCTCAAGCTTCTAGTTACTGCGGGCGATGGACCACCTCCTGGAGATAATGATGAGGTAGCGTTAATGAATAACTGGAACCTAATGTCTTTTGATGTAGATATTGAAGAAAACGCACCAGCAGATGTATTTAGCTCATTGATATCAGATGGAAATCTAGTATATGTAACTGGGTTTGGTGAAAATGGTTCTGTGTTCTTTGATCCAAATGGACCTGGCTTCCTCAATACCTTAACATCAATTGATGCTGGATCTGGTTATTGGGTGAAGGTGTTCAATGAGACTAATCTATCTGCATCTGGAATGGGTATTCCGCAAAACTATGGTATTGATCTTCAGGGTGGGTGGAATCTCGCTGGGTTTTGGCTAGATCCAAATATGCCACCAGAAGACGCATTTGCCTCACTGATTAATAATGGAAACTTGGTATATGCCACAGGGTTTGGTGAGAATGGAGCTACATTCTTTGATCCAAACGGACCAGGATTTTTGAATACACTGACCGCCCTTGAAAATGGCTATGGATATTGGGTAAAGGTAAACAATGCCGTTCCTAATTTTCAGTATCCTGCAGGCGGTGGATTTTCAGCTAGACAGATCGCTCTAGATATCAATCCTGAGATTAACAAAACAAATCAGTTTATGTTCTTAAATGGAACTGTATCTTTTGAGAATATCGATTATTTTGCTGGAGATAAGGTGTCTGTAACAACACAGGATGGTATTCTGGTTGGTGAGTTAGAAATTCTCGAAGATGGCAATCTAATGACCACCGCAGTCTATGGTAATGATAATACTACCAGTGACAAGGATGGTGCATTTGAAGGTGAGCAGTTGGTATTTACCTACGGTAATTTTGTCTCTGCGCCAATATCAGTCGAGTTCGCTCCTACGATGGAATTAAGAAAGGTTGATTTATTTTTCCAGAATATTCCACAGGAGTTTGGATTAGCGCAGAACTTTCCCAATCCATTTAATCCGGTGACCAGCATTCAGTATATGCTCCCTGAGGCTGTCGATGTTCAGCTAATCGTTTATGACCTAATGGGTAAGAAAGTGAGAACCCTCGTTAGTGGCTCTCAGACCGCTGGATATAAGACTGTTGTGTGGGATGCAAGAGATGACTCTGGTATACCTGTTAGTGCAGGAATGTATATCTATGAGTTAAGATCTGGTTCTTTCTCTGCCGTTCAGAAAATGGTATTGCTGAAATAATCAAATTCTGATTCTATTGCTTACAGGGGGATGACATAAGTTGTCCCCCTGTTTTTTTATATACTAAATTTGAATATGAATTTTAATCTACTGTCGTTAGGTATTGTTGTACTTTTTATAAGTGATACTGATTTACTTTCTCAGTGTCCCTGGGAGGAGTTAGTAAATCCAACTAATCTTTCAGGAGTATTTCAGGGACAGGCCACAGTAAATGAATTACCACTATATTCCGATGATTGGGTTGGAGCTTTTGACGTAGAGGGAAACTGTGCGGGGGCAACACAAATTACAATAGTGGATAATATCTCCTATATTAATCTTGCGATTTACGGCGACGATGGAACATCTCAAAATATAGATGAGGGAATAAGCGGAGGAGAAGAGTTTTATCTGAAATTATGGGATTCTTCGGTTGATACAGTTATTGAGTATGGTGAAAGTTTTCACTGCTGGTATAATAACAATGGCGCGCCAATGGTAGGTTGTGGAGATATTAACACTGTATATAATTTTACAAATAGTGAGCTAAGTATTAATAGCTGGATTGCATATAAAGTATCACTTAAAAATAATTACCCAAACCCATCTAATGCAGGGATAACAATTTCTTTTGAAGTTAACTTGTATGGAAAAATTATGTTAGATGTTATTGATATTAATGGTGTTTTTGTCAAACGATTAATTCAAAATAATTATAGTCCCGGTGTTTATTCAGTTTATTGGGATGGGGAAGAGGAGAGTGGCGAAAAAATAGCTTCAGGTATTTATTTTTACAGATTATCTTATTATAAAAATAACCTAACTAAAACTATTACTAAGAAAATGATGATTGTTAAATAAAAAAGGGACAATAGTTTGCCCCTTTTTATTAACCAGAATTTATAGTTAAGAAATTTTAATTTCCTTTGATTTTGAGAGTGTCTCCTCTGTTTTTGGTAGAGTTATTTTTAGCTCACCATTTTTAAAGGATGCGCTGATCTTATCATTATTTATATTCTCTGGAAGTGTGAATGATCTTTTGAACTTTCCATGTCCTCGTTCAATTCTGTAGACGTCTGTATTTTTTTCCGGATATACTCGCTCTCCAGAAACAGTTAAGAGATTGTCATCTATATTTATTTTTACATCTTTTTTGGATAGACCTGGTAAATCTGCTGTAAGATTGAATTCACTCTTATTCTCATGAATGTCTACACTGGGAATCCAGTTTGCTGAATTTACTTCTGCTGATTTTCCAAATATGTCATCCAAAAAGTTATCCCATTCATTAATATGGGATGTCATTGATAGATTAGGTTTCCATTTTATTAAAGACATTGTTTTCTCCTTTTTAATTTTAAATTCATTTCACTTTTTTATTTGCAAACGCTATACCCGAGGTAAATTTATGTAATTTATACTATATAGTATGCCATATGGGCACTATTATAAATAATGAAGTCTGCTATTTACTGCCATTATGGCAGCTAAAAGAAAACTTTAATTCAATAATAGAATAGAAGATTTAAATTTTCAGGGTTATATTTTATAATAAAAGGATATATTTATGAGTCTAGCACTATTTGGAGGGACACCCATACGGGAAAAGCCGTTCCCGGTATGGCCCCAACCTACAGAAAATATCGAAGATGAAGTCTTAAAATGTCTTCGTGATGAAAATTGGGGAATAGGAAGCAATGTAATTGACCGCCTCTGTGAATCTTTTGCTGAGTATCATGATTCTGAGTTTGCTATTGCAACAAATTCCGGTACTACCGCGCTCTGGGTTGCACTAAAAGCTGCAGGGTTAAAGGCTGGCGATGAGGTCATCGTCCCAGCGTACACGTTTATAGCAACAGCGTCAAGCGTTCTAATGGCCAATGGAATACCTGTATTTGCAGATATCGATATTAATACGGGCAATATCGATCCAAATTCAGTTAAAGAAAAAATAACTGATAGGACGAGGATGATAATACCTGTACACATTGGTGGAACGCCCTGCGATTTGGATTCCCTTAGGTCCATAGCTAAATCAAACAACCTAATTATAATAGAGGACGCAGCTCAGGCCCATGGCGCAGAGTGGGATCATAAAAAAGTGGGAGCAATTGGAACTGGCGGCTGTTTTAGCTTTCAAACCTCAAAAAATATGGCAGCAGGCGAAGGTGGTATCATAATATCTAATGATAAACAGTTCATAGATTCCTGTTTTTCATATCATAACTGTGGGCGAGTAAGAAGCGGTGACTGGTATGAACACAATCACCTTGGCGGTAACTTTCGAATTTCGGCACTCCAAGCTGCGCTTTTGATACCTCAATTAAAAACTTTAAATCATTTTTTAAAGATCAGAGAGACAAACAGAAAAATATTGGAGTCATCTATTTCTCAAATTGATGGAATTTTAACTTTACAATCATTGCCAAAAGTCACAAGGTCGGCCAACCATATTTTTATTTGCAGGTATGATGAAAAACAGTTTAATGGTATCTCAAGGGATACCTTTTTCAAAGCGATGCAGGCAGAGGGTATTTACACCTACCAGGGGTATAAACCTCTTTATAAAGAAAATTTATTCATTATAGATTCATCAGAGTATCCGTGGTTGAGAGGTGTTGACTATAGGAATATATCTTTGCCTTATACTGAAAGACTCTGTGATAAGGAATCGATATGGCTTAAACAGAATTATTTGTTGGGCGCTCCTGAAGATACACAGGATGTTATTAATGCGTTTGAGAAGGTGACATCTGCAATGAAAGCTGAACCGAATCTCTTTCTTGATAGAGATAAAAACAACTAACTTTGGCAGTATTTTTTTAATAAAAACTGGAAAGACAATGATTGACTTGAACTCTAAATTATCTGCAATTGATGTACCCGTGGAATGGGTTGGTCTGAGAGAAGTTTGTGAGACTACCACCACAAGAATGATCAGGGATGGTAACCCTGAGTATAATGATTCATCAACTACCCACGGAGTTATGGTGGAAGTGCTAAAAAACGGACAAATTGCCTATTATGGTACAAAAAACCTATCAGCCAAGGGTATCTCAGACGCTGCTAAAAAAGCAGCGAAATTAGCCGAATTGTCAGCTCCCTATGCTGCGCACCGTTTTGATTCCGATGTTCGCCCTCCATATGATGGAAATTATCGGTCTCCTTATAAAAAAGATCGTAAATCAATAGACGCAGGCGAATTAAATGAACTTCTATTGAAATGCAATAGAGAATTAAAAATATCAGATAAAATAGTAAGCGCTAGCTCATTGTGTGTGATTGTTGAGTCGGACCATCATTTTATAAGTAGCAATGGGAGTGATATAAGTCAGGAATTTTTGCTTCTTGAGTTTGATCTGAGAGCCACCGCACAGGATGGAAACAATATGCAGACACGTACTTTTGGGGGAATGCGTGGAAACTGTTTTCAAATTGGTTTAGAATATTTTGATGAATTAGAAATGTTAGCTCATGCAAATCGAATTGGAGAGCAGGCACTGGAATTGTTAACCGCAGAGGAATGTCCAAATGAATCAACAGATTTGATATTAGCATCTGACCAGATGATGTTGCAAATACATGAGAGTATTGGTCACGCAATAGAAGTGGATAGAATTTTAGGTGATGAACGTAATTATGCAGGTTGGAGCTTTGTTAATCTTGAAGATTTTGGAACATTAAGATATGGTTCATCTATCATGAACGTAACATTTGATCCTACAGTCTCTAATCAATTTGCTTCATATGGATATGATGATGGAGGGCTCAAAGCAGATAAGCAGTTTTTAATAAAGGATGGTATCCTAGTAAGAGGATTGGGAGGAATGGAAAGTCAAATAAGATCTGGAGTGCCCGGCGTCGCAAACTTTAGAGCGAGCTCTTGGAATCGAGCTCCTATTGATCGAATGGCAAATATAAATCTTGAGCCAGGAGATTGCACTTTTGATGAGCTTGTTGGATCAGTCGAGCGAGGTGTTTATATGGAAAGTAATAGAAGCTGGTCTATTGATGACTATCGTAATAAATTTCAGTTTGGGTGTGAATACGCAAAACTAATTGAAAATGGAAAATTTACACAGACATTAAAGAATCCAAATTATCGAGGAATAAGCAACTCATTTTGGAATAATCTAAAAAAGGTAGGAGATAAAAGTACTTTTGGGGTGTACGGAACACCAAATTGTGGTAAAGGAGAACCAAATCAGGTGATTCGAGTTGGCCACGCCTCTCCTGTATGTTTATTTAATAATGTGGATATATTTGGAGGAGCTTAACCTATGAGAGATCTATTTAATAAGTGCACCGAAAATTTATTTAATTCTCTAACGGATGGCGAAATCCTAAAAGTTACATTTTATGGTGAAGACAGTCAATTTATTAGAATAAATAACGCTAAGATTAGGCAGTCTGGATATGTTGAAGATGCAGATATAACAGTAACCCTAATAAAAGATAGTAAAACCTGTTCAAGAACATTTACAATTACCAATAATAAAGAGGATAATCAAAACATTTCTTTAAATGTTTTAAATGAAATGAGGAGTGAAGTAAGGCAGCTGCCAAAAGATAAATATATTGTTGAGCCTCAAAAAACTGGTTCCACGGAAGATGTCAGTCACTGTGACCTTCTACCTCATGACGAAGTTATAGATGCCCTTTTGCCAGTGATGCAGGGAGTAGATTTAGTGGGAATCTGGGCATCCGGAAGAATGTATAGAGGGTCTGCCAACTCTCTCGGGCTAAATCACTGGTTTGAAACAGATTCATATTCTTTGGATTATTCACTGGTAACTCCCAACCACCAAATGGTAAAAGGAACATTTTCAGGAAGGGAGTGGAACCAAAAAAAATATGAGGATTACATAAATAACTCAAAAAAGAAAAGTGAGCTGTTAAATCGAAAACCGGTAAAGGTATCTCCAGGAGAGTATCGTGTATGGTTTGAACCAGCGGCTGTTAGTGATTTTATTGGTATGTTTTCATGGAATGGTCTAAGTGAAGCATCTATTCAGCAGGGTTGTAGTGGATTTGGAAAAATGAGGTCGAGTAACGAACTTTTATCTCCTAAGTTTACACTGGTCGAAGATTTTGGATCTGGATTGGTTCCCAGATTTAATTCAGAGGGAGAGGTTGCGCCTGAATCGCTAGTTCTTATAAATGATGGTAAACTTAAAAATACAATGGTCAGTTCGCGAACAGCCGCTGAGTATGGATTAAACTCGAACATGGCAGAAAATGGAGAGTATCTTCGTTCTCCCAGGATGGAAAAAGGTACTCTTTCACATCAAGAAGTGTTGACGTCTGTTGATAATGGATTGTTTATCTCAAACGTACATTATTTAAATTGGAGTGATAACCCTTCAGGTAGAATCACAGGGTTAACAAGATATGCGTGCTTTCAGATAGAAAATGGCGAAATCACAAGCCCAATTCAAACCATGAGATTTGATGATACATTTTATAGATTTTTTGGAAATGAACTTGAAGCAGTTGGAAAAAACTCATATATGATACCAGATGTTTCTACCTATTTTAGACGTAGCATGGGAGTGATGGATTGTCCCGGGATATTAGTCAATTCTTTCACCCTCACTCTTTAGCAATTTTGTAGTGCCCGGAACAGGAGTCGAACCTGCACATCCATGCGGATACTAGACCCTGAACCTAGTGCGTCTACCAGTTCCGCCATCCGGGCAAATTAGACGGCAAAGTTAGTTAATAGTAGAATTTGATTCAAAATGATAAAACAGCAATTCAAATAAAATTAACCGTAATGATTCTGGATGAAATCAAAAATTGTAGCTACCAACAAAAAAGCATACCATGATTACTTTATTATTGATACCTGCGAAGCAGGTATTGTGTTAAAAGGCAGTGAAGTAAAGAGCATAAGGGAAGGGAATGTAAATTTAAAAGATTCCTACATTACGATACATAAATTTGTAGTAAAAATGAATGGGGTGCACATCAGTAGATACTCTCATTCAGGCTATTCAGAACATGACCCATATAGACAAAGACAGTTACTTCTATCTAAAAAAGAAACGATCCAACTCTCTAGAAAGGTTGCTGAAAAGGGATTTACATTAATTCCAGTAAAGTTATACTTTAAGGGAAGCTGGGCAAAGGTGGAAATTGCTCTTGCAAAGGGAAAAAAAACTTATGACAAGCGGGAATCGATCAAGAAAAA
>CAXRJK010000118.1:0-4388 GCA_964230865.1 Winogradskyella sp.
CGGAGAGTGAAACGTCAGAACCAGAAAACAAATCAAAAGAGTAGAGAAAAATCATGGCAATTATAAATAAAAAGAAATACTGTTATTTTAAAGAAAACGGAATTACTGAAGTTGACTATAAAGATGTAAAACTGCTGCGACGGTTTGTTACCGAACAGGGTAAGATCATGCCCAGAAGAGTGACAGGGGCCAGCGCAAAAATGCACAGAAAGCTAGTGAGAGCAATAAAGAGGGCACGAAACATTGCGTTGATTCCCTATACAAATATAAATCAGGAAGGGTAGAAAAATGGAAGTCATATTACTAAAGGATGTAGAAAACCTGGGAATAGCGGGAGATGTGGTAAATGTTAAACCTGGCTATGCAAGAAACTTTCTTGTCCCCCGAGGTCTAGCACTGAGAGCTTCGAAACAAAATTTAGCTGTAGCCGAAGAGAGAAGGCGGGTCGTTAATGCAAAGGTCGGAAGAGCTCAAAAAGCGTATATAAAATTGGCCAAATCTATCGAAAAGCAAGAGCTGACAATTGAAGTTCAGGTGGGCGAGGAAGAGCGTTTATTTGGTTCAGTCACCAGTCAGGATATTCATAAAGCACTTACAGATAAAGGAATAACGATAGACCGCCAATCTATTCAGCTAGAGGAACCAATAAAATCACTCGGTGTGTACAGCGTCCCAATAAAGATAGCTTCAGATCTTTCTCCAGAAGTAAAAGTCTACGTAATTAAAACAATTTAATTATTATAGAATTTTAATTTGGTTCTGTAAAAGGTTTAGACAATTTCCAAAGAGAGTATTTTTGGATTAGATTTCCATTTCTCTCTGTTTCCAGTGAAGTGAGAAATTCTACCTGACTCCAGTGTGGTGATAAAAATGCTGGAAACGAATTTCCTTTTCCAATAAATAATAGCCTGTCTTTTTTTAAAGACTCAAGTGGGTACAAAAAAGAATAAAGTGTTTGATGATAGTTTACAGATAAACACGCGGCCTCTTTTTCTGGCTTCAAATAAAGATTGATCATTGATGGGATTTGATAATTATTTGCAGAAATTCTGTAATTTTTTAATTCTGTATTATCCAATAAAAACAGCTCTAAGTTTTTTATTAGCCCATCGTAAATAAAATATCGGTTGGTAATATCATTTTTTCCTTTGACCGGGAGAAACGGAAGCATGGTTTGAACAGAAATGAGCAAAACTAAAAACAGAGATAATCCCCACTGAAATATTAAACACTTTGGAAATCTTTCAACAGCTTTTCCAGTGTGAATTGAGAACAGGAAAAGACCACCATAAAATACCGGAGCAGGCCAGTTCAGCTCAAACCTTGAAAAGAAAGAGTGAGACACAAAATAAACAAACGGAACTGCAGTAACCACAGCAAAATATAATTCTTTTGCTGAAGAGACCTTGTTTTTTATTACAAGGTTCAGCTGTTTCCATGGAAGAGACACAGTATAATAAAACAACACAGGGCCCAACAGGATTGCTGACCCTGCCCACAATTCAAAAAATGTGGAAACACTACCTTTTTGGGCGATATGAGCACCCTGATATCGTACAAATGCCCAGTCATTTTGTACATTCCAAATAATAAAAGGGGAAAAAACAGCAAAAGCTATAAGAAATGAAAAGTAAAACCGAAAGTCCTTTAAGTGGACTCTAAACTGAGAACAAATAACCGGAAAAAGTCCAAAGCCTGCTGCAATAAACAATGCAGATATTTTTGATAATAGTGCAAGACCAAGTATAAACCCTCCTAAATAAAAGAAGTTGGCATCTTCAAAATAAGCTTTATAATAGAAAATGATGGCAAAAATAGAAAAAAACGCCAGAGGTACATCAGGAGTGCTTACAATTCCATTTGTATGAAAAAGTATATTGATCCAATATGTTGTAAAGAGTATAACCCCAGTATTTTTATTGAACTCTTTTTTCCCAAAAAAATATAGAAAAACTGATAACAAGGTATATAGAGCCAGCGCACCAAAGCGAACACCAAAACCATTTTCTCCAAATAAAAATATCCCAAGTTTTATAACAATTGCGATGACTGGGCCATGGTCAATATATCCCCATGCAAGGTGGCGGGAGTACATAGCATAGTAGGCCTCATCATCTATGACCATAGTGTTCATAATGAAGAATAAGCGTAGGGCTAACAGTCCTAATGAAATCACTATCAGAGCTATGATTTGACGGTTCATCTATAAGTAAATTTAAGCACGACCTGTTAAAGAAATCTTTGAAAATCCCTCTCTGTTTTTGTTGACAGGTGAACTAATTAAATCATATTATTATGAGTATGTTTGCAGATATAGCCTTTCCAATTTCGAGTTACACGGTTTTCACCTATGCAGTTCCAGATAAATTCAGGGAGGATGTGGGAATCGGTAGCAGGGTAACTGTTTTGCTCGGGAATAGGAATACCACAGGAATAATAGTTAGCTTCCCCCAAAAACCGATATTTAGCGGAGAAATCAAAGAGATAATAAGTCTCGTAGACCCATACCCAGTTTTGGATAAATCTCTCTGGAGGTTAATAAAATGGATGAGTAAATATTATTTTTCACCCATTGGTCAAACGGCTAAAGCGGTCCTGCCCGCACAGCTGTCTTTGAATTATACACCACCCAAAAAATGGGCTGTGGAGATAACCAAAAAACATAATATGTCTAACCTAGACAGAGAATTTCGTAGCGCTCCTTCACAAAAATTGCTGCTTGATTTTCTCATTCAAAAAAATAGCAGTGTTACGGTGGCCTCACTAAAACACCTAGCCTCAAATCCACTGAACGTATGCAGAGGTCTTGAGGAAAAGGGTTTGGTAAGTTTGACTAAAGTGGAATCCATACCGGACAGCGGGAGCTTTACTTTTGAGCCTATTGAAAAACAAATTTCCTTTTCTAGGTCACAGCAGACCATCTTGGATGAGCTAATCCCACAGATCAATGGGAAAAAATATATTTCAAATCTGTTACATGGTGTAACCGGAAGCGGAAAGACTGAAATTTATATAGAGCTAGTTCGAAAATGTGTGGAGAAAAATATGTCAGCCATACTTTTACTTCCTGAGATTTCACTTACCCCCCAAATTGCAGGGAGGTTTTATGCTGTGTTTGGAGATAAGGTAGCACTATGGCACTCTAAAATGACCTCAGGAATTAGGGTATGGACGTGGAAGAAAATATGTCAAGAACAATGCAATATTGTTATTGGTGCTCGCAGCGCTGTCTTCACGCCAGTTAAAAACTTAGGATTGATCATTGTAGATGAAGAGCAGGAGTCCGCATACAAACAAGAGTCGCCTGCACCTCGATACCACGCAAGAGATGTTGCTCTAATGCGGGGAAAGATTAATAAGGCAGTCGTCGTCCTTTCAAGTGCAACTCCTAGCCTGGAAAGCTATTATAATAAAGACTATAAAAAACACGTTTATCTATCCCTTCCAGAGCGCTTTGGTGGCGCATACTATCCTAAGGTAAGTTTGGTTGATATGAAAGAAGAGAAGGATGAGACGGGTAAAAGTGACCAGCTTTTATCAGGTCTGCTTTTAAAAAAAATTCATAAACGCCTGAATTTAAATGAACAGGTAATTCTTCTCCAAAACCGAAGAGGTTATGCACCGGTCATGAGATGTTTGGACTGTGGTTTTATGTTGGAGTGCCCCCACTGTAAGCTACCCCTGACCTACCACAAAACAGGACTGACAATGCGCTGCCATTGCTGCAGATTTGTGAACAGGAAAATATCTGAGGAATGTCCAGACTGCAAAGGAACACAGCTTGGTTTATTTGGAACTGGAACCCAGAAAGTAGAAGAATATTTGACTGAGGTATTTCCTAAGGCTAATATAGCACGTATCGATACAGATACCGTAAAAGGAGGTCGATCTCTCACCTCACAATTGAAAAAATTTGCTGAAAAAAAATTGGACATTCTTATTGGAACACAGATGATTGGTAAGGGGTTGGACTTTGAAGATGTAACCCTTGTTGGTATAATCAACGCTGACACTGGACTGTATCTGCCAGATTTTCGCGCTGGAGAGAGGATGTTCCAACTTATTTATCAGGCCGCTGGTAGAGCCGGCCGTCACAAAAAGCTAGGTGAGGTGGTGATTCAATCTTACCAGCCAGATAATCCGGTGATAAAATATGCCGCAAACCTTGAACTAAAGCAATACTATAACATTGCTATGGGCGAACGAAAAATACTCCACTATCCACCTTTCAGTTGGATGTGCAGGGTCATAATTTCGGGAAAATCTCTAGAGAGAGTAGACTCAGCGAGCTGGAAAATAAAAAACGAATTTCCGATACCCTTCTCCGGATTAAAAATATTAGGGCCCGCACCCTGCTATCGAGGTAAAGTTGGATCAAAATACAGACA
>CAXRJK010000119.1:0-5561 GCA_964230865.1 Winogradskyella sp.
TATTGAAAAGAAAAACAGTTATTGTACTTCCAGCTAACACCCAAGTAGCTCCAGTTAATTTTCCATCTAACTCATGTTTTCTTAACATAGTATTGAAAAACATATGAAAATATTTTTCAAGCCAATTAATTCTAAAACGGAAGAAGTCAATAAAAACAAAAATGATTGAAATAAACAATAAAGTCCAAACCATCATCATTCTGTCTTCAATAAAAAAGTAATAACTCAAGGGAATTACAGAATTACCCAAATGAATAATCTTTCGTTTTATTTCCTCCTTTTTCAAAGTCAACTATCTATCCATCATTTGTTTAAAAATATCCTGTAAATTATCCACACTGACTGTGATATCCACAGGAGAAGGACGTTCCAAAACAGTCCCAGGTATAATTGATTGATCCAAAACTGTTAAAGGGATGAGAGTTGTATCCTGTTTGAATTCAACTTTCCCCAAAGTAAGTCCGGCTTTTTTTAATCTTTTTTCTGCAACCGTTTTGCTTAGCGTATACAACTCTGGTACTTGAAAAAAATTCGGTGGTTTCCCCTTGCTTATATTTAAATGAACTCCATTCCCTTTTCTCAACACATCTCCACCTTTAGGTGATTGCCAAATAATTACTCCACTCAATATTTCAGGATGATATTCACTGTATACCGTATCAATAAGCAACCCTTTTTGCTGAAGCATTAACTCTGCGTTTCTTTTAGTATGCCCAATAAGATTTGGGACCTCAACCACTCGCTCTGGTTGGGAAATTGACAATCGTACAGTCCTTCCCTCCTTCACCCTAGAATAAGATTTTGGAAACTGATCCAGAACAATGTCAGGAAGAACAGTGCTAGTGTAAACTGTATCATGAATTAGTACTTTAAATCCCTCTGATTGCAAAATCTCTTGAGCTTTAGATAAGGATTTGTTTTTCAGATTCATTAATGGTATATCATGAGATTTTCGGATATACCATGGCATAATCATAGAGTTAAATGCAACTAGTGTAAAACCACTAAGGATGCCAAACACTAGTATATATTTTCCCATTTCATTCATAATTGTTCTAATTAAAATAGTAGATAATATTCAAAATATGAGTTAATCATGAATTAAATCTATCTCCTATCTCTATCTTTGTACCATTTAAGAAATCTTGAATCTCTAAAATATTTTTACCTTCTCTTTGTAATCTTAATAATTTAATCTGTCCATTACCTGTTTGAATTACCAGCTGCTTTCTATTGCATATAATTACTTCTCCCGGAAGTTTATGTTCCACTGAATCAATAATTTCAGATTGTAAAATTCTAATTCGATTCCCATTCCAATTAGTAAATGCACCAGGATTAGGAGAAAGACCACGAATTTGAAAATTAATTTTTTTGGCTGAATTATTCCAGTTTATTCTGCAATCTTTTTGTCTAATTTTGGAAGCTAAAGTAGCCTGAGAATGGTTTTGTTCTTTTGGAATAATTGTATCCCCATTTAAACTATCTAGTGTTCTCATGAGTAGATCAGCACCCTTCATAGACATTTTTTCATATAGTGTACCAAAATCATCTCTTGCATGAATAGGAATGGTGCTCTGCATTAAAATTGATCCAGTATCTACTGCTCGGCGAATATAAAAAGTAGTTAATCCTGTATTCTTATCTCCATTCATAATTGCTCTTTGAATGGGTGCTGCTCCTCGGTAGAAGGGGAGCAATGATGCGTGAAGGTTTATAGACCCTTTTGTTGGTATTTCTAAAATCGAGTCAGGTAGAATCTTAAATCCGACAACTATAAAGTAATCAGGCTTTAGTTTTTTTAAGCTTAAAATAAAATTATTATCATCTAGCACCTGTGGTTGTAATAATGATATTCTATAGTGATTTGCAAATTCTCCTACTGCAGTCAAGTTCCTTGTTTTTCCTCTACCGCTCCGTTTGGGAGGATTGCACACTATTGCTTGGAGTGAATATGAGGATTCTATAATCCTTTTCAAACTGGGCACAGCAAACCGAGGATTGCCCATAAATACCAATTTCATTGCTATCTAAAATGATTACACACAAATAAATATATGTTAATTATTACAGATAAACCTGTGGCTTTGATTTTACTCGTAAACCTTTAGTTGATATATTTTTAATATTTCGAATTTGTTTAAGGTAAGGAATCTTTGCTACTTTACTAACTCTATCAATAATTAATATCCCGTTTAGATGATCTACTTCATGTTGGATAGCTCTTGCAAGAAGACCATCAAATTTCTTTATATGCTCTTTTTTATTTTCATCCCAGTAACGAAAAGTAACAGACTCCGGTCGAGTAACATCAAATTTTAGCTCTGGCAGAGATAAACATCCCTCTGAATAAACAGATTCACCCTCGGTATCTTCGATTTTCCCATTTATGAAAATACGGGGAAATTCTTTTTCATCGATATGAGTGATATCCACTACAAATATATTTTTAGATATTCCAATCTGGTTTGCCGCCAACCCTATCCCTTCAGCTTCATACATAGATTCCATTAAATCATCGATGAGATCTGAAACATCTTCATCTAAAGGTACATCTTTACATGTTTCCCTTAGTACTGAATCACCATAGTATACTACATCTCTTACCGCCATTAAGATTCAACTTCATCTAAAACGGCATCCTCTTGAGAAGTTTTACCAACTAATCCCGCAATGGATGACCTGTTTATATGAATATCCATATTTTTTCCTAAATTTAATATAAGGGTGTTTCCCTTTTGTTTAATGCCTATAATTTTACCATGAATTCCACCAATAGTTACAACTTTATCTCCTTTTTTAAGAGATTCTAACATCATTTGTTTTTCTTTTTGTTTTTTCGTATTTGGTCTGATCATCAAAAAATAAACAATAAACATGATCAGCATAAAAGGAAGCATCGCAGCTACTCCACCTCCCTGGGCAGAGTCACTTCCTGCCATTGCTTGTATGATTTCCAAAATTCTCTCCTTAAAATTAAGCTTGAAAATTAGGCAGTCTATTTTCCTTTAACAAGATGTACTCAAGCAAATGTTTATTGAAATGAATGATGTTAAAATTAATAATAATTTAGTTATTCCTAATTCGGATTTTATATTTGATTATTTTAGAGCTTCGGGCTCTGGTGGACAGCATGTGAACAAAGTGGAAACAGGTGTTCGCCTTCGATTTAACATAATTCTCTCACAAAATTTATCAAATGATCAAAAAAAAAGATTATTAAAGCTCTTCCCTAATCAAATAAATCAAAATGGTGAATTATTAATTGAATCTACCATATATAAGAGTCAATATCGGAATAAAATGGAAGTAATTAATAAATTTACTGATTTACTTATTCGAGGAACTAAAAAAAAGAAAAAACGAAAAAAAACATCTCCAACTAAATCATCCATTGAAAAAAGACTTTTAAAAAAGAAAAAACGGAGTTCAATAAAAAATTTACGAAAAAAGCCATCCCTGGATGAACACTAAACTAATTTTAGAATCTTCCATTGGGACGCCGTTTATGTTGAAAAAGATTTAGTTGATAATTTTATTTTTAAAAAATTTTACAAAAAATATAATTACTCACATGAGATAAAATAATAGATTAGTCCTTACTTCTAACTTTGGGGCAAATCAATTTCAAACGTTGTACCTGTATTTGGATTAGATTCTAGAACTTGAATTTGTCCCTTATGAATATTATTAATAATTCGATAACTTAGAGATAACCCAAATCCCCATCCATGTTTCTTAGTAGTAAACCCTGGCTGAAATATTTTTTTCCAGTTCCTCCGCAAAATACCTGACCCATTATCTGAGACAAGAATCTTTATACCATCAGAATTAGAAAATATTTTTACATTTACATTCCCATCCTTATCATGTGTTGAATCCAATGAGTTTTTAATAATATTCTCAAATGCCCAGGATAGAAGTATTTCATTTGCTTGAAGATTTATTTTTTTATCTATGGTATTTTCAAGTGTTATTTTTATCTGAGTTGAAGATAATCTTCTATTCAAATATTTTAGGACACTCTCTATTAATTCATTAATATTTACAGCCTCAAAGTTTGGTTTAGTACCAATTTTTCCAAAACGATTACCTACCTGCTCCAATCGTTTTATATCTTCTTCTATCTCTTTAATTATTTTCTCAGACTGTTTGGGATATGTTTTCAATCTTTCTATCCATCCAATCAATGCTGAGACTGGAGTACCCAATTGGTGAGCAGTTTCTTTTGCCATTCCTGTCCAAATATTGTTGGTCTCAGTTTTTTTAATATAAGTAAAACCTGCCAAGCCTAAAAAAATAAAAAAGCAAATTGAAGCTATCTCAAGATAAGGGAGCCATTGCATCCGACGTATCAAAATTGAATCCCCATAGTGCAAGTAGCCCAAAATCTGCTTGTTATTAGTAGCTGGATTCGAATATACTAAATCTATGGGTGTATTTTGCTGGTCCATTAAATCTTGAATTAATTTAACTTCATTTAGATTAGATGTGTTTAGAGGTAAGTTTTTCCATGATTGAGGTTTACCTAATGCATCAGATTGAATAATTGGAAACTGAATCTGAGTGATAATATTATCAAAAATAAAGTTTAGATTTTCATCGCTCTCACTTTCAACTGCTTCTGCAATTATTTGGGCATACATTTGCACAATTTTGCGATTGTTATCTTTCAGCCTCTCAACAATCCATTGAGAATAAAATAGAATACATGTAAATAGGAAAATACCAAGGAATAAAAGTCCAATTTTTATGTTTGTAGAATAACGTAGAGACTGCATTAATACCCTTTCCTTATTTTCTAAAAATAGAAATCAAATCTTTTAACCCACTTATTTCTCTTTTACCAATAATTTTTAGTACATAAATGAGTATTGGAAAAACCACTATTCCAATTAATCCTAATATTGGGTAGTGTATATTCCAAAATACAGCACAATATTTAACTGAAAAAAAAGTGACCATTGTAACAAAATATAATTTTGCGATTCGAGGCCAATTCCAATTCATAGGGTTAATTTTTCTTGTTAGAAGATAAAGTGAGAGAGACAGAAGAATATATGAGAGAAGGGTTGCCAAAGCAGCTCCTTTAATCCCATAGAATTTTATAAAATAATAATTCAATAATAAACAAATTATGATTCCAACTATGGAAATTTTACCTAACATATTGGTTCTATTTTTTATTGCTACAAACGGAATAAAAAATGAGCGAGCCCCGCTTATTAAATAAGCACAGGTCACAATAGGGACAATATATGTTCCTCTAAGATATTCTGGGTTTGAAACCCATTCAATAATTGGGTGAATGAAAAAAGAAACACAAAGTAAGATAAAACATCCAACCACATTGAAATAAAAATATAGGTCGCAATAGATAGGAGCAGATTTTTCATCCAAGCCATTTCTGTAAACCATTGGTAATATACTTCTTTGAAAAGGAGTTACTAAAAGCATATTGATTAGCATCCCAAATTTATAGTTAATACTATAAATACCAATCATACTTAAAGGAACAAATATATTAAGAAAATATCGATCAGAAACATTCAAAATAGGAG
>CAXRJK010000120.1:0-22668 GCA_964230865.1 Winogradskyella sp.
AATTGGAAATAACAAGTTCTCTGAGAGCTGTGAGATCTCCTATGCTGTTAGGGAGAGCCCCCTGGAGATTACATCCATCACAAATAAAATGAATTAACCGCCCATTTTGCCACTCTGGTTCACTCATCATGGTCAGTACAGATGGAGCATAATTACCCACCAGCTCCTGTAGAACGGATATATCTCCCTGGTGATAACACTCATTTTCAATAGAATAGTAATCTTCCGGACACCAATCTTGTGCCCGCGATTCAACATAGAAATAAATTTCGCTGATTGGAAAATCTGGTGATATAGAATTGTAAGATTGGCTCCAATTAGTTTCGTAAACTAAGGTCAATGTGGTCCAAAACTCACTGGTGATACCACTAGAATTTGAAAAAAAATCCAAATCGTAATATCCGGTGAATATCCCTTCAATTATGTGGTAAATATCAACATCGCTTTGAGATACATTACCAACCACATTCAGTGAATCTCCATCAAATTCAGCTACAATAATTTCATATTGCAATCCATCTCGAATTATTTCAAACTCAGTTTCGGATGAACCTTGAGTTTTCCAAATCAATTTTTGAATGGAATAGGCACATGAACTATCATCTATAAAGGCACTTGAGTCATAATTAGCAGCCGAACTATCTATACATCCAAACATTGTATCTGTACTTGTTGTATCATTTGGTTCAGAATCATATTCACAGCTTCCATCGTCAACAGTTGCGTACGATAAAAAATTTAAAGCAGAACTATCCATACATCCGCAAATTGAATCTCCACCAATTATTCCTGCACAATCGGGTACTTCGTTGACATCAGAACAAGAAATAATGAATAAGATAAAGAACAGGAATATATTTTTCATTTACTTGTCCTGAATCAATTGTGATACCAAATGGTCATACTCTTCTCCCAAATGGATGTAGCAACGTTGCCACGGATTCAAATTACCATTATCATCCGGAAGAAATCTCCACATATGACCAGCCCCATCTAAATCTTCAGCTAATAATACATCCCCTGGCTTTATGATGGTCATATGTTGCGGTTTATATACTTTCACATCACAACTTTTAAATTCCAGACATCCGCCAAGTGTGATCACAAGCTGTTTTCGGGGAGCAGTGTGAGCCAACTTCGGCGGATCTTTCTCAGAATCATTTGGGAGAGGAGTTACAGCAAACTGGAGTCTTAAATCTCCGGAATTATCAAATAAATTTGGATTGACAAACAGTGAAGAAAATAATCCAACAGATCCTAACCCTGTTTTCTCAATAAGAGGTAGATATTGTTTTGAAAATCGTGTGTGACCACTTCCGTCAGTGTACATTCTAGTAATTGGAAAGTGTAAATTCATGTGTTAACCTAAAATATGATATAAAGTGAATCCTAAAAGAAATTCCGTTTAGATTTTACAGATTAAAAACAGAAAAGTATATATTTATTGAGTAGATTTATTATTAATATTTTTCCACAAACTTTCTGATTTAGAAAATATTTATATTAATTAGAAACTTTAGATAACATAAACCAGTAAAATAAATTTTAAAAAAATGTCCAAATGGGAAAAAGCCGGTAAACTATCCGAATTTAAATCCGGATATAAATGGCAGGTCGAGATTCAAAACAGACCAGTCGCCCTTTTTAGGTTTGAAGATAACTATTATGCCCTTCGAAACTCATGTCTTCATCAAGGTTTTCCACTTTCACAAGGTAATGTAAATAAATATATGGTTGAGTGTCCACTGCATGGATGGGTCTATGATATAAGGGATGGAAAATGCCTGAGTACTGAAAATAGATTTACTTACACTTATGACGTGCGAATTAACGGAGACATCCTAGAAATAAAACTGCCGGATTTACATCCGGCAGAATAATAGATTCATTTTTTTGTTTTATTTAGCTTTTGAAAAATCTCGATAAAAATTTCTTAAAACCTGATGATTCCTCTTTTGATTTATCATCTAAGGAAATTTCAAAATCTGTTTTATTATCAAGAATATTTGCAATATCCTTTGCTTTAATTTCTTCATCATTATATGTCACTGTTGCCGTATTAGTTTCGTAGTTAACATCACACATTTTAACTCCCTTGACATCATTTAATGCTGATTTCACACGGGTTGGGCAGCTATACTGACATGCCATCCCTTTGACCTTAATTTGAGCAGTTTTTTCCCCCGCAAAAACAAATCCAATTATTGACAATAAATAAATATATTTTTTCATAATTTTCTCCATATTTTTAAATTAAAACAACCACTATTATAGTGAAATTTAGTTACAAACTAATTCATAGTCCTCAAAAATATTATAATTTTTATAAATATCAAACGTTATTATCTAGAAGATAAATTATTGAAAAAATATTGTTTATATAATATCCCTAAAATAGTTATTACTCAATTTCTTCCCTATTTTTAACAGCAATCTTTTTCATGATTTGATTTTTCAAAGGCCTCCCTTCCCTCTCGAAATGAAATACCAGCGATAAATAAAGAACCAATAGCATCGATACTACCAATTTCAAATATTTCATAACCAATACTGGAGATCAATAATATTATGGAAAGCTGCATACAGGCTTTGGTGCAGTTCGCATCAGATAAAATAGCGTCAGATTTCAAGGATGTTCCCACTTTAGTTTTTTCATGAATTAACCACCACATTACCAAAATTGATAATCCTGCTACTACAATTCCCCAAAATGTATTATGAGGATTAGCTCCTATCCATATATTTGATATTGCTGAAATAATCAAGCCTGCAGTTAATAAAAAAAAAGCAGTTCCAGTAATTTTAAGTGCTCTTTTTTCAAATAAATCTTTATGCTCATCTCCATTTTTTTGGATTCTCAAAACCATGTGCCATATACCAATACCGGAGATCACTTCAACAAACGAATCCATTCCAAAACCAAACAGTGCAAGTGTTTCATCATGCAGTCCAAAGTAAACTGATATAATACCTTCTATAATATTATAAACCACAGTGAGTATAGCGAGAGTGACAGCTGTTTTTAGAAGGTTTTCATTTGATATTTTCACTATTATGTTTTTCCGTAAACTATTATTAAAGGGTATAATTTACCTCAAACGTTAAAACTGTGTAATACTCAATTCATTTTATAAAACAAAAAACCCTCATCATAAAGCGAGGGCTTTGAATTGTGGGCGCTACAAGACTTGAACTTGTGGCCTCCGCCTTGTAAGGGCGGCGCTCTGACCAACTGAGCTAAGCGCCCAATGTTACTTTTTTATCATTTTTTAGGTTTGGATTTTTTCGATTTATTCTTCTTTTTTCCTTTTACTTCTGGGACTGCAACATCAATCACATCCATAATTTCTTTGGCAAAATGAAATGTTAAATCCTTTTTAATGTGTTCCGGTATATCTTCAAGGTCTTTTTTATTGTGGTCAGGTAAAATTACCGTTTTTATCCCTGACCGGTGTGCTGCAGTAACTTTTTCTTTTACCCCACCGATTGGAAGAACATTTCCTCGCAGAGTAATTTCTCCAGTCATTGCTATCTTATCCTGAACTGGAAATCCAGTCATCAGTGAGACGATTGAAGTGAACATCCCAACTCCAGCTGATGGTCCATCCTTTGGAATAGCCCCTGCAGGGACATGAACATGAACATCAGTTTTTTCATGAAAATCATCAGGAATTCCCAATACATCTGTGTGAGATCGGACATAGGTTAAAGCAGCTGTTGCTGATTCTTTCATCACATCACCCAGCTGTCCAGTAAGTGTCAAATTGCCTTTTCCTTTCATTTTTGAGGACTCAATGAATAAGATATCTCCGCCAGCAGCAGTCCATGCTAAACCGGTTACAACACCTGGTTTGGTTGCTCGCTCTGCAATTTCTGAATAAAATTTTGGAGCTCCAAGATACTCACCAACTTTCTTTTTGTTCACAGTTGTTTTTTTAGCTTTTTTCTCAATCTTATCACGGGCAACTTTCCTAAATACATTTGCAATCTCTCTCTCAAGGTTTCGAACTCCTGCTTCTCGTGTATATGATTCTATTAATTCTTTTATAGCAGCTTCAACTATAGATACATCTGATTTACTCAATCCATTTTCTTCTATCTGCTTTGGAACTAAATGTTTTTGAGCAATTTTTACTTTTTCATCCTGAATATAGCCTGAAAACTCCAGAATCTCCATCCTGTCTCTTAAAGCAGGTGGAATAGCATCTTTGTAATTTGCTGTGGCAATAAACATGACCTTACTGAGATCAAAATCGACTTCCAGATAGTGGTCATTAAATGCATTATTCTGTTCAGGGTCAAGCACTTCCAACATGGCAGAAGACGGATCTCCTCGAAAATCTGAACCAAGTTTGTCAATTTCATCCAGCATGAACACAGGGTTATTTGTTCCTGCTTTTTTCATGGATTGTATAATCCTACCAGGTAATGCACCGATATAAGTTCGACGATGACCCCTAATTTCAGCTTCATCTCTTACTCCTCCCAAGGAAATGCGGACAAATTTCCGCCCCATTGCTTTAGCAATAGATTTCCCCAAAGAGGTTTTCCCCACTCCTGGTGGACCAGCAAAACACAAAATAGGACCTTTGATTGATTTATCAGGATCTTTTTTCTGCTTTAATCTTCTAACTGCCAAATATTCTAAAATACGTTCTTTGACCTTATCTAATCCATAGTGATCCTCATCCAATGTTTTTTGAGCTTTTCCTATCTTAATCTGGTCTTCTGTGGAAACTGACCAAGGCAAATCTGTAAGCCACTCAATGTAGGTTCTGGCAACCGAATATTCTGGAGATTGCGTTGGAATTTTTTCCAACCGATTTAATTCTTTTATGGCAACTTTTTCTGCATCTTTGTTCATCTTTGTTTTCCGAATTTTTTCTTCTAATTCGGTTAACTCCATTGATCCTTCATCTTCACCCAGTTCCTTTTTGATAGCCTTTAATTGCTCTCTTAAATAATACTCTCTCTGAGATTTAGCTATCTCATCCTGAACTTCACTCTGTATTTCTTCTCCAAGTTTTATCCTTTCAATTTCTTTAGATAAAATTGCATTCGCCTCTTCCACTCGTTTTTTAACATCCATTTCCTCAAGAATAGTTTGTTTTTCTGAATTGGAAAGTGTTAATAAAGAAATTGCTCTATCCGCGAGCCGGTTGGGTTTTTGTATATTAGATAGCATACCTGAATGCTCTTCAGTAAGATTTGGTGCTACCTGAATCAATTCTTTAAATGTTCCTCTGAGATTTTTTACCAGCGCATCTAACTCAAGATCATCCGTTGTCTTTTGTTCATTTAACCGCTGCACCGTCGCGCGATAAAATGGTTCGGTTTCAATAAACGATAAAAGCTTTACTCGATCTACCCCCTGGACAATTGCAGATTTACTGTTATCCGGCATTTCAAACACTTTCAATACCGTTGCCAGAGTGCCATATGCATATAGATCTTCTGGCTTCGGATTCTCAATGGAACCATCTTCCTGTGCTACGACAACTATATATTTATTTTTTTTATCTAAATTGCTTATAAGCTTTAATGATTTATCTCTTCCAACATAAATTGGAATGACCTGCTGTGGAAACAGTACGGTATTACGCAAAGGCATAACCGAATACACTTCCACGTTTTGGTCATCTGTGTCGATTTCTTCTATATCTATATTTTTTTCTTCAGTCATTTGTTTTTATTTAATTATAACGATTTAATTTAATCAAAGAATGTACCATTAATAAAAACTTGAATCCTTGTCATTTAATGAAATAATTGTCCGTCCTTATGGCAGACAATGGATTAGTCTGCTATTTTTATACGTATCACAGATTCCCTAAATATTACTTTCCAATTATCTATCGCAAGTTTTGGACCAACCATTTTAAAATAATAAACTTCGTCCGATAGCTCAACAATCGCTGCATGAATAGCGTAGTCTGGGTATTCCACCGTAGCTCCTCCCATCATACCGCCTGAAACAAAAGTCCCACTTAAATTCATAAAAGTAATTTGCAACCCTGAAACAAAAATTGAATCAATATTGGCTTTTTTATAAGAGTCATTTCCATTCGGCTGTAAAAATTGGTTTGCCCATCGGGAAAGATTTTGTTCAACGCTTCCACCAATTTTATTGAAAATTGCAAGTTCAACATCGTTCCCAATATCATTGGGGATTTTGTACTGTGCCAATCTCATGGATGAAGATGGAACTTCTCGAATCCATTCGCTAGGAAAATTGACAATTAAATTCCCTATATTACCAAAATTATAATTGGGTGTGGATGAGGCTTTATCTTCCGATACATTTTTTTTGTCTTTTGGTGGAGTGTATGGAACCTGTTGATTTCGAAATGATAGAAAAACAAGAATAATTGCAGCAATCCCCGTTAGAAAATAGACAAAGTTCTTTTTTTCAATCATAGCTAAGGAAGTGAAAAACTAAACATTTTCTATTGTAGCAAGTCTAGCCTGCTCATCTGCATGATATGAACTTCTAACTAAGGGACCTGATTCTACTACCTTAAATCCAAGTTCTAATCCCTTTGATCGATAAAATTCAAATTCATTATCAGATACATACCTTTCAACAGGTAGATGATTTTTTGTAGGTTGAAGATATTGACCAATTGTAAATATTTCAACTCCAATATTTACTACTTCTTTCATTGTGGTTATAACTTCACTCATCGTTTCTCCCAAGCCAACCATTACTCCCGTTTTAGTGCGCAAACCCCATTCAGCCGATTTTTTCAAAATATCGAGACTTCTTTTCCAATTTGACTGACTTCGAACATCCCTGCTAATCCTTTCAACGCACTCCACATTATGACTGAATATATCAGGTTTTGCAGAGAAAACCCTGACAAGTGCACTCTTCAATCCTTTAAAATCTGGCGTTAAAACTTCTATTGTACACCCAGGTACTTCTTTCCTGATATGTTTTATAGTATCTGCCCATATTTTTGAACCGTAATCATCTTTTAAATCATCCCTGTCTACAGATGTAATTACTACATGCCTGAGATTCATTTGTTTTACTGCTTGTGCGGTTCTAATAGGTTCTAAGTAATCATCCCAGGTAGGTTTTCCGGTCTTTACAGAACAAAACCCGCAGGCCCTTGTGCAAACATCTCCTAAAATCATAATTGTTGCGGTACGTCTTTCCCAACATTCATATATATTGGGGCATCGAGCTTCCTCACAAACGGTATTTAGTTTATTTTGTTGAACAACATTTTCAACATATCGATAATCCTTTCCGATTTTTAACTGTATTTTCGGTTTCCCAGGTTTAATCGATTTAATATATTGTGAAAAATTATTCATTTTTCCATCACATTAATTGATTTAGATCCATTTCTTCAAGGTTTCTTCTCACGGTATCAATAAAATGACTTCCTCCAGCTCCATCAATAAGACGGTGGTCAAATCCTAAAGAAAGGTATAGCATACTTCTGATACCAATTGAATCTCCATAAGAATTTTCAATTACCACAGGTCGTTTCTTCACAGTTCCTACTCCAAGAATTCCTACATTGGGTTGGTTAATGATAGGTGTACCCATGGTTACATTGAAAACTCCAAAATTTGTAATAGAAAAGGTAGAGCCCTGCAGTTCATCAGGAGAAACCTTTTTGCTTCTTGTCCTTGAAGCCACATCATTTACTTTTCTACACAGACCAAGAAAATTAAGTTCCTCACATTTGGATATTACAGGAACCATGAGTCCTTTATTTATGGCTACTGCAATTCCGATATTAATATGTTTATGATAAGCGATTGATGAACCATTTAAAGAAGCGTTCATGTCTGGGTTTGCATGAAGAGCTTTCACAACTGCATACATAATAAATGGTGTATAGGTTAGCTTAAATCCTTCACGTTCTTTGAATGACACTTCAGAAGTCTTTAGATAATCTGAAATATCAGTCATATCAACTTCTGTAATCACATACACATGGGCAGATGTATCCAAACTATTACGCATATGGTCAGCTATAAGCTTACGCATGTGATCCATTTCTACCACATCATTATCAGAAATGCTGGTTACTTTCTGTGGTTGCTCCTCAATCGGAGTCTCTGGTTTGTCTTTAATATATTCTAATATATCTCGCTTTGTGACACGGCCTCCCATTCCAGTTCCATTCAAGGCCTCTAAAGCTGATATTGAAATTCCCTCTTCTCTTGCAATTTTTAAAACCACAGGAGTGAAAAACTTTTTCTGATCAGTATATTGGACTTTTTTCTCCGAATTTAAAATTTTTTTATCATTTTGGGATGTCTTATTTTTTTGAAATTTGACGACCGGAGATTCTGTTTTTGTATCTTCTGTTTTGATGACATTTAAATCTTCATCCGTGTTAATTTTTGCAATCACTTTTCCTACTTCAATCACATCATTTGGATTTGCAAAAACTTCAACAAGTGTTCCACTGTGAGATGAGGGAATTTCAGAATCTACCTTATCTGTTCCAATTTCAAGTAGGATTTCATCTTTTTCTATTGAATCTCCTAGATTTTTTCTCCACTCAAGAATTGTCCCCTCTGTTATGGACTCACCCATTTTTGGCATCACTACATCAACGACCATTTTAATACTCCAATAATTCTTTTATTGCTATAGAAATATCTTCTGTTTGAGGAAGCACTTCTTCCTCCAAGTACCAGTTGTAAGGGACAGGACAGTCTTTGGCAGCAACCCGTTTTACAGGACCATCCAACCATTCAAAATACTTTTCTGTAATCAATGCTGAAATTTCAGCACCCGGACCGCCAGTCAGATTATCTTCATAGACAACTAAAACTTTACCTGTTTTTTTCAGTGATCTCTCTATTGTATCTAAATCCAAAGGATTCAATGTTCTAAGATCAATGATTTCAATTCTACCCGGTTCTACATTTAATTGTCCACAGGCTTCTAAAGATTTTTGAACCATCGCACCCCAAGTGACAAGGGTCATTTCTTCTCCTTTTTGAACAATTTGTGCTGTCCCAAATGGAAGAAGATAAGATGAATCCGGTTCAGGGGATGTTGCAAATCCCTGACGATACAATCCTTTGTGCTCTAAAAATAAAACTGGATCATCCATACGACATGCCATTTTTAATAATCCTTTTGCATCTGCAGCATTCGAGGGATAGGCAATATATATCCCCGGAAGATGAAGAAAATACCCGTCAATTGATTGGCTGTGGCATAGTGCTCCATGAATATACCCTCCCACGGGGACTCGCATAACCAATGGACATTTCCATGAATTATTGGATCGGTAACGCATTGTTGCAACTTCATTTCTTATTTGCATCATGGCGTACCAAATGTAATCTCCAAACTGAATTTCTACAACGGGCTTCCAACCAGTTACAGCCATTCCAACTGCTGTCCCAATAATAGAAGACTCAGCCAAAGGTGAATTAAAAACTCTGGATTTTCCAAACTTATCTGTGAGACCTTTTGTAGCAGTGAATACACCGCCTTTAGGGTCTGCAATATCTTGTCCATAAATAATCATTTTATCATTAACTTCCATTTCTTCCATTAACGCGTGGTTAATGGCATCAACGATTACAATTTTTTCTCCCGTATTTGATGGAGTATTTTGATCATTGCTAATTGATATATCAGAATAAATATGTTTAAATACTGTTTCCTTATCAGGATGCTCCTGGTTTTCAGCCCACTCAACTTCCCTACCAATTTGATAAGTTACATCATTTTTAATGTCCTCAAATTGAGAAGAGTCAATGATTTCTGCATCTATACATGTCTGTTCAAATTTCAAAATTGGATCTTTAATACTGTCTTTTTCCAATTCCTCTGTCGATCTATATTTTCTCTGATCATCGGAAGAAGAATGAGGGAGGAGACGGACAACATGGGACACAATTACAGAAGGCCCTTTTAGCTTTCGTCCCCTTTCTGATGCTTCTTTAAAAGCAAGATATGATTCAAAGAAATTTGTTCCATCCACGTCATAACGGGCAAGGTTCTGATAGCCTGAAACCATAGAATATACTGACGAGCCCGCTGTCTGCTCACTTTTATGAACACTGATAGCATAATCGTTATCTTGAATGTGAAATATAATAGGTAGTTTTTCACGGCTTGCCCAATTTAATGCTTCATGAAAATCACCCTCACTTGTGGAGCCTTCTCCGCTGGATACATAGACGATTGCTTTATTTTTTTCCCACTTACATGTCATCCCACAACCTACTGCCTGGAGAAACTGAGTACCTGTTGGACTTGATTGACTGATAATTTTTAACGCTTTATGCCCATAATGCTGAGGCATTTGCCTCCCCCCTGAATTAGGGTCATCTCTACGAGCAAGAAAACAAAGTAATTGCTCCTTTGCTGTCATACCTAACCCTAAACATAGTGCTGCATCTCGATAGTATGGATATGCCCAATCTTCACCACTTCTCATTACTGCCGCACCTGCTAACTGGGCAGCCTCATGACCTGAGCATCCAATATGGAAAAAGCTTTTACCCTGCTTCAATAGAGTTAACATTTTTTCATCCAAAACCCTAGCAGTAATCATCTTTTTATAGATAGAAATTAGATCTTTTTTGATAAATCCGTGTAAACGACCCATTATCTATCCAGACACCATTTTAGATTGAAATACCTTAGAAAATACTGAAATTAATACTTTTTTCACTTTCTCCACATCCTGCTCTTTTTTCAATAATTTTTCCATTGAAGTTACACCATAATTAAAAATTCCACAGGGGATGATATTTTTATAGTAGCTTAAATCTGTGTTCACATTTAACGCAAATCCATGCATGGTAACCCATCGGGATATCCTGACTCCCAATGCAGCGACTTTTTCATTTTTTACCCACACACCTGTTAAATCACTTTTTCTTTCAGCCTTGATATTAAACTTTCTTAATGTTTGGATAACCACTTCTTCTAAAGATCGCATGTACCAAGAGATGCTCAACTGATACCGATGTAAATCCAATATTGGATATCCTACCAATTGTCCTGGACCATGAAAAGTTATATCACCTCCCCGTTCTATATGAAATAACTTCACATCTGGAGGATAATTCTGGAGCAAATGATCTTCATTCGCATTCTTGCCAAAGGTATAGACGGGTTCGTGCTCAACAAATAATACAGTATCATGAATCTCATTGTTGATTCGTTGACGTTGCATTATCTTTTGCAGATTCCATGTCTTTTCATAGGGAGATTTTCCGAGATCTGTAAATAAAAGCATTATTGATGAACTCCCTGTCCCATAGCATTCAAAGCCGCTTCCATAATAGCTTCGGATAAGGTGGGATGGGCATGGACAGTTTTGGACAGTTCATGCCAGGTAGATTCAAGAGCTTTTGATATACCCAACTCTGCTATCATCTCTGTTGCTTCGGACCCAATGATGTGGGCACCCAGCAATTCACCGTATTGACTATCAAAAACCAGCTTTACAAATCCAGCAGTATTACCAGTAGCCATTGCTTTTCCGCTGGCCTTGAAGTCAAATCGTCCAATTGTTACTTCATGGCCTTTTTCTATTGCAACCTCTTCGGTCAATCCTATTGAAGCAATTTGCGGTTGACAATATGTGCACCCAGGGATGTTTGTATAGTCTACCGGAGTTGTATCATAACCGGAAGCATGTTCTGAAGCCACATGTCCTTGTGCGGATGCCACGTGCGCCAGCCAGGGAGGGCCGGTGACATCACCTATTGCATAGATATTCGGAATAGACGTTTGATTAAAATCGTTAATTTCAATTGCACCATTATTAGCAACAATTCCAACATTTTCCAAGCCAATATTTTCAATATTCCCTGTGACACCAACAGCGACAAGTGCAATATCTCCTTCTAGTGTCTCCTCCTTCCCTTTCTGCTCTAATGAAACTTTTACTCCTGTCTTAAGAGATTTGATCTTTGATACTTTTGCTTCAGTATAAATCTTTATTCCAGCTTTTTTAAAATTACGAGTGAGCTCTTTTGAAACGTCTCCATCTTCCACTGGCACAAGTCTATTCATCATCTCTACGATGTGCACTTCAGTTCCATATTCGTTGTAAAAATATGCAAACTCAACTCCAATAGCTCCCGAACCGATAATAATCATTTTTTTTGGAACCGACTCTAATGTCATGGCTTCCCTATAAGAAATAATCTGTTTGCCATCTAAATTCATTCCAGGAAATGACCTGGGGCGACCCCCAGTAGCCAAAATAATCTTATGAGCGTCAATCGTTTGCTTGTTATTTCCTTTGTCCACTGTAATAGATGTGGGTGAAAGCAGTTTTCCAGCACCTTCAATATGATCAATCTTATTCTTTTTCATCAGAAATGCAATCCCCTTGGATAGTTGATCGGCAACTGCTCGACTACGGCTGATTATTGAATTGAAATCCACGGAAAATTTCGAAATATTGATACCATATTGATCTGCATTTTTTACATAATGAAAAATTTCTGCATTTTTAAGTAGAGCTTTTGTTGGAATACACCCCCAGTTAAGACAAACTCCTCCCAAACGATCTTTATCAATTATGGCAACCTTTTTCCCTAGTTGAGAAGCTCGTATTGCAGCTACATATCCCCCGGGGCCTCCGCCTAAAACTGCTATATCATACTTTCCCATTTTTTATCATTCCTAGGCAATGATACTTAAAAATTCAGAGCGCGTTTCTGCTGATTTTCGAAACTGTCCCAACATGGCCGAAGTGGTGGCAAGACTATTTTGTTTCTCGACACCTCGCATTTGCATACAAAGGTGCCTCCCTTCCATAACAACGCCAACACCTTTGGGGTCTAATATCCCCATCAATGTTTCGGCTACCTGGGTTGTTAACCTTTCCTGAACCTGTAGACGCTGTGAAAATGCATCTACAATACGAGGGATTTTTGATAATCCTATGATCTTATTATTGGGTAAATAACCCACGTGGCATCGGCCAAAGAAAGGAATCATATGATGCTCACACATACTGAAAAACTCAATATCACGCACCACAACCATTTCACTACAGTCTTCATCAAAAATTGCATCATTAACAATCTCCTGTATGTCGGCTTTGTATCCTTGCGAAAAAAAATCCCAAGCTTTTGCAACTCGCGCTGGAGTTTTTATCAACCCCTCTCTATTTGGATCTTCCCCAATCTCTTGTAAAAGTGATTTTGTTATCTCTTTTATTTTACTATAATTCTCCATTTTAAACTGTCTCCTCATACGGTGCAATATCAATTTTTCCTTTCAACATATAAATAATTCCATAAATGATAGGTGTATCAATCAAGGCAACCATTACCTTGAATAAAAAACCATTTTCAAGCAATGGTAGAAATCGATCCCAGGTAATCACATTTGCAAGGCATAGCAACGAAAGTACTGATGCTGTATCCACGAACTGACTCACGATGGTGGATGCATTATTTCGCAACCAAAGATGTTTTCCTTTAGTTAGGCGTTTCCAAAAATGAAATAACCTGATATCTACAAACTGGGCTGATAGATATGCAACCATTGATGCAAAAACTGCAGGTCCAAATAGACCAAATACAGTGGTAAACATTTCCGAGTTAACGGGGGACCAATCAGTGTGAGGCAATGAATCAGCCAGAAGGACCAAGCCCATGACAAATAAGGCTGCAACTAATCCTGTTAAAACAACCTGATCTGCTTTTTTCTTACCATACAATTCTGATATTAAATCTGTAACCAAGAAGGTGATCGGATATGGTAAAATTCCTACAGAAAGCTCAAATGTGTATAATCCAAAAGGCGACCAGGAAAAAAATTTCTGAAATATCAGGTTTGAGCTGACCAATGAGGCTATAAAAATACCAGCAAGTATCAAATAAAATTTATTCTTAAAATTCATTAACAGCAGCTCGGACCATAATAGTCTGTTTTTATTGTAGGAGTTTCTACTAACCGAACCCGGTGTAGTTTCGCTTTTTTAATTTTATTTTCGAGGGATTCCCAAATGAAGACAACCATATTTTCTGAGGAAGGCTGTTTATCCTTGAACCAGGATATATCTCTTTCAATTTGTGCATGGTCCATAATTTTTATAATGTGTTTATCAACAATCTTTTTCAAGTGACCAAGGTCAATGATAAAGCCAGTAATTGGATCAAGTTCGCCTTTAACTGTTATCTCCAATGAATAATTATGTCCATGCACCTTGGCGTCATCACCAAAGACCTTTTGGTTCTTTAAATCGCTCCAATCAGAATGACCATACTGATGTGCAGCGCAAAAATAAAAGGTTTTTGTTAGAAATTGCATTTTAGATATTTGTACTATACAACTATTATTTATCAACCAAATTAAGATGATTAAAAGGGACTACAAATGAGTATTATTTAATTAATTACTGATGGACAAAGTTCATTTAAAATACAAGAATCACATTGAGGTCTACGTGCAATACACACCGCTCTTCCATGATCAATGACCATATGAGTCAATTTTACCCAATATTTTTCATGAAATATACTCATCATCTCTAACTCAATCTTTTTGGGGTCCTTGGTTTTAGTAAATCCCAGAAGGCCCATGATGCGCACCATATGGGTATCAATTACCATGGAAGGAACTTTATAGTACTCTCCTAATACACAATTAGCTGTTTTACGCCCCACTCCCGGAAGCATAATTAGCTCTTCCATTGTACTGGGGACAATACCATTATAGTTCTCAACAATAATCAAACTTGTTCCCTGTATACTTCGCGCTTTTTGATTATGGTACCCACAGGAATGTATATCTTTCGCCAGTTCAGATACGTTTACATAGGCAAAATCATTTGGAGATGTGTATTTTTCAAACAAGTCTTTTGTGACCATATTGACACGATGATCTGTACATTGGGCAGATAAAATTGTTGCTACTAAAAGCTCATGTACACTTTTATAATGTAGAGAACATTTTGAGTTAGGGTATTCATTATTGAGTAGTCTGATAATATTATTTGCTCTTTTCAATTTATGATCTTTGCTTTCTCTCATTATTTTTCAGTGAATGTGGACAAATTTTTGACCAATGAAGAGCGTGGCAAAATCACACTGCAGCCAGCTATCTTGAACTTTGCGTGAGATTCTTTATGTATATGTTTCATATATCCCAAAAGCTGAAGGCCTGGTTGTTCAGAGGCTAATTGATGAATAAAAGATTCATTCCCCGTTTCTTTATCATCTAGATCAATAATTGCTAATGTTGTATTTGGTTTTAGTACTTCAGTTATATCATAAAACTCAACCGTTGCACCTAGTTCGGTTAAACGAGCTGATACTCTTGAACCAATCTCAAAGTCTCGAATAAACAGTCCAACATTCATTCTATATCAACTCCGGAATCATCTCCCAATCAAACTCTTCACAAACAGCCATTTTTTCATATTGATTTTGTATTGATACCAGATTCACCTTTAACACATCTACATTTATATTCCGATGTATTCCAGTATAATCATGAAATTTCTCTATGCATTTTCTCATGAGTCCTTTTGCCCCATTTAAATTGTTATTTTGCAGATGAACAAAGCTAACAGAAAGCTGAATCAGTCCTTGCACAAATCTGCGGTCTTCAAAATAATGATCTGACCATAGATCTTCCCAATATTCATGAGCGTCATAATAGTCCCCATTATGATATGATTCCAAACCTTTTAAATATAGCTCTTTCATAATTGGGAAATCATTCACTGATTACTACTCCTTCTTGCAATTGATAGTGTTTTCCATCATATTTTACTTTTCCTGCCTGATAAACTGGGTCATGTTCAAAAAAAATGATCCATTCTTCTTCAACGATCTTTGGTAGAATTTGTTCTTTTTCTTTTACTGTCTGAGCTGGGTGAATATCATATGCCATGATCCATGGCAATGGGATATGAGCTGCCATAGGCACAAGATCAGCCATATAAATCAATTTTTGTGATGTATCTCCAATAATAGGATGCATCATCCCTATAGTGTGGCCATAGGTCAGATGGTTCTCAATTCCTGGGAGAAAGGATTCTTTACCATCCACGAACTCTATCATACCATTTTCTTCCAGTACCGACCAGTCATCTCTCATAAAACTTCCAGCATCTTTTTCACTGGGTGAATTTGCAAGGTCCCAATTTTCGGATTGGATCCAATATTTTGCATTTGGGAATGTCGGCACAAGTTTTTTATCTTGATATGTTGTGTTACCTCCAACATGGTCAAAGTGAAGGTGTGTGCAATAGACATCTGTAATTTCGTCTGGCGTAAGTCCATATTTTACTAATGATCGTTCCATGTTCAATCTCCCCAAATCAATTTGATATATATCCTTGAACTTTTCCTGCCATTTTGTACCATTACCTGTATCTATAATTATTCTATGGTCATCATTCACCAATAGAAGCGAACGGGTAACCATCGATATTCGGTTTTGATCATCAGCAGGTGATTTCTTTTCCCATAGAGTTTTGGGAATGATGCCAAACATAGCACCACCGTCCAAGGCGAACTCACTGGTCTCAATACTATAGAGCTGATAATCTCCTATTCTCATGAAACCCTCTCAATCATATCTATTTTATTTTTAACAAATCCTAAAAAATGTTCAGGGACATCTCTGCTCATCATTCGAAGTGAATCAATATATACAAGTTTTTTACCAGTGTTTTTATGATTTAGCTCTCTTTTGATTATCTGCTCTGCTTTTTCTACAAAATAACTTCCACCTGATGTACGATACAAAATTAATCTCTTTGGGATATGGACATTTTTATATCGATTGTTATTAGCCCAAGTTTTTTCAGATATCCACTTTGAAATGGATTGTTGAAAACTGCTAGTTCGAACATAATTTGAATGATATAATCTTAAAGCTGAATTGAACATATTTAACGAAACCATTTTTTTTGAATTCAAAACATCTTCAAAATAGTTATTAAAATTAACAGAAATAACCTGTCTCCCTTTAGTGAAATTAACTTGCTTCACTTGTTTCAATAAACATTGAATAAAGGTCCAAGTCTCTTCATTTGAATAGTTTCCAAATGAAAATGCTCTAAGCAAGTGATAGGTAAAAACACCATACTTATCAAAATCATTTAAAGCAACATTTATGATACTTTCTAGGATTGCCTGTGGACTATCAGCCAATATAAATAATTTTGCCGCTTCTCTTTCTGCATTTTTTAAATTTCTATCAAGAATTGCATCTTCAAGATCCATAATAAAAACACTTGTAGAAACACCAGCTGCTCTTGTTTTTGATAACATTTTTTTATCTCTTTTTCTTATAGGTGTTCCATTTAAATATTCTTCCCCAAACTTTATGAGAGCTTGACTGGGATTATCCCTAACATCTCCGAGAATATTTTTAAGTGAGTTTACCACAACTATGGGGTGATACTGAGGATGGCTATAATGGTGAAGGGTAGCAGCTTTAAGCATTAAAGCTTGCAAAACTTCTTTTAATTCATCTTTTTTATTAACATGTTTTTCAATTATTTGACTCATCAGAAGATTACCTTGGAATAATGGTTTAAAATTTGAGATATACTAATTGAATATCAATTACAGGAAATTTTCAGAGTATTTATTATTCTGTGCAAGTATTTTCAAAACCTTTTATATAGCAAATTTTTCTTGTAATTAGTTTATTATGTTCGAAATTAAAAACTGCCAAATAAATTCCTGTAGAAATATCCTTTAGGTTTAACCGTAAAATATTTTCATATGGCAAAAGTGTAATATCTTTTTCAAGAAAAGATGCACCTGTCACATCAATTATAGATAGATTTAATTTTAGTGAAGGTGGATTATTTAGGTCAAAAGTGACTCTACCATCACTAGGATTTGGATATACATTTGAAATAAAAAATGCAGAATCAGGTGTTGTTTCAGTCAGGTTATAGTTTAGTGCTGCTACTGCATCAACAATGCCCCACCCATAGTTATTATTGGGAGAACCTGATTGATCAGCAGTAGTAATAATTGCATTTCTCACTTGAGATGGTGTCCAGTCAGGGTGGGCCTCTAAAAGTAAAGCACAGACTCCTGAAACTAATGGGGAAGAAAGTGAAGTCCCAATTCCGTTCCCATAGGAACTTGTTGAAAATGCTGTAGCTGTAAATGTCCCACGACCTTGCGCACAAACCTCTGGTTTAATGCGTCCGTCTGCTGTTGGACCCCTAGAACTAAAAGAGGCAATCAAACCATTTTCATCAACTGCACCACAGGAGATTATTTGAAAAGCATCTGCTGGTGCAACAATTCCATCAAAACCCGAATTCCCAACTGCAGTAACCACAATCATTCCATTTTCTATGGCAATATTAACAGCAAGAGATATCACAGCTGTTTCTCCATCTAAATCATGCTGAGTATACCAGTCAATATATCCTAGAGAAGATGACAATATATCTGCACCTAGGGACTCTCCCCATTCCAAACCTGCGATAAAATTGTCCTCTTCAATAGGCGCTTCTATAGACAGATCTTCTGTTTTACCTAATAAAAACTCAGCCCCATAAGCTGACCCAATCAACGCATCAGGTTTAAATCCTGCTAATACAGATAAAACTGCCGTCCCATGATTATGCTGATTAGACGGATCTTTTCCTTGTTCATTAAAGACAATACTGTCTTGATCAACAAAATCATACGTCTCAATCACATCAATGGAATCAAAAACTTCATGGTTGAGATAAAACCCCGAATCCAAAACAAGAACCCTCACACTCTTCCCGGATAATCCTAATTCATGCAATTGAATAACGTTTATTTGATTTAATTGATTAAAGGAATTTCCATAGTAACTAGAATCAGAGTGTATTTTACTTATTGGATTTAAAGGGTTAGCTTTTCTTCTTCTACCTTTTAAAACAGGATTAATCTTTTTTACAAAGGAATATTGTGAGATCAGCTCTATTTGTTCTCTTGTTCCAGAAATAGAAACGGCATTCAGCCATTTTGATTTATTTCTGATTTTCACACCAGTTTTTTCAACCAATTGAATACAATTACTACTAACCGGTAAATCAACTACCCCTATCAAATTGTCATCACTTTTTACTTTCCCTCTTCTTTGAATCGTTCTATCGTGCATTGAATCTCTAATTGCTAAAAATTGAGAATTAATATCCAAATAATCCTCTTGACTTTTATCTTTAAAATAAACCCACACATTATACAAACCTTTCCCGCGTTTTCCTATTTTCCAAATATCAAGATCCAATTGAGATCCAGCTAAATATTGAATCCAAAGCAAGTAAAATAAAATTAAAATAAATCTATTTAGTTTTGGCACTTTTTATAAAATATACTTGTATTTTCTATAATCAAGAGTATGTATTCTGTTAATAATACTTTTAATTTACAAGGACAAAATCATTAGTCATGTATATTTTTACAGATTCTCCAACCAGCTTAAATCAATTGCTTTCCCTTAACCAGCCATGGAAAAAACCAATTGCTGAAAACTTTTGCAGTCCTGATTATCAGAAACTTGTAACACAATTATTTGAGAACCCTCTTTTCACTGAAATAAAAACTGAGATAGGTTGGGATAGCCTGTTTCATATTAATCACTCACCCATTTCACAATATGACATCCTCACGAAATTTGCAAAAAGTGAGGGTGAACTTCCCGATGGTATATTGTGCAGTGCTGAGAGTGGAGAAAACTTTCACGGACAAAAAAACAGGCAGTGGGAAACACTAATCGGAAATATTCATTTTTCAATTTTATTTAAACCCAAAGTAACTAATATTCGAATGAACAGGAGGTTTTTAATTTCAACAGTTTCTGCAATTTTAAGTACAATTGATTCATTGCCAGACTTAAATGGAAAAGCTATGGTCAAATGGCCCAATGATATTTATATAGAAGATTCAAAAATCGGGGGAATACTCACTCGATGTTATTCACAAAATAATATTGTAAGAGCTGTAGTTTTGGGAATAGGGTTGAATGTAGAGGCAACACCAAAAATAAGGTCCGATAGATTCACAAAAAAAACAAGTTGTCTAAGAAATTTTTCTCCATTAGTTGAACTCAAAACTATTTTTCAAAAATTAATTAATTCCTTACACGCTCATTACCAACTCATTAAAGATAATAAAGATAAACATCTTTACAATTTTTATCATAACAGATCTATGATTATTGGTAGGCAATGTGCAATCTATACAGAGGATGAAACAAATTCAGAGTACATCGGTAAGGTTATAGGATTTGGAAATGATTTGGAACTATTACTTGAGAATAAATCAACTCCGGTTAATAACGGAAGATTAGAAATATTAGATTATTAAAACAATATTCTTCATCAAAAATATAACATTCCAAAAATCATCATTCCTGTTATACTGACGTAAAGCCAAATCGGTAAAGTGATACGGGCAATATTTCTATGTTTTTGAAGAGAATTATTCCACCCATGATACAATGTAAAAAGAGCCAACGGAGTAATTATAGCAGCCAGCACAATATGGCTAATGAGTATGAAATAATAAAAGATAGTCCAGTCACCAGAATATATTTTAGGACCACTTTTAAACCAGTGATATACAATATAACTCACCAAAAACGCAGTTGATGTACCAAAAGCAGACATCATAAACTGTTTGTGCTTGATTCTATCTTTTTTCCGTATGTTGTAAAATCCAAAAATCAATAAAATGGTGGTTATTAAGTTTAATGATGCATTGATAGTTGGTAGCAATGAAACATCAAGCTTACCTGCCAGGTTTTCAGGGCGTGGCCCAAGAATTAAAAAAGCAACCGCCCCTACTACTATAAAAGATAGGATGTAAATAATTTTTGACCAAAATGAATCATTATTTAATTTCATTTTAGTTAAACTCTCTCTCTAGTTTCCTAATATCTTTAATTAATTTTTTCACATCATCACTTTCAGTACCCATATAATAACCACGAATTTTCATATTAGGATCAATAAGTGCAAACCTAGAACTATGGAATACTATTTCTTCAATATCACCCATTTTAAATCCATTGGCAATAAGGTTTTGAATATTCTCATATTCCCCGGTTAAAAAATGCCATTTTGAAAAATCAGCATCATACCTTTTCCCATAATCTGTTAGAACTTCAGGTGTATCATAATCAGGATTTACGGTGATTGTAACCATACGTATTTTATCATTATTTAAATAGGTTTTATGTACTGATTTCATTTCAGAGCTCATAATTGGACAAGGGCCAGCGCAAGTAGTGAATATTAAATCGGCCACCCAAATCTTTTCTGAGATATTATCTTCAGTGAATTGTTTCCCAAAACTATCAATTAATTCAAAGGATGGTATTTCACCTAAAATTGGTAAAGAAACTCTTGAACAAGCAAAAATTACAGATAGAAATAACAGTGTTCGAACCTTATAATCCATGAAAAAAAACCTTATCTATTATGATCAAAACTAGTAATAATGGCAAATAAATCACAGATGCTTTTAAAATGAGTAATGCATTTTTTTTTGTCCTATTAAATGCAAGTGGAACTGCTGATACCGCAAAAAAAATAGATAAAGCAAAAACACAAATCGCATAAATCCATCCGGAATTTCCATTTACATAGAATAGCATTGAAACAGGTATAAGAAGAGTTAAATGCCAGAATATCTGTCTGATTGTTCTATCTCCATCTTTTTCCACAACTGGGAGCATTTTAAAACCAGCGTTTTTATAGTCGTCTCTGCATACCCAGGCAATTGCAAAAAAATGTGGGTGCTGCCATAGAAACAAAATTGCAAATAATAACCATGCTTCCACATCTAAGTTTCCCGATACGGCCGTCCACCCACCCATTGGTGGAATTGCGCCCGGGATTGAACCGATTGTTGTATTTAACCAAGTTATCTTTTTCAATGGTGTATAAACTAGTACATAGAGAAACGCAGTTAATAAAGATAGAAAACCGGTAAGAAGATTTACCTTCCAACTTAGGAGTGTACATCCAAATAAAACCAAAATAATTCCAAATATAAGTGCCTCTGATGGATGGATCAGCCCAGAAGGGATAGGGCGATTTTTTGTTCTTTCCATCAATCTATCAGATTTCCTCTCAATGTAGTGATTTAATGCCCCAGCGCCACCAGAACATATTCCCGTTCCCATCAAAGTGTAAAATAACAACGAGGAAAATATTTTTCCACCTCCAAGGTAAAAACCCAAAACTGTGGTCACCAATACCATAAACAAAATATTAGGTTTGCACAGTTCAAGATAACCTCTAGTTTTTGTTTTTGCTATTTTTCTATTTAGCTGCAATAGAAATATTCCGTAATTGAGTCATTTTAAAAGAATATCTTAATACGGTCAGAAATGACAAGCCCAATAGGATTGCTCCATTGGCAACATGAAGACTAGTAATCAAAGGATCTTTCCCTGACCAAACTGTTATTGCACCTAATAATATTTGAAAAATAACTCCGAGGTGTAAAAAAAATACGGTTGGGTTAAATTCTCTGTTACCTCTGAAGTATTGATAACCAAAAATAAATATAGTTAGCAAAACCACTCCCGCCCATATCCTATGGGCTAAGTGTACTAGAACAGGCCCCGATGAAATAATAGAAAAATCATTTTCAAACCGCCAATCATTTATTTTGTGTAAAGTATTTTCATTAATAATTGGAAGCCAACTCCATCCCACAGTAGGAAAATCAGGAATA
>CAXRJK010000121.1:0-4732 GCA_964230865.1 Winogradskyella sp.
AGGGAGGAAACATGAATATTGAATTTACTGCAAGGCATTTTCATGCGCCCGACAATCTACGAGGTTATGCCAAAAAAGAGGTATCCCGAATCCTAAAATATCATTCTCGTGCAGTTAAGTGTGAGGTTATCCTGATTCAAGAAAATAACCAATTTACCACAGAGTTAAATCTCTCAATACCTAAGAGAAAGTTAAATGTAAAAGAGACAACAGATAATGTCACAAAATCCATTGATAGAGCTGTACGAAAAATGATTAAAAGAGTTTCAAAAATAAAGACAAAACAAAGACCAATGGGTTAGATTTAGATAATAGTGTAAAAATACTATTTTAAATATTGATTTGAGGAGAATCTAAATTCTTCTTAAACTCTAGTAGTCGTGATTTGAGCCATATTGCCACGACTTTAAAAAAGGGTGCTAAAAAGGCGGATGAACTCCGAGCTAAGGCCCGGAGTTTTTTTATGTAGAAATATATTTATCAGCAGAGCAGAAAATTGAAAACAACATGATAGAAAAGTTATTCAAAGAAAAAATTCTAGTTATGGATGGTGCTATGGGTACTATGGTTCAATCTTATGCATTAACTGAGAAGGAATTTCGAGGAGATATATTTACGGACCATTCAGTTGACTTGAAAGGGAATAATGATATTCTTTGTCTCACTCAACCAAAAATAATTGAAGCAATTCACAGATCATATTTAGAGGCAGGAGCAGATATAATTGAAACCAACACATTTAACGCTAATAGTATTTCGCAATTAGATTATGAATGTGAAGAATCAGCATATCAAATAAATGTTGCTGCAGCAACATTAGCTAAAAAAGCTGCATCAGAATATTCGGACAGTTATCGGTTTGTTGCTGGAGCTATTGGTCCCACAAATAAAACAGCGTCTATGAGCCCTGATGTCAATAACCCAGTTTTTAGAAATATTACATTTGATGAACTAGTTTCTGCATATACTGAACAGGTACAGGGATTAATGGATGGCGGTGTGGACTGTTTTTTGATCGAGACTGTTTTTGATACTCTTAACTGTAAAGCCGCTATTTTTTCAGTTCTGAAAATTTTGGAAAAACAAAAACGAAAGATCCCTATTTTTATATCTGGTACCATCACAGATGCAAGTGGGAGAACCTTATCTGGGCAGACAGTTGAAGCGTTCTGGAACTCAATTAGTCATGCTAATGTAGCTGCGGTTGGGTTGAACTGTGCTCTTGGGGCAAAGGAGATCCGCCCTTGGCTTGCAGAACTGTCAAAAATAGCTGATGTTCCCGTATTCGTCTATCCAAACGCAGGGCTACCTAATGAGATGGGAGAATATGATGATTCTCCAAAACAAATGGCGACACTGCTTCAGGAATTTGCAGAGGAAGGACTTTTGAATATGGTAGGAGGATGTTGCGGAACTACGCCTGAACATATCCAAACAATTTCAAAATTTATAGAGACAATATCACCTAGAAAGTTACCAGAGATAAATTCTTACACAAAACTCTCTGGATTAGAGCCAGTCACAATTAGGCCTGACAGCAATTTTGTCAATATAGGAGAGAGAACTAATGTAACAGGATCAGCAAAATTTAAAAGGTTGATTTTGGAAGAAAAATATGAAGAAGCGCTGACAGTGGCGCGTCATCAAATTGAAAATGGAGCTCAAATAATTGATATTAATATGGATGAAGGATTACTGGATTCAGAATTTGCAATGGAAACCTTTTTAAGGCTCATTTCAACGGAACCGGATATATCTAAAATTCCAATAATGATTGACTCATCGAAATGGTCTGTGTTGGAAACAGGGCTCAAAAATATTCAGGGAAAGGGAATTGTAAACTCTATTTCACTAAAGGAGGGAGAAAAAGAATTTATTTCTCAAGCAGATCTTATTCGGAAGTATGGAGCCGCGGTAATTGTTATGGCTTTTGATGAAGAGGGCCAGGCTGACTCTTACCAGAGAAAGGTGGATATTTGTACAAGAGCCTATAAAATATTAACAAATCAAGTTGGGTTCAACCCAGAAGATATCATTTTTGATCCGAATATTTTTGCTGTTGCTACCGGGATCAAAGAACATAACGAATATGGAAAAGCGTTTATCGAAGCAACGAAGACAATCAAGGAAACTTTACCTGGTGTACATATCAGTGGAGGTGTGAGCAATTTATCTTTTTCATTTCGGGGAAATAATCAGCTGCGTGAGTCGATGCACTCTTGTTTTCTTTATCACGCTATTCAAGCAGGAATGGATATGGGAATTGTGAACTCAGGACAGCTGACGGTTTATGATGACATCAATCCTGAGTTAAAGGATACTATAGAAGATGTTTTATTCAGCCGCAATGAAAATGCAACTGAAAAACTGGTGGAACTTGCAAAGTCCTTCAAGGGAGAACGGAAAAAGAGAGTCAAAGACTTATTATGGAGAAAGGAATCGGTTGAAAAAAGATTATCTTTTGCACTTGTAGAAGGTATAGTTGATTACATAGAAAATGACGTTGAAGAAGCGAGACTAAATTTTGAACGTCCAATTCAAGTTATTGAAGGTCCTTTGATGGATGGTATGAACACGGTGGGAGATCTATTTGGTTCAGGAAAAATGTTTTTACCTCAAGTTGTAAAATCTGCCCGTGTTATGAAAAAAGCTGTCGCATATCTTATTCCCTATATTGAAAAGGAGAAAGAGGATTTAGGCTTGAGTGACTTATCCAATGGGAAGATTCTCCTTGCTACCGTTAAAGGAGATGTCCATGATATTGGTAAAAATATTGTCGGAGTGGTTTTGGGTTGTAACAACTATGAAATTGTTGATTTAGGTGTCATGGTTTCTGCAGACAAAATTTTATCTACTGCAGTTAACGAAAATGTTGATATGATAGGTTTATCAGGACTCATCACTCCAAGTCTAGATGAAATGGTTTATGTTGCATCAGAAATGAATAGATTGAAAATGGAAATACCGCTTTTAATTGGAGGCGCAACAACAAGTAAAAAGCATACTGCAATTAAAATAGATGTAATGTATTCCGGACCTTCAATTCATGTAATAGATGCGTCAAAAAGCGTTGGAGTTGTCTCTAAACTCATGAACGTGAAAGAACGTAAGGGACTTGTTGATAATATAGAAAATGATTATATATCAATCAGAAAAGTTTATTCTGAATCTTCAAGAAAACAAAAACTACTTTCGTTAGAACAAGCTAGACAAAGAAAATTTAATACAGATTGGAATTCATATAATCCCCCTCAGCCAAACATACCTGGGTTGAAGGTTTTTAAAGATTATTCTCTACACAAAATTAGTGCTTACATTGACTGGTCTCCCTTTTTTCATACATTTGAATTAAAAGGGAAATATCCTGATATTTTATACCATCCTAAATATGGAGAGGAAGCACAAAAGTTATGGAAAGATGGAAAAGAATTATTATCAACAATCATTGCAGAAAATTCTTTAATGGCTAAGGGAGTTTTAGGATTATTCCCAGCATCTGCAAGTGATGAAACAGTACAAGTAGGGGATATTGATTTTCATTTTCCTCGTCAGTTAGTTGATAAGGGATGGAATAAGCCAAATTACAGTTTAGCAGATTTTATTGCTCCTGAAAGTGATTGGATTGGACTATTCGCTGTAACTACGGGAATTGGTCTGGAAAAATTGGTGGAAAGTTTTGAGATTCAAAACGATGTATATAATTCTATTTTAGTGAAGGTTTTAGCAGACAGACTAGCAGAAGCATTTACTGAACATCTTCATAAACGAGTTCGGAAAGAAATTTGGGGATATGGAAAAACAGAAAACCATACTAATGAGGAGCTTATCAGAGAAAAGTATACTGGGATACGACCAGCTCCGGGATATCCTTCATGCCCTGATCACGGTGAAAAGGATAAGATTTGGACCCTCCTGAATGTGGAAGAAAACACAGGAATTCAATTAACAGAAACCCACGCAATGAATCCCGCAGCATCTGTATGCGGATGGTATTTTTCCCATCCCGAATCCTGCTACTTCAGCACACTAGGGAATAGCTGATTTTAGTTAAAGGTAGAACTCACTTTATTAACAAGAATACAAAATGAAAATATCAGAAAAAATAGCAGACTATATAGCTAAAGATAAAACTTTTTATAGCTTTGAGTTTTTTCCACCAAAAACAGATTTTGGGACAGAAAATCTATATAGTAGGATTGATAGAATGGCCTCCCTTCATCCTGCTTACATTGATGTTACATGGGGTGCTGGAGGGTCCACTGCCGATAAAACACTAGAAATGTGTAAAACTATACAAAAATATTTTGGTTTGGATGTAATGATGCATCTTACGTGTACAAATATGGGAGAATCATCCATAAAGAAAATCCTTACGGAGGCAAAAGAAAGTGACCTTTTCAATATTTTAGCGCTAAGGGGGGACCCACCAGAGGGATCACTTACTTGGGAGAAACATGCAGAGGGCTTTCGCTATGGAGTTGATCTCGTACGATACATTAGAAAAGAATATGGAGATGACTTTTTCTTAGGTGTCGGAGGATACCCTGATGGGCACCAAGAGCAAACGGACATCAATATTGATATAAAGTTCCTTAAGGAAAAAGTGGATGCTGGGTCGGACATTGTTATTACTCAATTATTTTATGATATTGACAAGTTTCTTCTCTTTAGAGATAAATGTGTTAAAGCGGGGATAAAAGTACCAATAATTCCAGGTATAATGCCTATCCAT
>CAXRJK010000122.1:0-9699 GCA_964230865.1 Winogradskyella sp.
TCTCATCTTCAAGTCTAGACAAAAGTTGCCTTGCAATTCGAAAAGAAGAGGGAACAATGCCACTTCCGCCACCTGAGTGTATCCCCTCAGTTAGTATGTCCACTCTCAAAGTGCAACCAATAAGACCACGCAGAGAAGTCGTCAGCCAAAACTGATTATAGTTTCCAGCTCCTGAATCAAGACAAATGACTAAATCCGGAGAACCAATCAATTGTTTTTGCTGATCAACATAAATAGGTAAATCTGGAGAACCGCTTTCTTCACAAAATTCGATAAGCACAGTAATGTTTGGATGTGGAATGTTGAACATTTTTAATGCTTTTAGGCTGCAAACAGAAGCAAAAATAGCATAGCCATCGTCTGCACCTCCTCTACCATATAATTTTTCTCCATCTAATACCGGTGTCCATGGACCTAATCCATCATTCCAGCCTGTCATTTCTGGCTGTTTATCCAAATGACCATACATGAGAACGTTTCCCGGAATACTCCCCGGAATTTCCAATATAATCAATGGAGTTCTGTTCTCACTTTGAAATGAATGGATTTTCCAATCATCCTCACCATGAATGTGAACCCAATCCATAGCAAGGCGAAGAACCTTATCCATATGACCATTTTGTTTCCAATTTGGATCAAAAGCAGGGGATTTATTGGGGATCTTAATATAATCCATTAAATGAGGAATGATGTTCTCCTGCCAGAAATTATTAGTAAAACGGTTTAAGTCAGATGTTTTCATACATATTTCAAAATATAATTATGTAGAACCTAACCACTTTAAGAAGATGTGAAAAGAAGATTACTATTGAACATCTACTTCGGTTTTTTGAAAACAAGCGCTAAAGTAGATGAGAGTATCATTGTTGAATGAGTCATACATTTTACTACCTTTTAAACCAGCATAAGATTCAAATGTTTTTTGTAATAATTTTGGAACCGATTGACTGATAGCTCTTTTTCTTTTTTCCGTCATTTTGGATAAAGCATTCAATATATTTTTAGTAATATTTTGATGTTTTATCAATTTTAAACCTGATTTTTCAAACTTATTAAATAATTGATCCATGATTGTATTCTCTCGGAAGTCGCAAATTAGAAAGAATCCTCCGGGCTTTAAAACTCTGAATACTTCATTTAAAAACGAATCCATAGAACCATAACAGTGTGATGATTCAATATTTAGAAGAACATCGAAGGATTCAGCATTAAAAGGTATTTGTTCAGAATCTCCTACCATAAAATTCAAATTGTCAATATCATAAAGGGAATTGCATAATTTCACAGCGGTCTCTGATATATCAATTCCTGTTATATCTAAAGGATTTAGCTTTTGTGCGATATAAGATGCACCACCGCCTCTACCTGAGCCAACTTCCAATACAGATTTTCCTTCTAAATTTATTTGGGATGCTACATGGTGGTAAAGTTGAATTGGGTATCTTTCTTTTTCATCAGTGGAATTTAATTCAGGGTGAAAACTTTCTTCATAGTATCCGTAATTCATAAACCGAAAATCTGGATTCGGAGCTTTAGATGCAAAAATTGTGTACCACTTTTTCCAAAACCACCGTTTTATTTTTGGTGAAGAATGAATAAACCAAACTAAAAGCCTTTGTATCATATAAGAAACTCAGGATGAGCTATGGACTGTATTGGGCAATTATTAATGTCTGAAATCAATTTTTATGTTATCCTGTATGACTAGACAAGCCAACAGAATTCCTAAACCATTTGCAAATAGATCCTTTTTACTTAAATATCCTCGTGGTTTTTGCATATCATATAACTCTTTCATTACCCCTGCGCTAGCAGAACTCATTACAGAATAGTGGATTGCGTCTCTTTCATCAAAATTCATATTATTCACTAGAATATACTGACTACTCAAGGTCCACAAAAAACTATAGGTAAAATGCTGTACTTTATCAAATGCCAGCCATTTATCTCTAACGATTATTGAATCCTGTTTTACGGTCTCTGAGAAACTAAAAGAAATTAGAAACAATGTAATTGGAAAATAAATTTTTAATTTCATTTATTTCGAGTGAAATGTTTTAATCTTTTTTTTCAGTAAGTTCAAATCCTATTCCAAATTATAGCCATGAAAAACCATAAATACCAAACCCTCTTCATATATGTACTGCCCCAAAAATTGTGGCACCTCCATACCCGATTATAATACTAGAAATAAAAAATAGAATTCCAGCTTTAAAATAATTTTTGCTTGGCATAGTAGTAAGAACCTAAAAAAATATTGTACATGTATGGGAGTAAAGACTATCATAAATTCCATTTTGAATAAATTTAGAATTTAAATAGTTAGTTTTAACATGATTCGTACATTCCTACTTTTAGCAAGTGTTTATGTTATTGGGTTGGCTAGTTATATCATTTACATTAACAGGAATACCCTTAGAGAACAATGGAATGATTTTATCCATTTTTTTTCGTCTTCACAGTTCAAAAGAAATATTTTCCGGAGTATTATAGGTATTCTAATCCGATTAATTCGAAAAAGGATTTTTAAGATTTAAATATTCATTATTTAAAAGTTAAGCACTCTATCTTATAAAAACTGGTTTATATCTTGATGATAGTGACTCATCATATAAATAATTATCGAGATTAAAAGACATAATTCCATCAATGTCACTTATACTGTTAGTGATAATGTATCGTGCCATTGCTCCCCTAGCTTTCTTAGCAAAAAATGATATTATTTTTGGTTTCCCATTCCTAACCTCCTTAAATACAGGTGTAACAACTTCAGCTTTAACTATTTTCATATTAACGGCTTTAAAATATTCCACAGATGAACAATTTATAATGATTTTCTTTTCATGATTAGCAAGTTCATCAATGAGAAATTTAGAAATGAGATCGCCCCAAAAATCATAGAGCGATGTTCCTTTGTTAGTTTTTAGTTTAGTGCTCATCTCCAACCTATAGGGCATGATAATATCCATTGGACGCAACAATCCATATAGCCCGGAAAGTATCCTTATGTTATTTTGTGCAAATTCTAAATCTCTAGTGGTAAGTGTACCTGCGCCAAGCCCAACATATGTTTCCCCCTCAAAAGAGAAAATTGCTTGTCTTGCTGAGTCAACCGTAAAAGGAAGTCTCCAATTTTTGAACCTTTTTGATGTTAAGGAGGATAGATTATCGCTAATCCCCATTAGTTTTTGAAGATCGGTGAGATCAAACTTTTTAAGAATATTAACTAACTCCTGTGATTTTTCTAGAAACATACATTGTGTTTGTGCATGACTCGTAGCAAAGCAATCAGGTGATAGTTTTTTTGCAGGAGAAAGGAGCGTAATCATGATTAAATTTAAAAACAAATTCCCTTTTTATACAATTGGCAGGCCGAGCCCTTATTAACCAAGGGAAAAAATAATGATAAAAATAATTAGAGCTTGACAACTAAACAAAACTATGGAAGTTTTGTCTCAATCATATTTGACATTGTAAGATAAATTTTAATTCCTAATTTGGAATAATATAAAAACAGTATTTGTCTAACGTTCTACATTAAAATTGAATTATATGATAGTAAATAAATTTATTCAAACACCTATTGTGTTTTTAATAATTGTATCAGCCTGTTTTGGTGAGTTCTCTATTGAAGAGGACTCAGAAGAACGGCTTATAATTAATTTTGCACAAAATCCAAACTCGCTGTCTATAAGTGATATAAGAGAAAATATTTATAATAAAATAAGTATGAGTGACCCTAATACTTATAAAAGTGAAAACTCTATAATTTTACAAAAAAAAGATAGAAAGTTTTTATCTCATAGATTAAAAAATATTATCAATCATAATACCAAAATTAATTTATTCGATATTGATTCTTTAGAGCTTACATCTGAAGATCTAATTAAGCTATCCCAGTCAAATATATATTCTGTTTCTGAAACTATGGTTATGCGTGATGTTGTTATATTTAATCTTAGTGTTAACCCCATAAAGTGGAATCAAGAAACAAACATGATTGAGATAGTTCAAAATGTCGATATTATATTTGAATATGGAGCAGAGTTAGAAGAGCTAGATGTAACCCAGCAAAAGAGTAAAACCTTTGAGGATATATTTAGTGGAATTATTTTTAATTATAATTTGGATAGCGCTAGAGAAATTGATTATCAAAGCCCAGCTATATTGTATATATGTGGCGGAAATATTGAAAGTAACTATAGTTTTCTAAACTTAATTGAATGGAGGAGGAAACAGGGGTTCACAGTATATACTGCTTCCTTAGATGAAACAGGTTCTTCATCTTCATCCATAAAAAATTATATTTATTATGCATATGATAACTTTGATCCTAAGCCTGAATATGTTGCACTTGTTGGTGATGCAAATGGAAGCTATTCAGTCCCAACATTTTATGAGTGTTGGAATCACGATGTATGGGGCGATGCATGTGAGGGAGACCAGCCGTACTCACAGCTGGTAGGTAACGATTTATTTCCTGAAATAATAGTAGGGAGAATTTCAATTAGGTCAACAAGTGATATGTCAGTGATTAGCAGTAAAATCATCAACTATGAAAAGGCAAGTGCTCTAAATGAAATTGAAGATTACTATACTAGAGCTGCACTTGTGGCGGATCCCAGTAGTTCAGGTCAATCAACTATTTTTACTAACCAATATATTGAACAGCTGTTATCTCAATTTGGATTTGAAGATATAAATACCAATTTTGGAAATGGTGGATATGATAACTGGATGGAGGATCAGCTTGAGGACGGTGTTTTGTATCTTAATTACAGAGGTTATAATGGAGCAAGTGGTTTTGATGCGTATGATATAAATGACGCTAATAATGGGCCTATGTTACCATTTGCAACCTTTTTGACATGTAATACAGGTAATTTTGCTGAAGATAATGCTAGTCTTTCAGAATATTTTTTAAGAGCAGGAACATTATCTAATCCTAAGGGGGCAATCGCATCTGTTGGTACCGCTACTGGGAATACACACACTCTCTTCAATAATATTGTAAATATGGGTATTTATAGTGGGTTATTTAATAAAAACCTTCAGACCGCAGGACAGGCAATTGTTAATGGTAAGCTAGAGCTTTTAAATACATATCCTTCTAACCCTTATAACTGGATATCTGCATTCTCACAGTGGAACAATCTAATGGGTGATCCTGCCACACATTTGTGGACAGCAAAACCTCAAATAATGATCCTTAACTATCCTTCTCAAATTTATTATGGGACAAAACATCTCGATATAATAGTGAAAGATCTAAACAATATACCAATACAAGATGCAAGAGTAACTTTGATAAAAGGAGATAATGAAATATTTGAGACAAAATTAACGGACCAAAATGGGTTTGTAAGAATTACATTTGATTATGAAACAGATGGACCTATTTCTCTGAATGTAACAAAACAAAATTTTAAACCTGAAGAGGAAACTATAAATATTATTTCAAATAGCGTCTCTATTTATTGTGATAATCCAAATAATATTTTTTATGAGGATGGTAATACATCTCCTGAACCTGGTGATAGTATCTTTTTTTCCGTTCCCCTCAAAAACTATGGAACAAGCTCAGCATTTGGAGTAACTGCGCTCTTGGAAACAAGCAATCCGAACGTTACTATAATTAATGCTAATTCTTCGTATGGGATTATTGAGCCAGATCAAGAAATAAATGGTACTAACTTTGGAATATTGCTGTCCACATCTACTCAAGATAAAGAAGACTGTGAACTATTACTTACAATTAGTGATAACTCATCCTTACAATGGCAATCACCAATAAACATCGATGTTTGGGGCACAAAAGTCAATATAGATAATGTCTTAATTCCAAATAATATCATTGAACAAGGGAGTTTAACTGAAATTAGTTTAGAGTTATTTAACTTGGGTAGAATAGCTACATCAAATAATCTATATGGAATCCTTGAGTCAACAGAGCCTCTTGTGCAAATCTTAAGTAGCGAAACATCTTGGGAATCTATTGACCCGGAAGATTATCAAGTTTCTAATAATCCATTTACAATATTTCCATCTTCTGAATTATTTGGTGGAACAATAATACAAATGAATCTTATTCTTAATGGAGAAGGTGGATTTCAATTAGATCTCCCTTTTACCATAACTATAGGTGAAATATCTGAGAATGATCCTACCGGTCCTGATTCATACGGATATTACATTTATGACTCAGAAGATATTTATGAATTGTCACCACAATATGATTGGATTGAAATATCTGATGTAGGTGATAATCTAAATCTTGATGACCCGGGTAACGGTAGAGGGTACTGCAGTGAGGAAGACGATATGGTCTGCAATACCGATGAAGATTGTGACCCTCCAGGATGGGGAGACTATGGCTTTTGTGAGTTTACAGAAGCTACTAAAACTGTTAACCTTCCATTTGATTTTAGGTTTTATGGTGAGAGCTATTCTTTAATCAGTATTTCATCTAATGGATGGATAGCTTTTGGCGAAACTGATATGAGTTCTTTTCGAAATTATGGTGTTCCTGGACCAGGTGGCCCGTCACCAATGGTTGCTGTATTTTGGGACGACCACCGTACGACAGGTGGTGGAGAGGTCTATACATATTTTTCTCAAGAAATAAATGCATTTATAGTACAATGGGATGATATGGATACATATTTTAATGGTTCAGACAATACTTTTCAAGCGATTCTGTATAGCTCAACGGTACCACCAAATAACGACTCTGAAATAAAACTACAGTACAAAGAATTTAATAATTCATCCAGCGGAAGTTTTTCAGGATATACTCCTATACATGGAGGATATTGTACAGTTGGGATTGAAGATGAGACAGGCAACAGAGGACTTCAATATACTTTTAATAATGACTATCCTATCTCTAGTCATTTTTTAGAAGATTACTCAGCTCTATTTATTACAACAATGTCCCCACAGACCATTCCAATTCCTAATCTTAATTATGAACCAGCTTCGATTTCTATAAACATTCTTTCTGAAGAATACTTTGAACAGGAAATTACTATTGAGAATTCAGGAGATAGTGGTTCTAATTTAAATTATGCTATTACAAAGAATTATCCCCAATCAGAATCTCCTTTTGAAACAGCTGGGGGAGGCCCCGATGAATATGGTTATTTTTGGACAGACTCCAGATTAGATACAAACAGCCAGTTTAACTGGGTCAATATATCTGATGGAGATTTAGTTGAATTTGAGCACAATGACCAAGCTTCAGGACCTTATGATATTGGATTTGACTTCCCTTTCTATGGAGTAAATTATAATCAGTGCATTATAAACCCAAATGGATGGATTGGATTTACATCTGATAATGATGGGTGGAGCAATCAAGAGATACCCCAAATTGATGCACCTAGAGCTGCGATATTTGCGTTCTGGGATGATCTAAATCCGATTAATAACTCAAATGATAGTGGATTGGGAGAGGTTTATTTTAAAACCGATAATAATACATTTACCATCTGGTATAATGATGTAATTCACTATCCAGGGAACTACAATGGTGTTTATAATTTTCAGATAGTTTTACATGATGGTGGTGACATATTGGTAAACTACCAATCTATGGATGGTGATATTGAGTCTGGAACAATCGGTCTACAAGATTTTACAGGAACACGTGGCTTGCAGGTTGCCTTCAATCAATTTTACGTTGAGAATGAGTTAACGCTTTATTTAAAATATGATTTTTATGATTGGTTAGATATAGAACTTGAACCACAAAATTTGATAGGGATACTATCTGCAGAAGAAAACTTCGGCTTTATGACTAGCGTTGCTTCCGATTCATTAGATAGTGGTAACTATAATATGGTTCTAAAAATCCTATCAAATATTTCTTCCGCATCCATACCTGTAGATATGAACATTAGTGATGGGCAAGAAATCATTTCACAGGATATTTTAATTAATTCTGGTTGGAACATTGTTGGACTTCCCTTATATGTTGAAAACAATAACTATGAGGTTGTTTTCCCTCAGGCAAATGAAAATACACTTTTTTACTATGACGGAATGTATATGGTTGATAGTACCTTAACCCCTGGAGATGGCTATTGGCTTAGGTTTGACAATGAAGAAACAGCTATTGTGTCTGGTATAGCAGTTAATGAAATTGTTTTAGAGCTTAATGTTGGCTGGAATCTTATTTCTGGCCCTATTAATAATTTTAATATTAATAATGTGATTGATATTGACAATATAATTGTTCCAAATACTCTATTTGGTTTTAACCAGACGTACTACAACACAGATATACTTATACCGGGGAAAGGTTATTGGGTGAGATCAAACCAAGATGGTGTAATTACCTTTACAGATATGGAACTATCAAGAATAATAAAAAAAGATTCTAATCTTATTGAATGCATAAACACTCTCAACATAAATGGTATGAATCTTTACTTTGGCATTTCTATCTCTGAAGAGAAAATGCTGAGTTACAGTTTACCACCTAAACCTCCTGAGGGAGCTTTTGATGTACGATTTAAAGATGGTTGGAGGATTGTAAGTGACTATGGCGAAATAGAAGTAAAGTCTATTGGCGAGACTTTCCCTATTCGTTATGATATCAAGATTGATAAAGAACCAAACCAGGAATGGATTTTAACATCTCAAAGTGGAAAAGATTATACTCTTAATGGATCGGGAGAGATTATAGTTCCATCAGAAGAAAAGTTTACATTACAACTCAAAGAAATACTACCTAATATTTTTGCATTGTATCAGAACTTCCCCAATCCTTTCAATCCTATAACAACACTGAGGTATGACCTGCCTTCAGATGCTTTAGTCACACTGACCGTTTTTGATATGCTTGGAAAAGAGGTAACACAACTTGTTAACACAACCCAAGAGGCAGGCTTTAAGTCGGTTCAATGGGATGCTACAGACTCTATAGGCAGACCTGTCAGCGCAGGTGTATATCTATACCAGATACTGGCTGGGGAGTTTGTGCAGACCAAAAAGATGGTGCTGTTGAAGTAGAACTCCCACCCAGATCTTGGGGGGCACCCCCTATCCTTAATAATAGTCGGCCTCTCGGGCTTCTTTTGGTCTTCTACTGAGTAAAATACTGACAATGCGTGGTACCGGCTACTTGTTTACAGCAACTCAGGTATTGACAGGGATTTTGAAGACAATAAGAAAAACGGGTTTTCTATTTGTTTTTAAAGGGATAGAATATTATTAGAATTATAAAATATAGAAGATTATTCCCAAAATATATTTCACTTGAAATACATACCCTTAAAGTGTAACCTTAGAAGAATCTATTTATTTAATATAGATTGAAATACGAGTGGTTTTCATATCATTCTCTTTTTGAACTGAATTCCACACCTCTTTATAAGAAAGTGGGGATGTGGTAAAATTCTAAGACACACCACCCCGCACATTCTCACTCCGCCTTGCGTTAGTGCTTCCCAAATAAATCGGTATTACACCAGTAATAAGTAAATAACGTCAGATTGTCCTAATTTGTCATATGGTTTAACAAATTCAGGATAAAGAAAAAGCGGGAAATAAATCCCGCTTTCTCGTTAATACCATCATAAGATTTTATATGTGGGCCCTCAGGGATTCGAACCCCGGACCAACGGATTATGAGTCCGCTGCTCTAACCACTGAGCTAAGGGCCCTTTGTAAGGATAAATAAATCAGTTTGTTTTC
>CAXRJK010000123.1:0-5700 GCA_964230865.1 Winogradskyella sp.
ATCCTGGTTTGTAATGTATCTTATAATTCTTTGCGCTGGTATTTATGTGAATTCCTGGAAAAAGGATATAAAAATAACTTTTATTTTTGTTTCTATAGGTATCTCTCTGGTAACTATTGGTGGAATAGTCACAGGTTGGCCAATAGATCAGCCTGGTATATTTTATCTTCCATCTTTACAAGAGTGGATATATTATTATCCTAATGTTGCTGGAGCACGAGCAATTATGATAGGTATAGGTCTCGGAATATTTGCAACATCTATCCGCTATATACTCGGTATTGAGCGATCGTATATAGGAGAATAAAGTGAAAAAGTTAGAAGATTTATTTTTACAAATTGGTAACATTGATAGAAGATGGATATTTATCATTATTGCTATTGTGGTTGTTATTCCACTTTTAGTTCCAATTGGTTTGCCTATAAGGGCAACAGATACTTCAAGGGATGTGTTTGAAGCGATTGAATCATTGCCAAAAGGCTCAAAAGTTTTATTATCGATTGAATACAGTCCTAGCACGAAGCCAGAGAATCATCCAATGGCCATCAGTATCCTCAGACACTTGTTTCGAAATGATCATATTGTCTATGTTACTTGCTTATGGCCAGATGGCCAGTTTATGGCTCAAGACGCTCTTAATCAAGTAGCTGAAGGCGAATATGGGAAAAAGTATGGAAAAGACTATGTTCTGCTTGGATATAGACCAGGCGGAGAGGCTGTCGTTAAGGGTATAGTAAGCAACATAAGGAAATTATATTCGGTAGACGCAAAACAGACTAAGATTGATGAGATACCAATAATGAACGGTATAACTAACTTTAAAGATTTTGCTTTTTTATTTAGTGTTTCAGCTGGCTATCCGGGAACAATCGAATGGGTACAATATGCAGCTGACCCTACAGGAGTTCCTATGAGTTCTGGTGTTACATCTATTCAGGTTAATGAGGTAATGCCCTATGTTCAGTCAGGTCAAATGGTGGGAGTTTTAGCTGGTATGCCAGGCGCTGCTGAGTATGAGTCTCTGATTGGTCAAAAAGGTTCTGCAACCAGCGGAATGGATGCTCAGTCTGTTGCACATCTTGTTATAGTGCTATTTATTGTGCTTGGAAATACCGCATATTTTATTGAACGAAAAAGGTCGAAAAAATACTAATATGGATTTTTCAATTATATTAGGTGGATGGACAGCAACTTTTTTAACAATAGGTATCTTTTCCTATCTCTATAAGGATAATCCATTTTATAAAATAGCAGAACATTTATTTGTTGGAATTTCTGCTGGCTATTTATTTTCGCTTGGGTTTTGGACTCAGCTCCAGCCTAATTTATTTGGTAGGTTATTTCCAGCGAAACATTATGATCCGGATACTATTACATATTCAATATATAATGTCTTGAGTTTTTTCTTTAGTTCTATATTTCCTGCTGGCGGGATTGATAAAGGTCATGATCAACATCTTATATATTTATTACCTTTGATTCTTGGAATTATGATGCTTCTAAGTTTATTCCCAAGTATTAGTTGGATGGCACGTTGGGGTATTGCCTATATCGTTGGTATGGCAGCTGGTTTAAGGGCATATGGATATCTAAGTTCAAATGTGATAGGGCAGATCAAGGGTACAGCTGTTAACATATTTGATTTTAGCCTTCCTATTTTTAGTTTATCATCACCATCTGTTTTTAATAATATAATTATTTTTATCGGTACTATATGTGGTCTCTTATATTTTTATTTTTCAAAAGAACATAAAGGTGCTTTGGGGAAGGCCACGAAAATAGGTATTAATTTTTTAATGATTAGCTTTGGAGCATCTTTTGGTTTTGCAGTAATGGGTCGTATATCTCTTCTAATTGGAAGGTTTAGCGATTTAATTAAGTTTTCTGGTAGTGAATATAATTATGCTACATTTATTATTTTGATTGTTGTTGTTGGAATCTTAGGATTTGCTGCTTTTAAGAATAAAAATGAAAAAGAACAATTATCCAATGACAATCAAAATTTTTCTTAAGATAAAAAATAGTATAATCATTGGTAATATTTTTATTATTCCAATTATGTAATTAATTTTACCTTAAGAGTTATTTTATAATAAATAATTTTACCTATTTTATTACAAATTGAAAACCTTTCTGTATCTTATAAAAAGGGAACGGATTATTTCCCAGTTGTAGATAATCTTAACTTTTCTATTTATAAGGGAAAAGTAACAGCAATTATTGGTGAGTCAGGAGGTGGTAAAACTCAGACAGGGTTGGCAATAGCTGGACTTTTACCAAAAACTGCAAGATTCAAATTAGAATCTAACCCTTCCCTAAAAAACTTTATTATATCATTTATTTTTCAGGATCCTCTGAATGCCTTAAATCCTCTTATGAAAATAGGTTCTCAGATTAAGGAAGCAATCAAAACCAAATCTAATTCAATTAATAAAAAACAGCTAGTTTTGGATTTGTTGGATAAATTAGAAATATCTGATTCTACAAAAAGATATAAACAATATCCCTACGAACTTTCGGGAGGGATGAGACAAAGAATATTGATTGCTATGGCGTTGGCAAGAGATCCTGATATTTTAATTGCAGATGAGCCTGCTACCTCTCTTGATGTAAGAATAAAATATCAGATAATTGAAATGTTAAAAAAAATATGTTTAGAGTCAGACAAAGCCATTATTTATATTACCCATGATTTAGACTCTGTTAAGGGTTTTGCAGATTATATAACTATAATGTATGCAGGGAAAATAGTTGAATGGGGAAGGGCCGAATCAATTTTTCAAAACCCAAAACATCCCTACACAAAAAAATTAATTAATCTATCTCAGCAATATAAAACCCAAGAAGGTAGACTTTATTATATCAAAGGTCAGCCACCCTCACCTAAAAATTTTTCAGAGGGATGTAGATTTCATCCTAGGTGTGAATCTGCAATTGAAAGCTGTAAATTAGAAGATCCGAAAATAAAGGGTACAACAGAGCATTGGTGGAAATGTCCAGTAAATGATTAATTTTATGTTTTTATACACAGGTTGTTAAGGTTAATTATTGGAATAATACAACCTATTCTATTGTCGAATATCTATCGGTGGAAATACTGAATTAAATTATATAACAATATTCAAATGTTAATCAGGTATTCAAATAAATATTTATTCTTCTTTAATTTTATTTTTAAATAGATTACTATATTATTCTAAGCATAAATAGGAAACTTTATGATAAAAACAAAAATTCAGAAAATATTTTTAATTTCAATTCTAATCAATATTTTTTCATTCGGAAATCAAGAGAAATTTGTGATTCGCATACAAAATCCTGATGAAGGATTATTTTTCAAATATAGAGCTCCTGAATACGATATGCCTGCTTATAAACCAGGCGAATATCTAGATTTAGTCGTAAATACTAATTTGTATGAAGAAATTGTGGAAGAGGGTCATTCAGTTTTAATTATGCAGACAGAGGCAGAGTTAAGACAAAATCTTAGAGGTGTCAGAGATTTGTATGGCTACAGAAATTATGAAGATGTGTTAACTGAGCTTCAGGATATAGCTGAGCAATTTCCGGATATATGTCAGCTGGTTGACCTCGGAGACACATGGGGCAAGGAATATGCTGATGATGGTGAAAATTATTACTCCGATTTTTATCATGAAGTTTGGGGTTTGAAAGTTTCAGATAATGTCGAAATTGATGAGGACGAACCGGGAACTTTCTTCATGGGAATGCACCACTCTCGTGAACCAATTAGTGTGGAAGTTGTTATGGGTATATTATACCATCTATTAAATAATTATGATACTGACCCAAATATAACCGGCATTGTAAATAACACACAAATTTGGTTTGTCCCTATTGTAAATCCCAACGGTCACCAAATTGTCACTGACGAAATTGATCTATGGTGGAGAAAAAATATTAGAGATAATAATGAAAATGGACAATTTGATACATCAAATGACTACGGTTACGGAACAGATGGGGTTGACCCAAACCGAAATTATGGATTCCAATATGGAGAGGTGGGTACATCAAATAGTTTTAACTCTCCTGTCTACCATGGACCAAATGCTTGGTCAGAGCCTGAAAATGTGGCAATGAAAAATTTGCTAGAGTCAAATCATTTTGTTACAGGTATAACATATCATAGCTATAGCGAGTTGGTACTATTTCCTTTTGGATATGAAATGGGAGTATCTGCTCCTGACCATGATGCCTTAGAGGAGTTAGCTGTCGAAATGGCGGTTACTATTCCTGCCCAAGGCGGTGGCCACTATACTCCGCAACAAAGTTTAGAGTTGTATCCATGCATGGGAACCACTGATGACTACGCCTATGGTGTACATTCCATATTTTCTTTTACCATTGAACTTGGTACTCAGTTTATACCTCCTGCAGGACAAATAGATCAAATAGTGGAAGAAAACCTTGAAGCTGCAATGATCCTATTAAATCGTGTCAATCGAAAATCCTTAACTGGACATATATCAGATTCAGAATCTGGTGATCCAATTATGGCTGAGGTTTATGTTGAGGGAATTGATAATACAGGTAATTATAAATTCCCTAGTATAAGTGATAGTAGCTTTGGCCGCTACTATCGTCTTTTGCAAGCCGGAGAATATGAGGTCACTTTTTCTGCAGCAGGATATGAATCTGTAACTGAAACCGTAAATATTTCATCGTTTCAACAAACTATACTTAATGTCTCTCTCAACCCCTTAACTCTGATTTCCGTAAATGGACAGATAACAGATGGGATAACCGGGCTGCCTATTGAAAATGCATCAGTCAATTTCAATCAAGGAGAAAGCGTGAATACTGATACAGAAGGATATTTTACACTTCCCGATGTTTACAGTGGTGTTTACAGTATGCATGTAGAGTCCGAAAACTATTCATCTGTTGAAATAGACGTGGAAATCTCTATAAATGATTCATTTATATCAATTGAATTGTTTACTTATTATACAGAATCATTTGAATCTGTTGAATTCAGTGAAGATTGGACCACAGGAGGGAGTGCTGAGTGGTTTTTTGATACAGAATCTGTTTATGGGGGTATGTACTCTGTACGATCTGGAGAAATTGATCATAATCAAAGTTCAGATTTAACTCTTGATTTAAATGTAACGGCTCATGGCTCTGTAGGGTTTTATTTTAGAGTTGCTTCAGAGTATAGTCAGTCAGGAAATTACTTTTATGATGGATTAGAATTTTATATTAACGATGAATTGATAGGACAGTATCAACCTACAACTGAAGGAGAAACACCTTGGAATTATGCTTCTTTCCCTGTTGCAATCGGACAATATACTTTCACTTGGAGCTATGTAAAAGATGGTGGAGGTGGTTCAACTGACATGGAGGAGGATTGTGTATGGGTTGATTTGGTCGAATTTCCACCCACCCAATCGAATAACCCGCAAGTTGTAACTGTTTCACCGGGATATTCAGTTGATTGGAATCTAGTAAGTTTGCCTATATCAACTGATGACAATCAGGCAGATATTCTATTTCCAAATATGGTAGGTAATACTCTATACTCGTTCAATAATGAGTATATTCAGGAAGAATCCCTAGAAAATGGGGAAGGATATTGGATACGACTTTTAAATGATGAAGCGATCACATTTACAGGATATGAATCCAATGAATTACAGATCAATATTACAGAGGGTTGGAATTTGATAGGT
>CAXRJK010000124.1:0-23522 GCA_964230865.1 Winogradskyella sp.
ATAGTCTCAGGAACAGAAGAAATGTTTGGCGCAAATATAGAATTGGATTATCAAAAAGGTTATCCTCCTACTATAAATAATAAATCTGCATATGAAAAATTATTCTTATCAGCACAAAAGATTGTAGGAGAAAACAGAAAAGAACCTTATCTATCCATGGGAGCAGAAGATTTTTCATATTTTGCTAATGAAATACCGGGTTGTTTTTTATTTGTGGGATCAGCTCCTTTGGATCGAGAGCCTCTAAGTGTGCCTCACCATTGCTCGCACTTTGACATAGACGAGAGAGCGTTGTTGATTGGTTCAAGTATTTTTCTTCAGTTAATTGAAGATTCCTTTATGATGAATTAGTACCTAACTCAATATCCAACAGCTGAATTTTCTCCTCTTGAATCTGCTCCTCCATAAAATCCATTTTCCGTAATTGATATTCCATTTGCCTGACCTATATAACCCCATTTGTAATACTTGATTGAATGTCCCTTATTAAAAAGAATTTCTTTTATATCAGAAGTTAATGAAAATGGTTCAATAAAAATTGCATCTGGTAGCCATTGGGAATGGAATCGTGATGCAGAGACAGCTTGTTGAATTGACATCTCATATACCAGAACATTTAGAATTACCTGCATTACAGTTGTGATAATTGTTGATCCTCCAGGTGAACCAATGATGAGCAAAGGATTTCCATCTTTCAAAACAATGGTGGGAGTCATAGAGCTTAGCGGCCTTTTCCCGGGTTCAATTGCATTAGCTGCATTCCCTACCAGTCCATAAGCATTAGGCACACCTGGTTTTGAAGAAAAGTCATCCATTTCATTATTCAATAAAAATCCCGCACCTTTAACTACATATCCAGAGCCAAAACCTGTGTTCAAAGTAGTGGTTACACTTACAGCATTTCCATTTTTATCCACAACAGAATAATGAGTTGTTTCTTTGCTTTCGTAGGGATAGGGATCACCATGGGAAATGTCTGAGCTTTGTGTGGCCTTGGAGGGATCAAAAGATGAAATTCTTTCACCTGCATATTCATCTGAAAAGAACATACTAAATGGAACATCCCAAAAGTCCATGTCTCCTAAATGTTCAGCTCTATCAGCGTATCCTCTCCGTTCTATTTCTGTGAGAAGATGAATATAATCTGAAGAATGCCAGCCAATAGAATCCAATTGAAATTGTTCCAGCATGTTCAACATATGGATTAAAACCAATCCTCCTGAGCTAGGGGGTCCCATAGACAATATTTCGAAATCCAAAAACTCACCTTTAATTGGTTCTCTATAAACCGATTCATAATTTGCTAAGTCTTCTAATGTGATAAGCCCATTGAATGATTCCATTTCTGAAACCAAGAGTCTTGCTGTCTTTCCAAAATAAAAATCATTTCCCTCCGTTCTTGCTATTCTACGAAGGGTTTTTGAAAGGTCTTTTTGCCTTAGCCTGTCTCCCTGTACCCAATCTCTACCATCCTTTCGATTAAAGACTTTCTCAGTGTCTTTATCTCTAGCAAAAAAATTTCTTCTGTAGTTTAAGCTTTTGGCAAGTCCATTTGAAATTTCAAATCCCTGTTCTGCAAGGTTTATAGCAGGTCTCATGATATTCCATAAGTTAATATTTCCTGAGCCATGGTCTTTCCATGCCTTAATTAGACCATGAACTGAGCCAGGAACACCAGCCGCTAGATGAGAGTATAATGATAGACCTGGAATAACTTGATTTGAATCATCCAAATACATGTCTTTACTTGCTGACCCGGGAGCCATTTCTCGAAAATCTAGAGTAAATTGTTTTCCATCCACAACAGCTGTCATAAAACCGCCTCCACCAATATTCCCTGCTGCAGGGAATACAACTGCTAGAGCGAAGCCTGTTGAGACAGCAGCATCAACAGCGTTACCTCCTTTCTTCATAATTTCTACTCCAGCTTCCGATGCCAAACGATTAGCGGAAACAACCATACCATTTTTAGAAAAGGGTATTTCAGCTAAGAGCAAGGATGAAAAAGTCATTCCCCAAAAGAACAATCTGTTAACTGATTTAAATATCATGAAAAACTTCTTGTTTTTGATATAGAATAAATAATTTCTATCGTCTTGAATACAGTTTAGACAGTAACCTTAAAAGTTCAAGATAGAGCCAAATCAGTGTTACTAAAAGCCCAAAAGCTCCATACCATTCCATATATTTGGGAGCTCCTATTTCTGCTCCTTCTTCAATAAAATCAAAATCTAACACCAGATTCAATGCTGCAATTCCTACTACAACTAAGCTGAAAATTATTCCCATGTTAGAATTCCCATGAATCACAGGAACACCTATACCAAAAAAACCTAGGATGAAACTTGTAAGATATACAAAAGCAACTCCTCCGGTCGCTGCAGCAATACCAAGTTTGAAATTTTCTGTAGGTTTAATTAATCCCGAGCGATAGGCAAGGAGCAAAGCCCCAAGAGTTCCGAAAGTAAGAAATACAGCTTGGTTCACAATCCCTGGATACATAGATTCAAATGTGCGGGATATTCCCCCTAAAGCTAATCCCTCCAACAAGGCATAACCGGGGACAGTGTACGATGCGAGATGCTTTTTGAATACAGTAATCATAGCAAGTATTAAACCTCCAATAATTCCTGCAAACATTAACCCAGTAGCTTTTGGGCTTCCTAAAGGAAGATTCCAAGTATATAAAGCAGTTGTCATTAGAAGTAGCAATGATAAAGCAGTTTTGTGGACAGTACCCATTATGGTCATGGTATCTGAAAGAGATGCATTAAATTGTTTAAAAGTTGTTGCTGACAACGCAGGGTTACCAGAGCGTAATGTCAAATGATTATTCATAAGATACCTCTTAAGTTAAGAAATGGTTTTTTCATTGATAGCTTCACAGATTTTATCTTGAGATATTCTTATTTGCTCCATTGAGTCTCTCTCTCTTAAAGTAACGGTTCCATTTTCAATTGTTTCATGATCAACTGTGACCCCAAAGGGAGTTCCTGCTTCATCCTGTCTTCTGTAACGGCGTCCGATTGATCCGCCCTGATCAAAGAACGAGCTAAATTGTTTTCGGACCTCTTCAACTATTTTTTCCGCAAGTTCAGGAAGCCCATTTTTATTGACCAGTGGAAATACTGCGCAGGTTGTTGGTGCAATCTTTGGACTCAATTTTAGCAGTGTTCTGTTCTCACCACGAACTTCTTCTTCAGTGTATGCATCTACGAGACACGTAAGAAATGTACGGTCAACTCCGGCTGAAGTCTCTATTACAGCTGGGGTGAATCTTCTATTTAATTTTGGATCAAAGTAGGAAAGTTTTTTATTAGTAAACTCATTATGCTGGTCTAAATCATAAGTTCCTCTATCTGCTATCCCTTCCAACTCTGACCATCCAAATGGAAATTCATATTCTACATCATAGCATGCAGAAGAATAGTGAGCTAATTCATCCTTTCCATGAGGTCTCAATCTTAGTTTATTTTTGTTAATTCCCAACCGTAAAAACCAATCCAGCCTTTCTTGATTCCAAAAATCCAGCCAGCGAGAAGATTCATCAGGGTGGATAAAATATTCCATTTCCATCTGCTCAAACTCTCTGGTTCTGAATAGAAAGTTTCCTGTAGTAATTTCATTTCTAAATGCTTTGCCAATTTGAGCTATTCCAAATGGAATCTTTTGACGGGCTGTTGTTTGAACATTATTGAAATTAACAAAGATACCTTGGGCTGTTTCAGGGCGTAAATAGGTGATATTACCTTCTTCATTTATTGGCCCAATTGTGGTTTGGAACATGAGATTGAATTGTCTTGGTTCTGTCCAATCTGTGTTGCCACATTTTTTACATGGTTTTTTCAGATTGATATGATCGGATCGGTATCGGCTTTTGCATTTTTTGCAATCGACCATTGGATCATGGAAATTGGAAACATGTCCGCTGGCTTCCCAAACCTTAGGGTGCATTAAAATAGATGAGTCCATTCCAACCACGTTGGACCTTTTGGTTACAATTGCCTGCCACCAGTCATCCTTAATCCGTTTTTTCATTTCAGTCCCTAATGGTCCGTAATCCCATGTTGAGCCAATTCCTCCATATATTTCAGAACTCTGAAATATGAATCCTCTCCGTTTACACAAAGAGACTATATTTTCTATTGATTTTAAATCCATAATATCTCAGTATAATTATTAAAGTTTAAACTCTTCCAGCTCTTTTTCAATTACATCATCAAAGGGAATTTTAGGCGAGCTGCTTGCTATTGGTCCCGAGTCAGGTCCCGGTTTTTTCATGTAGACAATGTAAAAAACAAATGCAAAAAAAGCGAGAACGGGGGGTCCCAACCAAACAATAGCATTAAACCCTTTGGCTATAGGTGATGACAGTATTCTTTCTCCATGGAGTGAGATATAATATTTCAGAATTTCTGCTTTAGTCTTATTTTCATTAACAAATGCTAAAATTTCATTTTCCATTTGATCATGCCCATGGTCATATACCGTACCACTCCAACAGCAGGGCGCCATAAGAGATTTTTGTATATCTTTTATGAGAGGGTCTTGTTCATTGTCCGCAATTAAAAACGAAACGAAGCCAATAAAAAGGAGACGCTTCATTTTTTCCTTCTTTTTCTTTTTTGCTTTGGCGTGGCTCTTTTTTTATTGATTAAATCGACAGCGATATCAAGAGTGAGGGAGTCAGGCGATTCGGTTTTTGGTAGAGAAGCATTTACTTTTCCATCTGTAATAAATGGGCCGTATCTACCATCTTTTAAAATAAGCTCTTCCCCAGTTTCAGGATGTTTGCCTAAGGTAGATAATTCGGAAGATTTTTTATTTTTCTGAGCTAGTGCCGTTACAGCTTCGTCAAGTGTTACTGTCAATGGAGTCGGTGGAGGTTTCAATGGAGCAGTAGATCTTCCACTGCGTATATAGGGTCCATAGCGTCCATAATCAGCGGTAACAGGCTCCCCAGTTTCAGGGTGAGTGCCAATTGTTTTTGGCAAGCCAATTAGTTTGATTGCAAACTCCAGATTAACATTTTCTATTTCCATACCCTTTGGAATGGATTTTCTTTTTGTTGATTCAGATGTTTCAATATAGGGTCCATATCTACCATTTTTTAACAACAGCATTTCACCGCTTTCTGGATCATTCCCTAGCTCTACAATTGAAGATTCTATAGGGGTGTTCAGCAACTCTTTCACATTTTTGTCAGATAGATCGCCCAGTGCAAATTCAAGAGGAATCGAACGACGGTTGTCCTCTCCAGCATCTATATAAGGTCCAAACCTTCCTAATCTTGCAATGAATTCTTCACCATTTGATGATGGTATTGGCATTGTGCATGCCTTTCGAATATCGATTTCTTCTTCCAACATTTTTTCGAGCCCTTTAATCTTACTATCACCAAAATAAAAGTCATTCATAAAAGGAAGTAAGTTTAACTCTCCTCTTGAAATTTGATCTAATCTATCCTCAAGGTTTGCTGAAAAATCAATATTAACGAGGGGCTCAAAATGATTTTCTAAAAGCTGAGTAACTGCAACGGCCACAAATGAGGGCATCAGCTTTCTTTTCTTTTGGTTAACATAATCCCTCCTTTGAATACCGCTGATAATAGAGTGATATGTGGAAGGTCTCCCGATTCCACGGTTAGCCATTTCCTTTATAAGAGAAGACTCCGAAAATCGAGGAGGTGGTTTAGTTGTATGAGAATCAACAGTTAGTTTTTCACATGATAAATCATCTCCTTTATCTATTGGTGGTAAAACATCTTCATCATTGGACTTTCTCTCCGGTTGACTTTCAACATATGCAAGTCTATATCCAGGGAACTTAATCACTTTTCCTGTCGAACGAAATACAGCTTTTTGGTTCTGTAACAGAACGATAGTACGTAAGATTTTTGCTGATTTCATTTGACAAGCAAGAGTTCTCATACGAATTAGTCTGTATATCTTGGCTGCATCATCCCCCAAAGAATTTTTAACCTCTTCAACGGATTTTATGGAACTACCCGCAGGGCGAATTGCTTCATGAGCTTCTTGTGCATTTTTTACTTTTGATTTATAAAAAATGGGCTTTTCTGGAAGGTACTCTTCACCAAAGTTTGATTGTATGTAGGACCTCGCTGCTTGGATAGCTTCCGTGGATAGTTGAACAGAATCTGTTCTCATATAAGTAATAAATCCACTCTCATATAATTTTTGAGCTGTTGACATAGTTCGCTGAGCAGAGAATCTAAGTTTCCTTCCTGCTTCCTGCTGAAGAGTACTAGTAATAAACGGAGGAGGAGGATTGGAAGTTTGGGGTTTTTCTTCTTTATCTAAGACAACCCAAGGCCCCGGATTTAATTCATCAATGAGTACCTTGGCCTGAGATTCACTAAGCATCATTACATTGTTTTTTTTCAGTTCTCCTGTAGAAGGGTCAAAATCTTTTCCGATTGCAAGTTTCATGCCTGACAGAGAATAAAGTACCGCTGTGAATGGCTCTTCCTTTTCTGTAAGCATTTTTGCTTTTAAATCAAAATAGGTTGCTTCCTTGAATCTCATTCTCTCTCGTTCGCGATCCACAAGAATTTTTACTGCTGCAGATTGAACCCGCCCTGCAGAAAGTGATGATTTAAGATTTGCAAGAGTTTTTTGAATTGTGCTCCAAAGTAATGCTGAAATTTTATATCCTACCAATCTGTCAATTATTCTTCGGGCTTTTTGTGCTTCTACCAGATCATGATCTAGGTCTCGGGGGTGTTTCATGCCTTCTTTAACTCCTGAGCGAGTTATCTCAGTAAACTGAACTCGTTCGACCTGAGAGGCAGTCACCTCTTGAGCTAAATGGTGGGCAATCGCTTCCCCCTCACGGTCAGGGTCTGTTGCCAGATAAATTTTGGGAGCTTTTTTTGCTTTTTGTTTTAATGATTTAATAAAATCTTTTTTATCAGAATAAACTTCAAGTTTGATAGAAAAGTTATTTTCTACATCTACTGCTAATTCATTTTTTGGAAGGTCTTTAAAGTGGCCAACACAAGAAATTACTTCAAATTCATCTCCAACAAACTTTGATATAGATTTTATTTTAGATGGAGACTCTACAATTATTAATGATTTTCCTGACATAATAGCAAATAATTTAGTTTAATAAAATTAGTATAAAATATGATTAATCTTCTTTTATAAAGAAAATGATTTTTTAAAGAAAGATGAAATTGAAATTACATCTACCATTGACTGGTCACCGGAACTCATTTGTTTTACGGTAACTTTATTTTGTTTCATCTCTTCTTCTCCCAAAATTAAAGCGTATTGAGCTCTCAATTTATTGGCTTCCCTAAATTGAGATTTAACACTACGACGGAGAGAGTCCATTCCAACATAAAACCCCTCTTTTCTCAATATATTTGCAAGAAAATTCCCCATTTCTAGCGAATCTTCAGACATAGTGATGATAAAGATATCTGTTCTATTGGTATAGTTTGAAAATTGGGCTTTCCCCAAAGCAATTAAAATACGTTCAACACCTGCAGCAAATCCCATTGCGGGTGTTGGTTTACCTCCTAAAGACTCAACTAAGCTGTCATATCTCCCTCCACCGCAAAGGGCATCCTGCCCTCCCAATGAGTCAGATGTAATTTCAAAAGTTGTTCTACTATAGTAATCTAATCCCCGCACCATTCGGCTGTCTAGAATAATTGGAATTTCCATAACCTCTAACAGCTTAACAACATCCTGAAAGTGTTCTTGATCTTCACTTGTAAGGTATTTGGTTATATCAGGAGCGTTTTTAAGCAAATCAATTTCTTCAGGGATTTTTGTGTCCAAGATTCTTAGGGGGTTTGTTTCAAGCCGCTTTTGGCTGATTTTTGAAAGTTTATTTTTAAGTGGTTTTATAAAATTTACTAACTCTCTACTGTATATTTCTCGGGCTATGTTTGATCCAATACTGTTTATTTTTAGCTTAAGTCCTGATAGCCCAAGATCTGAGAGGAATAAATAAGCTGCAGAGATGATTTCAGCATCCAATTCAGGGAAAGGTGACCCGATTGCCTCTATTCCAAACTGGTGAAACTGGCGCTGTCTCCCTTTTTGGGGCCTCTCCCTGCGAAATAAAGAGTCAAAATAATATAATTTTGTAAGTGGCGATTCTGCACCTAAATTGTGTTGAATGTAGGCACGAACTACTGGAGCAGTGAGTTCCGGCTTTAATGTCAGAGAATCTCCATTGCGGTCTTCCCATGTGTACATTTCTTTGGTTACGATATCAGTTCCTTCTCCAACTCCTCTCGAAAATAATTCAGTTTTTTCAAACACCGGAGTTCTAATTTCTTGATATCCATATTTATGAATAAAATTTCGAAATGATCTTTCAATTTTTTGCCACTCTGAAGACTCCCCTGGAATAATATCTTTAGTACCTTTAACAGATCGAATTATATTTTTTGTCATGGATTAGGTTCCCGATATACCCTTAATAATGTCTTGCGTAATATTTCTGTATTTTTCAGTTATAAACATAGAAATATTTGATCTGGTTTGATTTCCAGATATAACTCCAAATGCAAAATCAGTTTTTATATAATGTGGTATCTCGTCAGCTTTTAGTACTTCACAAATCATGTCAGCATAAATTCTATTTGTGACCGGCCCTAATTTTACCCATTTAATTCTTGATGAAGGTTTTTCTTTGGGAAGAAAAGAAACTAGTTTTTCATCATAATCAATACAGTTTTTAGTCCCCTTAATATATTCCGATTTACATTTTGGGTATATCATTTAAAACGCTCTGCGACCATAAAGTCCGCTTTTTTGTTCAATTTTCAAATCTCTTAACATAGGAGATTTTACATTGATTTTTAAATACACTCCCTGCCCAAAACCGGAGGGAGTCCAGTTTAAGGATAGCTCCCAACAGTGGAGATCTCGATAAATTGAGAAACCATGGCTAACCAATTCTTTGTCAAGGATATTAAACCGTGCAGAGTATTTTACCTTCCAGTTTTTTGTAACTTGAATATCAGTATTTGTGTTGACCCAAAATGTTTCTCTGGGATTAGACGGGTTAGACTTATTGAGTGAATAGCTGAGATTTAGCGTTGTTGACCAAAAGTTGCCTGCGTTGTTTTTTGAGAAAATAGAGGAGGTTGTATTATTTGTTAGTCTTGATAATTCTAATTCATCGAAATCAAGGGTGTCTGTATCCGCTGTTAGAGATTCTGGACTCTCAGAATCCACCAAATTTCCTGAGAAACGAAAGCTCGTAGATATTCTTGCATTTATCAATCGTGGGAGTCTGTTCAATTCATTAATTCGCTTAAACTGATTATTACTTTCTCTGATTTTGTAAAAGTCATGGGTCATAGATAAATCTAAATTTAGTTTGTTCCCTAGTTTTGTTCTCACTGATGAGCGGAGATTTGAAAGTTTCAAAGAGTCTGCAACAAAATTGTAGCTTGTGGACATGTTCCAACTAAACAGGTCAATTTTTTTTTCATTTTCATCTTCACCAACTTTCGCCTGAAATACATTGTTCAGTGACAAGCTCATGCTTTGAGATTTTGTTTTTGGGGTGCTACCTGCGAGAGTCCCCTTGAAGCGGTCATGGAGCAAAATTTGTCCGCTGGTATCTGGGGTTTCCTGAAAATATCCAAATTTGTATCCAAAGAGAGGCTCTGAAAAATCGGGAGTATATGAATATCCAATAGATGGAGATGCAACATGTCTCAGCCCCTTTAATTCACCAAAGATTAGTGGAAACATTCCGTAAAGCTGGGTTCTTAAATTTAATCTCAATGAGCCTGTAGTTCGTGTAGCAAATCCCTGATTTTCTGTTGTTATAAGTGAATTTGTTAATGGGTTTAAGTGAGAATCGAATGTTTTATTTACCCACACATGTTTGAGGGATAAACTTGGATTTAGTGAAATGTATTTAAATATTTTCTGTGGAGCACTTATCCCAAAATTATGTGTAGCAATTGGGTCAGACTCAGTATATACTATTCCATCAGACCCATCCATTTCCCAATGATATGAATAGGAAGAGTCAGCCTGCCATAGTGTGTCAGATTTAAACTCAGTTCGCATTTTGTTGATGAAACTTGAAGAATAATTCCATGAAATATTGTTGTACCATTTTTTAATAGTTGACTTTTCCGGAAACAATTGACTTTGTCCATGGCGAAAAGAGAGAGAGGGCAGGGTGTTATTAGTTATATTCATTTTTTGCCCGGCTTTGTAGGGCTCTTGAAAAAAGACGGAGGTGGAATCAATTTTGTCCTCTGCCATAAGATCGCGGGTAGAAGACAAATTGATGCTAAGAGAATTTTTCCACTTTTTCCATTGTTTGCTGTATGTTGCATTGGATACGGCCTGTTGCTTTAGCCTCACAGTGGGGTCAAGGCCGGTACTGCGGTTGTACTCACCATTGCTGTAGTAGCGTGCTCTCACATTAAGCTTTTGATCATTTCGCAAAACTTGGTTGTGATTCCAGGCTAAAACAAAATCCGTTTTTTTGTCATCGCCAATTTTTGTTATATCTTCCTGTGTTGATAGTAGTTGTCTTGTCTCGATGTTTAGATTTCCTCCATACTTATATCGTTTTTTGTATGAATTATATAGCTTGAATGTGAGACCCTGTCGGTCAGCAAAGCTTAGCAGCGCTTTGGAGTCCCAATAAGGACTGGGAGCCCAATAATATCCTAATCCATCGAGAAATTGCCCCCTGGAACTTGATTCTCCATAAGTTGGCATAATCCATCCAGAGTTTCTGTCTCCTTTTTGGTGGGGGAAAATAGCAAACGGAACACCAAAAATGGGGATACCTCCTACATAGAGGATTAAAGGTTGAGCAACAACCTTGTCATCATTAATCATTTTCATTTTATCGCTGGAAAAATGAAAATGGGGCAGCGCTAGATCACAGGTAGTGTAAATACTTTCATCAATATAGTAGGTGTCTTCTCCCCAATTTCTTATCTCTTCCCCATAATAAAGTCCCTCTTCCATTTTTGTTTCTCCCATTACAATTCGTCCGTTTTTACTTTCGAGGTTATATAAAATTATATCCCCTAACATTGGTTCTTTCCCTTTTTCATTTACGGTAGGCCTAATGGGAGTAGCTGTTGTATCATTTGGTGTGGCTGGTAATGCATTTAATATATTTGATTTCATATCCATTTTCATATAGCCCGCTGTTAGATTCATATCCTGAAAATCAATGGAAGCATTTTGTTCTAAATGTGTCACCTCTTCAGTGTTAAAGAATTGGATATTTTTGGATGAATAGTTAATAGGAGATTCCGTTTTTTTATTTGAGGAATCTGGGATGAATGTTCCCTGAGCTCCTCCGGACACGATTATTTTTTCCATATCCTCTTTTTTGAACAGCATGGTGATCGTATCACCAGAAACCTCGTTTGCTCCCTTATAAACTGAGTCTTCAAAAACGTGATAAAGAGAGGTTGCCATCCCAGCTAGTCGAAGTGAATCTAGATTTCCATCAATGAAAAACCCTTTGAGAGTTTTACCATTTAGATCATTAACTATTTTTACAGAATCCCTTTGAATCAGACTGTCTCTAACAAATTGTCGCCACCCAGACTGTGGAGAGGTCATATGTGCTTTTGAGGGTATAAAAAGAGTTTTAAGTTGTTCATTTTCGTAGTGAAGTGAAATCTCAGAGCCACTAAGCTTTCTATCTCCATCAATAATTTCCGGAGAAATTTTCAACATGGTTTCACCGTTATCTTTGCTATATAGCGCATGTCCGCAGGTTGCGACTCGTTCCGCTTCCTCAATAATTACATTTCCAATAGCTTCATAGGAGACAGCGTTTGATTTAGATTTTTTATGATAGCGAAGAGCATCAGCAAAAATGGTCTGATTTTGTTGGATCAGTTTTGTGTTTCCATCGGCATAACCGCTATCTGATTCAGTTAAATAAATCAATGAATCCGCTTTAAGGTCATAGTCGTTATCCCAGATATGAACGTTTACAAAGTTTTTTAAAATATCTTCTCTTGATAAAAATAACAATGAGTCGCAGGTGAGGGACATATCATTTTTAACAACCTGTGCATTACCTGTAAGTGTCGCAATGCCAGACTCTTCATTAAAAATGGCTTTTTGGCAGGACAGTTGTAGCTCACCTTTTTTGAATAATACATCCCCCTTGAGCTCTTGAACAGAGCCCCCGGCAATAGGCTTGTTTTCTAGAATATCAGCATGAATTAACCTTAAACGATCTCCAGATAAAAGAAAATTGAACAAGATAATAAACAGTGATATTTTTTTTGAGCAGATGGAAAAAATATGCAAATTATTCATCATTATATCTTTTAGGCCAATGTTTTTTCATTCGCTTTAAAATATAGGACTCATACCCTTGACCTGTAGGTCTATAAAATTCAGGTTTTACCCCTCTAGGTAAATAATTTTCTTCTATAAAATGATCTTCGAAATTGTGGGGATATTTGTAGTCTTTTCCGTGGTTCAGCGTACGCATTAAATCGGTTGGTGCGTTTCTTAAGTGAGTAGGGACATTAGGAGCAGGGTTTTCTTTTGCTATTTTTTGGGCTTTAAAAATAGATTTATAGGAAGCATTAGATTTGTTGGCCCCTGCGAGAAATGTTGTTACCTGGGCAAGGATAATGGATGCTTCAGGCATCCCTATCAGGTGGACTGCCTGAAAGCCTGACACAGCGAGAGGTAGCCCCTGAGGCTCTGCATTTCCTATATCCTCAGAGGCGAGAATGACCAAACGCCTGGCAATAAACTCAGGCTGTTCTCCGCCCTCCAGCATGACAGCTAACCAATAAACAGCAGCGTCAGGGTCACTCCCTCGGACAGATTTAATAAATGCGCTGATAGTGTCATAATGGTAGTCCCCGGTTTTATCATAAAGTTGTGCTTGGGACTGGAGGGCTTCGGTAAGTACTGAATCTGTTATATCCCCTTCACCATTTAAAAGTTTACAGGATATATCGAGTGTATTTAACATTTTACGGGCATCCCCGCCGGATGACTGAACTAGCGATTTTCTGTTTGACCTAGAAAGTGAAATTTTTCCCTTACTTAGCACAACATCAGCGTCAAATGCGCGAATTAAAATAGTCTCTAAATTTTTATTTTCAAGTGGCTTTAATAGCAAGACTTTAGAGCGAGATAATAGTGGGTTGATAATTTCAAATGAAGGATTTTCCGTTGTTGCTCCAAACATGATTAGTGTCCCATCCTCCACAGCATGAAGAAGAGCATCCTGTTGAGATTTACTGAACCTGTGAATTTCATCTATAAACAGGATTGTCTGGATATTAATTGACTGATTTGCCTTACCTTTTTTAATAATATTTCTTAAATCTTTCACTCCACTGGAAACAGCAGAGAGCTCGTGAAGTTCTGCTTCAGCATGACGGCTAAGAAGTCTAGCTACTGTAGTTTTTCCTGGTCCAGGAGGCCCCCAAAATTTTAGTGAAAAATGTTGTTTACTTCCACAGAGCATGGATATAATCTTTTGTTTGCCGGTAAGGTGTTCCTGTCCCGTAAAATCATCCAAAGACTTTGGACGCACCCTCTCTGCCAGGGGTGGTAAATTAGAACTGAATAAAGATTCTAGAGGGTTCATAGGTGGGGAAAATTTATTTTTGATTTAGTTATAATAAAAGTAATGAAAAGAAAAATATCTTACCTGATTATTAATTTGTTGTATAATTAAAGCAGACACATAGTTCCAGAAAATGATTGAAGTACAACAACTGACAAAAGAATTTAACCTGAACAGAAAACAGAGAAAAGAATCTGGAAATTTTCATACAAGAAAAGTTATAGCGGTTAACAAAGTCAGTTTTCAATGTAGGCCCGGGAGGATTTTTGGCCTTATTGGCCCAAACGGAGCAGGGAAAACTACTATTCTGAGGATGATAGCTACCATGCTTCGCCCAACGTCAGGAACTATTCTTATTCAAAATGAAGATAGTGTGAAGCATCCCGAAAATGTCAGAAAAAATCTTGGGTTTCTCTCAAACAACACCGGACTCTATGACCGTTTAACTGCTGAAGAAATGATAAAATATTATGCAGATTTAAATGGGATGGAACCACCAAAATTTATTAAAAGAAAAAGTGAGTTATATAGGCTTCTACAGATGGAGGATTTCATTCACAGGAGGATTGCAAACCTAAGCTCAGGGATGAAACAAAAAGTTTCCATTGCCAGAACTATTATTCACAACCCTCCCGTGGTTGTCTTTGATGAGCCCACAACAGGGTTAGATGTATTGTCCTCCAGAGCTATTGTAGAATTAATATTGAGATGTCGCGATGAAGGGAAAACCGTTATTTTTTCATCCCACCGAATGACGGAAGTAGAAAACTTGTGTGATGACATTGCAATATTACATAGGGGTAAAATATTTTTTCATGACACAATTGAAACATTCAAAAATCAAATGAAAACATCTACATTGGAAGAGGAATTTATTCGACTAACTGGGGGAGATGATAGGTGAACCGGATAGGGATAATCTTTCAAAAAGAATTAAAAGACATGCTGAGAGATAGGCGGACACTTTTTTTTATGATTGTATTCCCAATTATAATAATTCCACTGCTGATTGGAGGTATACCAAAAGTTATGACCGGTATCATGAAAGAAAAAATGACAGAAGAAATCTCAATCGCTGTCATCGGAAGTGAATATAGCCCTGAGCTAATATCAGTCATCTCATCAGTAGATTCAATTAATTTAGTTTTTAATCTTGAAGAAGATTCTCTAGAAGTTTTTATTCGAAATAAAGAGATTGACGGAGCCATAAAGATTCCCAAAGAGTTTACAGACACAATTGAATCATTTGGCACAGCTGAATTATACATGATTTACCTATCATCAGGAGATTTCGAGGCGGTAAAAAAACGGTTGGAGATAGCGGTGAATATGTTCATTAACGAAAAGCGAGCTGAACGAATGGAGCGATTGGGTGTCCAGCCCCAAGATTTGGAGCCGGTTATAATTTCCCATAAAAATATAGCTACCGATCAGGAACAAATAGGAAAAGCTGCAGGAGGGTGGCTGCCCTATATGTTTATTTTATATTGTTTTATGGGAGCCATGTATCCTGCTTTAGATCTTGGTGCGGGAGAAAAAGAACGGGGAACGATCGAAACTTTACTTGCCTCCCCCGCGGGACGGATGGAAATATTAATGGGAAAATTTGGCGTCATTTCTTTGTTTGGATTTTTATCCGCAATATCAGGGGTTTTGGGTTTGATCGTTGGCCTCCAATTTATAACAGACATTCCAGCTGAAATTGTTGAGACGGCAAAAGAAATTATACAGGTAAAAACCATCGCCTTGATTATATTAATGATTGTCCCTGTATCGGTACTCTTTTCTGCGGTTCTTTTATCCTTTTCGTTTTATGCGAAATCATTCAAAGAAGCACAGAGCCTCGTAACACCCATAAATTTTTTAATAATTGTACCTGCAATGGTGGGGATGATCCCTGGGATTGAGCTGAACTGGAAAACAGCGCTAATCCCAATTGTAAATATTTCATTGATCTCCAAAGATATTCTAGCTGGGACGGTATCTCTAGGGATGCTTTTGGAAGTGTTTAGTTCAATGATTCTTTTAGCTATTGTGAGTCTGGTTTTCACGCGCTGGTGGTTTAATCGAGAAGAGGTTATATTTAGAGGATGATAATTATATTATAAAACGTTGACCAGCAACATCCGAATGAATAGAGAGACAGTCCTGATTGTTTTAACAACTACTATTTTAGGTAGCGCAAAATTATTTTCGCAACCGGAGACACCCATGGAGGGATACACTCTGTTTTCTCCTAGCACGCCATCTCAAAACCCCGGTGCGCCTTTTTCCACTTATTTATTGAATACCGAAGGAGAAACGGTACATATATGGGAGAATGAATGCGGTCCTGCAAGCATGCCCTATTTGCTCCCTGATAGTTCTATTATACGCCCTTGCAGAGTCCCCGAGCCCACTATGATTAACGGTGGAGTAGGAGGTAGAATTCAGCACATCACCTGGGATGGGACTGTTCTCTGGGATTATATTCTATCAAATGAAATCTATCAGCACCACCACGACATACAGCCCCTTCCAAACGGGAATGTTTTGATCGTAGCTTGGGAACGTCATACGTCCGAAGAGGCCTTTGCAATGGGTAGACTGGAGATTGAAAATCCACTAAATGAATTTTGGGCTGAAGCAATTTTTGAAGTTCAGCCAGAGGGATTGAATGGGGGATTGGTGGTTTGGGAATGGCATGTCTGGGATCATTTTGTTCAGGATATAGACCCGGAGTTGCCAGGCTACGGAGTTATTTCTGAGCACCCGGAGCTGATCAATATCAACTATGCAACGGTAGGGAGCAGCGGTGGCGGTGGACAGCCTCATGCTGATTGGCTTCATATAAATGCTGTGGATTATAATGAGGAGTTGGACCAAATAATTTTTTCTTCACCTAGAATGAATGAATTTTATATAATAGACCACAGCACTACATCCCAAGAAGCTTCAGGACATACTGGCGGAAACAGCGGTATGGGAGGCGATTTTTTATATCGATGGGGAAATCCCCGAGTGTATGATCGGGGGACAGAGGAAGATCAAGAAATTTTTACAATTCATGGTGTAAATTGGATTCAAGAGGGAGCCCCAGGGTTTGGTAATATACTTTACTATGTGAACGGAAATAATCGACCTGAAGGACAGTATTCTACCGTGGAAGAGTTAGTCCCACCAGTTAACAGCCAGGGGCTATACGAAATTAACCCTAATCAGGCATTTGCCCCAGAGTCAGCTCACTGGGTTTTTGATGATGATCAGGGGTTTTACTCACAGATGCAGTCTGGTGCATTTCGTCAGCTAAATGGAAATACTATTATATCGGTTGCCCAGTATCGAAGAATATTTGAAGTTAACATGGATGGAGCTATTGTGTGGGATTACGTATTCTCTGCGCAAGAGGGTATAATTGCGAGAGCGCAAAAATACGCCACAGATTATTTTATTAGTTCAATTACCCTGACCGTATCAAATATTGAAGGATGGAATTTGGTAGGACTTCCAGTAGTGGTATCAGATCCTTCGCAGATTGAAGTATTCCCTGGATCAATTCAGTCAACAATGTATGGATATGATGGGAGCTATTATTCTACAGCAACTTTTACACTTGGCAGAGGTTATTGGCTCATGTTTGAAGGGGAAACAAATACTCAAATAACAGGGACAGAAAATAGCTCAGCTGTAGTTCAATTAAATGAAGGGTGGAATCTAATCAGCGGGAGCTCTAGCTCAGTTTATACTCTAAATATTGTTGATTTAGAAAATTTAATTATTCCAGATACAATCTATGGTTTTTCTGAAAGCTACATCCAGACAGATGTTTTAACACCCGGGTACGGATATTGGCTAAAGAGCAGCGGAGACGGAGTTATTATTATTGAATAGTGTAAAAAACATCGATAATTTTCTTTGGAATAATTTAGATAATATAATCTTTTTATTTTTTGCCACCGTAGCTCAGCTGGTAGAGCAGTTCATTCGTAATGAACGGGTCGGGGGTTCAAGTCCTCTCGGTGGCTCAACAGGAGAAATGATAGATGCAGCCTATAATTGAATTTTTTTCCGCTCAGCCAGTTTATTTAATTGTTGCTGTTATTTTAGCTATTGTTATTTTGTTTAGCTTTATAAAAAAGTTAATCAAGCTTGCAATAATTGTGGCTGCAGTGTTTGTCTTATATATTGCGTACCTGATGTGGACAGGGAACGATGTTCCAGTTTCCTATGAAGATGTAACCTCAAAAGTCAAAGAAAAAGTTGATGAAGGCATCGAAGCTGGGAGGAAAGCCGGACAGGAGCTGATAGAAAAAAGCAAAGAAAAAATATTAGAAGAAGCAGAAAAGAAACTTGAAAAAATAACTTCGGACTAGCTAACCCAGGTCATGATTGAGACATAGGGGTTCGTAGCTTCACGTAAAATATCAAACAAGGCGACCCCAAATACCAGAATAACTGTTAGGATAATTAATACAAATAGAAACATCACAATGAACATAATTCCGTTGAAAAACAGATATTTTTTTAGATTTTCCAGTGCGAGAATTATAGTTTCCTCGTTTGGGTCCTGAATAGAGTATCTGAGATTAGCCGATGCGTTAGTAAGGCGTGTCCCCAAAAGAATAAAAAATACCCCTATAACTACAGTGGGTATCATAAACAGAAAGATAGAAAGACAGTATATTATTCCCAATACTATGTGAAACATTCCAACAATTTTGCTCCACTTTACAAGCCCCGATAAAACATTGATATTTTTCAGGGTGAGTGGAATTTCAATGTTAGCCTGATTTGAATCTATGATCTGCGGTGATTCCATTAATTATTTTAGTCCTGTTTGGGGTTGATAAATTAGAATAATCAGAGTCATCAGCAGAATTATAAGAACCAACATTCTGAATGTATTACGAGAAAGGATCTTGCCAAAATCTGCATCTGTGCTCTCTTTGGGCACCTCCATTCCATATTTTTTCCGGTTGTATGCCATAAGTTTTAAGCTAAATATCATTAACCCAAAGCAGAGAAGCACTAGTCCGATAAACAGGGAAGTATCCATATAGAAAATTAGTGTAGATTTACCTAACAATCAAAAGTCGGAGACAAACATGTTTGAACCACAACTATTAAAGGATAGAGTAATCATCATCACTGGAGGAGGAACGGGCCTTGGAAAATCTATGGGGATGAGGTTTGGTGAATTAGGGGCAAAACTTATTATCACCAGTAGAAAACAGGACATTTTGGATGAGTGTGCCGAAGAAATGAAATCAGAAGGGATAGCAGCGCTACCGATGGCTGGTGATGTAAGGAACCCTGAGGACGTTGAAAAGGTAGTTCAAAAAGCGAAAGAGACATACGGCGCTATCGATGGATTGGTGAACAATGCCGCAGGAAATTTTATATGTCCAACAGAGAGCTTGACCCCAAATGGGTTCAAAGCGGTTACAGATATAGTTTTGGGAGGAACATTTAATTTTACATTGGCAGCCGGAAAAGAGATGATACAATCTGAATATGGGTGTATTTTAAATATTGTGACAACATATGCGTGGACTGGCAGTGGCTACGTTGTGCCATCAGCGGCAGCAAAAGGTGGTGTGATAGCAATGACCCGTTCTTTAGGTTCGGAGTGGGGCAAATATGGTATCCGTACCAATGCAATTGCGCCGGGTCCCTTTCCCACAAAGGGCGCGTGGAAGCGGTTGGTTCCCCCTGGATTGGGAATTGAAAAGAAAATGAAAAACCGTGTCCCTCTTAAGCGATTTGGTGAACATATTGAGCTCGCAAATTTAGCTTCATTTATTATGAGTGACTATGCTGGGTATATCAATGGGGAGGTCATTACGATCGATGGAGGAGAGTGGTTGAAAGGAGCCGGACAGTTCAATGATTTAGACAAATTGCCTAAAGTTGCGTGGAAAACTATGAACCTGATGCGAAAGAGAAAGAAATAACTTTTAAAAAGAAATATGTAAAACTAAAAAAAGTCTAGAAACCAATCCTCTCAATAAAACCAGAGACTATATCCCCAAATGTGAGATAGGAAAGAACTGAAATGGGGAGCGCTAGAGCAAAAAACCCAAAGGGACTTATCCTAACGGTTGGGGCAAAGGGCTGGTCTTTCCGATAATCGTTGTATCTAGAGAGCCCAATTTTAAGTAAGACTATTGAAACCAGGCTGGAGGTTAAAAATAAAATTATAATAGTTATCTGATCGGCGACCGATAGTGAATTGAGCCAACGAGAAAAGTCCATTATCCAATCTCACCTAACAGAGCTGCTCCAAACACACCCGCAGAATCTCCTAATTTATTTTTCAAAATTGGAGTATCTATAACATCGCTGAACACCTGATCGTATACTGACTGCTTTCCCTCATCATAAAGAAAATCAATATTGGAGAGACCCCCTCCCAAAACAATCGCCTCTGGATCAAAAATGTTTATGATATTCGAGAGAGCCTGACCAAAATGATTTAAAAACCTGCCCTTCCACTTTAAATACGTATCCCTATATTCTTTATTATTATATAATGGGATAATATCTTTTAAAATTTTGGACTCACCTGTCTCTTCCTTCCACTCCTTTTCTAATGCTGGACCGCTTATGTAGGATTCGACACAGCCTTTGTTTCCGCAATAACAGTTCCTCCCATTTTTTATTAGAGTGTGATGTCCCCACTCTCCGGCAATGAAGTGACGACCCCGGTGAATCTGTCTGTTAAAGATGATTCCTCCTCCAACACCGGTACCCATTATAACTCCAAAAACACTATCGTTTCCCTTTGCTGATCCGAGTAAGGTCTCAGCAAGGGCAAAGCAATTTGCATCATTTTCCATATAAATATTTTGGTTTAGGCTGTTCTCTAGGTCTTCTTTCAGTGGCTTCCCTATGAGACATTGGGTGTTACTGTTTTTCATTACCCCTGTAGCTGGGGAAATCACTCCTGGGGTACACACTCCAATAGATAGCTCTTGGTTTTCACTTGGGATAAGAGACTGTACAAGAGATATAATACGATTTAATATTGAATCGTATCCTTGGTCTCTCAGTGTGGGGATACGGTTTCTATTTAATTCAGTACCGCTAGAGTTCAGAAGGATTCCCTCTATTTTAGTACCGCCAAGGTCAATTCCAATGTGATTCATTTAAATTCTTCTATTGTGTATTTTAATTCTGTTAATATTAATGCCGTTGCTCCCCATACCTTACCCTCCTGGTATATATAGTACGGCGATTTATAGGTTCTACCATTGTATTGTCGAGTTTCAATGAAATAGATAGAATTATCCGATAGAGAACTCAGATTCGGGAAAAACACTTGTTCAACCTCCTGTGGGTCTGGACTAATTATAGGGAGAGAGTCAGACCAAGCAATGAAAGGATATATTTGAAATTTTGATACAGGGATATTAAACGGGGTTAGCGATCCAATTATGGCTTCAGAGCTAAGCTCAACCCCCAGCTCTTCGTGGGTTTCTCTTAGAGCAGTTTCTCGAATTGTTTCCCCTGCCTCCTTTGAGCCACCAGGAAAAGAGATCTGACCTTTGTGATGTTCAACTGTGTTTGTTCTTTTTGTAAGGCAAAAGTGGATGGAATTATTTTTTGGGAAAAGTAATATTAGGACCGCTGCAGGTTTATAGTTGCTGTTATTTGTGTCACCTTTTGATGAAATATTATGGTTTATTTTTCTCCACTGAGGTTGGATGCCCTCATTAAGCGTGGAGAAAGATAATTTTGATTTTAATTGGTTAATAAACTGTGAATGTGACATAACAAAGCTTTGAAAATTAAGGATATTTTCAGTAATCTATCCTTGGAAAAAGATTAATATGATCAAGTGTAAGCATATAATATGGGATTGGAACGGAACTCTACTTGATGATGTGTGGTTATCAGTTCAATCCATTAATAAAATATTGATAAAGTATAAACTTCCAAAAATTTCTGATTCACGGTATTTGGAAATTTTTACATTCCCTGTTATTGACTATTATGAGTTGCTTGGGTTTGATTTTAAAAAATATTCTTTTGAAGAGGTGGGAACTGAGTTTATTAAAGAATACACGGAAAAACAGTTTACACCAGGTCTCCACAGCGGAACTATAGATATTTTAAGCTCACTAAAGGATTTAAACATTGATCAGTCATTAATCTCGGCGGCAACTCAGAGAATGGTGGACCAGCTGGTTGAATACCACAGACTAAATGACTTTTTTGTTGATATAATTGGACAGGACAATCATTATGCGTATGGAAAAGAGGAGACTGTACGAAAGTGGATTGACGAAAAGCAGCTAGACCCTTCTAGTATCTTATTTATTGGAGATACAATTCATGACCATGAAATCGCAGTTAAATTAGGGATGAAAAGTATATTGGTATCCCATGGTCATACAGACCATAAGCGATTAAATCAATCGGGAACAGTTATATTGGACAGTATGAATTCCCTAGAGAGTTGGATAAAGAATAATATATACCTGTAATAAATAATTAGGTTATAATTATATATTAATAGATATATTATATCCCTATATTTTATTATTATATAATATGGGATAACCTATTATAATACTTAATTATAATTATTTAATTAATTTATGTTATATTCACCCTTAATATTATTATAAATAACAAGGGATAATTATATCATATAATATGAACAACGATGACTCTGCGCAGGATGTTTTTAATCATCAAAGTTGGGTAGGAAATACATCTATATCTAAAGAGGAGATTTCTTTGATATTAAATGAGCTATCAAGAAAGTCCTTAAATTTATTTAAAAAGAGGGAGCTACTGGTTAGTCAAAAAACAAGAGTGGATTCCGATTTAAAAACTACAGAAAATGAGATAAAGCAAATTAATGAGAGACTCGGATGTATTACAAAAAATGACAAACGGGTTTCTGTTTCGCTTAAAAAACAAAAATCTAAGCAATATATAAAAGGAAGGTTCTGGTGGGAGGGGAAACAGAGGGATGTGCAAATAGGCTCTGAAAAATCTGTTTTGAGTTTTATAAAAGTTTTGGAAAAAAATAAGGTGATCAATAAACTAAAATTAGGAAAAGAGCACGATTTTGATTGGACCACAATTCAAGATAATAAACATGTACTAGAGGCCATCCAGAAAATTGGAGGGATAAAAGCAGCGGGATATATTTTAAATAAAGTAAAAGAAAGTAAATCCAAGCCAAAAAAAGAGTTTAACAAACAGAACAGTCCAGCACCATCCATAAAAAAAGAAAAAAAAGAACTAGATTGGTATGAAAGCTGGAAAAATGAAAACTTTATAAAAGTATAATGAGCACAGCTTCCCCAACACACGATAAACAACCAGCTCAACTTGTTGAGCTTGAAATAAATTATTTAAGACAGACAATCAATGTTTTACGTGATGAGCTTGAGAAATCTAAAATATCTGAAGAAGAGAAAATACAATCGGTTAAAAAATCATTTAACAACGAACTCTTTCAGCTCAGAGATACAGTAAACAATTTAAGAGACACACTAGAGCAGTCTAAGATTGGCGAAGCAGAGCGTATCCAGCAGGCGGTGAGCAAAGCCAACGATGAGAACCGACAGCTGAAGAATACGGTTAATGCATTGCGAGATGAGATGGAGCGAACAAAGGTAGCCAAGGACGAGGAAGTTCAGAGGGCGGTATCGTCAGCCAATGATGAGATCAAGCAGCTAAAGGAGACAGTCAACTCACTGCGGGACAATCTGGAGCGTTCCCGAATAGGAGAGGATGAGCGTATCCAGCAGGCAGTGAGCAAGGCCAACGATGAGAACCGACAGCTGAAGAATACGGTTAATGCTTTGCGCGATGAGATGGAGCGCACAAAGGTAGCCAAGGACGAGGAAGTTCAGAGGGCAGTATCATCGGCCAATGATGAGATCAAGCAGCTAAAGGAGACAGTCAACTCACTGCGGGACAATCTGGAGCGTTCC
>CAXRJK010000125.1:0-7657 GCA_964230865.1 Winogradskyella sp.
CTGATGAGTATACTGAAAAATCTAGAGAGAGAAGGGACAGTGGTGATATAAAAAAATCCTTTTCAAAAAAACGACGGTTTTAGTAGCAATAATAATCTCATAATAATATTCCCTAAATTAAAAATTCTTACTAAAAAAGTGAGAAAGGAGTAAAATAAATAATGAAAATCAAACTTGTTATCTTTAAAATGCTACAGAGGGACATTAGAAATGACTAATATCTTAATTAATCAGTCAGTTGCAATACTCTGTGATGGGAACAATATTGAGCGAAGTATTCATGATATGTCAAAATCAACAAAAGCAATGATAAACTTTGATGAATTAATTCCTAAGCTTTTAAATGGAAGAGGGCTGAACAGACTAATCTATTTTCGAGAAGGGAAATCAATTTCAAAAAAATTTGCTGAACGGCTTCACGAGAATTTTTATGGGTCGGTAATCCCCTGTCATAAATCAGCGGATATCCCCCTCTCAATCAAAGCGACCCAACTGGCTTCTAAAGTGGATACAATTATTATTATGTCAGGTGACTCAGACTTTGTTGAGCTAGTAACACACCTTAGGTCAGAAGGGGTAAGAGTTGAGATTGCTGCTGTAAAAGAAAACACCGCAAATATATTAATTGAGGAATCTGACTATTATCACAGAATAACAAATGAGGACTGGTTCATTTACAAAGCATCTAAAAGATCTGCCTACAAAAAAAATAAATAATCAATAATCAAGAGTATATTGATTTACTTTGTTTAATTCTCATAGGTCATAAGTATTGTTGCAAATTTTATTTTTTTAAGATGCAAGGATCGAAGTTAGATTTAAGGTAGGGTGTTAGGTTTGTTTACTTTCCATGAAACTAAAAAATAGTTACATTCGGAGATAAATATTTTATATAAATTGAATTACAGTTAAGGAAATATTATGAACATTGAAGATAAATGCAAATTTCTTGAAGAGCGTATTAAACGTCTAAATGAAATCGGTATAGCTCTTTCGACAGAGAGGGATACGAATAAATTATTTGAGCTGATATTAGAGGAAGCAAAAAATATAACTAATGCTGACGGAAGAACTCTATATATGGTGGATGAAAAAGGAAATCTGAAATTTGAGATTATGAGAAATGATTCAATGAATACTGTAATGGGTGGAACCTCCGGAGTAAAAATTCCTTTTCCTGCGGTCCCAAAATACTTTGATGATGGTGAACCAAACTTAAGTAATGTTTCTGCGTATGCTGCTATAACAGGAGAGACAATCAATATTGAAGATGCTTATGAAGAAAAGGGCTATGATTTTTCTGGAGCGAAAGCTTATGACAAAAGTTCGGGCTATAGGTCAAAGTCTTTTTTAACTATGCCATTGAAAAATCATGAAAATGAGATCATTGGGGTTATGCAGCTGATCAACGCCACTGATAAAGATACAGGTGAAGTGATACCATTTACAGCAGAAGTTCAGGAACAGGTTGAATCAATAGCATCTCAGGGAGCTGTTGCACTGACAAACAAACGGCTTGTTGAAGAACTAAAGACTCTTTTTGAATCATTTATCAAATTGATTGCGACAGCTATTGATAAAAAATCTCCGTACACAGGCGGTCACTGTGAGAGGGTCCCTCTCATTACCATGATGCTTGCAGATGCGGTTGAAAAAGTTGACTATGGTAAGTATAAAGATTTTAAAATGACAGATGACGAGCGTTACGAACTTTATATTGCAGGATGGCTGCATGATTGTGGTAAAGTTGCGACGCCTCCTCACGTAGTTGACAAAGGTACAAAACTTGAAACTATCACAGACCGAATTGATACAGTTAAAACCCGATTTGAAATCCTCCGCAGGGATGCTGAGATTGATTTTTTAAAGAAAAAATTAGATCTTAACGGCTCGAACAATGGAGAAATTCAAACCCTTGAAAAAGAACTTGCTGAGAAATTGGAACAATTAAATAAGGATGAAGAGTTTATTGAAAAATGTAATGTTGGTGGTGAGTTCATGGCAAAAGAACTACAGGATCGGGTTATAGAAATTGCCAATTATGATTTTAAACAGCGGGGAGAGAAAGCTCCTTTTCTGACTGAAAATGAAGTTAGTAATTTGAACATACCAAAGGGGACATTGCTGCCGGAGGAAAGAGAGATTATCAATGACCACATTGTCATCACTCTCGATATGCTTGAACAGCTTCCTTATCCAAAACACCTGAAAAATGTTCCTGAGTTTGCAGGAGGTCATCATGAGAAGCTAGACGGAACAGGATACCCCAAAGGATTAAAAGATGATCAAATGTCTGTACAGGCTAAAATGATGGCAATCGCTGATATTTATGAGGCACTCACTGCTGCTGATAGACCCTACAAAGATGGTAAAAAACTTTCCATGGCAATGAGGATCATGGGATTTATGAAAAAGGACTACCACATTGATAAAGAATTATTTGAGATTTTTGTCAAAGAAGGTGTGTATAAAAAATACGCTGAAGATCATGTAAAGGATACTCAGATTGATGAAGTGGACCACAACGCTCTTTTATCATGAAAAAACGTCCTCTCCATAACTTAAACCGGAAAGAACTAAGATCTTATATCTTTGAGATTCAGGATTCCATTGACTCTTACCTTAAAAATGGAGGTGATGTGGACTCTTTTTTAGATGAGACAGATATTTTTGATGATTTTGAGACGGTCCTGCCAGATGAGGAATACGGAATTTTTGTTATAACTTTACTAAATGGAATAAAATCTGATACAGTTATTAATACATTGTTGGATTCTTTGGAGAGAGGCTCCCGATCTAAATCTCATGTTTCACCTCAAAGATAGTAACGCACTAAAACTTTAAAATCCAATTACAGATTTTCTCATAGTAGCAGATCTTTTTGCTACATAGAGTATTTAATTGTATGTCCTTATCACAGTCTACGTTTTTAATGGATAAAAATATAATTTCACTTAATAGAAAATGACATTAGAAATTGCTATCGTACTTGGGATACTTCTCTTCATGTTTGTGTTGTTTATGACGGAAGCTTTTCCTTTGGATGTGACTGCTTTGATCACCTTGGCTGTATTTTTAATTTTGGGATATCTGGAGCCAGCGGAAGCAGTTAAGGGGTTTTCTAATCCAGCAGTGGTAACCATTGCTATCTTGTTTGCGCTAAGTTATGCTCTTCAAAAATCAGGAATACTTGAGTTCTTAGTTGTCAAACTAAATGAGATATCAGATTCATCAAAAACTTTTGGTTTAGCGGTATTTCTTTTTTCAGTAGCTATTGCCTCTGCTTTTATCAATAATACTGCTATTGTCGCTGTTTTCATTCCGGTTACAATACGGCTGGCACGCAGATATCATTTGAGCCCATCAAAATTACTTATTCCTTTGAGTTATGTTGCAATTTTAGGTGGTACCTTAACTTTGGTAGGAACATCAACAAATCTGCTGGTGAATTCAATATATATTGAAACAATATCTGGGCCACCACTTGGAATATTTGAGTTCGCAAAGTTCGGTATTATTATACTTATAATTGGAATTATTTATATTTTATTTGTTGGTCCACTTTTAATCCCCTCTAGAACTGTTACAACAAGTCTGACTCAAAGCTACCACATGGGCGGATACTTAACAGAATTAAAAATTTCATCCGGGTCCCCTCTAATTGGAAAGACCTGTCAGGAAAGATCGGTTAATCGAAATTATGATATAACGGTACTTGATATCCTTCGAGGAGGGGAACTGATTTCCAGAGACATTCGAAATACAGTGCTAAAAGAAAATGATATTCTGTTTGTCAGGGGTTCTTTGGAAAGTTTTCTGAGGATGAAAGAAGTTGAAAAGGTAAAAATGTTGACAGATGAAAAATTAACTCAATCGGAATTGGTACATGATGATAATATCCTTGTGGAATGCATTTTGACTAATCAATCAGAGTTAATTGGTAAGAGTTTGATGGAGAGCAATTTCCGCCGTCGTTTTGGAAGTTTTATCCTTGCTGTCAGAAGAGAAGGTGCCATACTGCGACGGAAAATTGCGCATATTATTTTGAGAGCATTTGATACGCTACTGGTTTATGGCTCCAAAGATAAATTGAAAGAGTTATCCAATTCAGGTCATTTTATTGTTGTTGGAGAAATTGATGCAACCCTTAAAAAACATAGATTTTGGTGGATGAGTACTATCATCATTTTTTTTATTGTTGTATTAGCATCGACGGGGTTGATTCCTATTTTGAAAGGGGCAATTATTGGTTTAGTTATTTTAATGGTTTTTAAGGTCCTCACAGCTAATGAGGTATATCAATCCATCAACTGGCAGGTTATAACCCTTATAGCAGCTCTTATCCCTATCGGATTTGTAATTCAATCAAGTGGTACAGCGTTATGGATAGGAAGCGGTTTGTTTTCAATAGTTGATTATATCAATAATCCATCATTAAGTCCATTTTTAATGTTATCTCTTGTTTATTTGGTCACTATGGCGATGACAGAGCTGTCTTCAAATGCGGCAACTGCTGTCATCATGACTCCAGTAGCAATTTCGGCTGCGGCGCAACTGGGTCTAGACCCAAGACCTTTTATTTTTGCAGTCTGCTATGCGGCTTCTGCTTCTTTTATAACTCCTATTGGATATCAAACGAATCTGATGGTATACGGTCCTGGAGGATATAAGTTCTCTGATTATGTTAGGGTGGGGCTTCCGCTTTCAATTACATTTTGGTTGATCGCATCATTTGTAATACCAATTCTCTGGCCCTTTGAAAGTATTGGTTAAGGATAGATTGATATCTCAATCAATATTTAAATGACCGATAGTGAAAAAAACAAATCCCGCTTAAATATTTTTCTCCAAAACCCTGAAAGAGGACTCTGGACTTTAGCTATCCCTATTATGGCGGGAATGGGTGTTCATACCTTATATACAATTGTAGACATGCTTTTTATCGGCAGGTTAGGTGGAGAATCAATTGCTGCTGTGGCATACAACATGCCGCTTTTCTTTTTTGTTATGGGTTTAACTTTTGGTTTAGGGTCAGGAGTAACTGCATCAATAGCTCGTTTTATAGGTGCAAATGATAAAGTAAATGCAGATAACAGCGCAGAACATGCCATCGCAATGGCAGCGATAATCAGTATCATTTTAACGGTAGTAGGTTTGAATTATGGAAAATCAATTCTCTCTTTTTTAGGAGCAAGAGATTCAATCTTGCTTTTAAGCTGGGATTATCTCAGGTATGTTTGTTATGGTTTGCCTTGTATGGTGTTTTCTGGATTTTTCCGATCTATTTTATCAGGTGAAGGAGATATGAAGCTACCCATGCTGATTACAGCCTTTGGAACTGTGCTAAATATTATTTTAGACCCCATCTTTATTTTTGCACTTGATTTTGGAGTCAAGGGTGCAGCAATAGCTACAATGATTTGTCAAATCGTTGTATTTCTGATTTTTGTGTACATGCTCTTTGTGAAAGAGCATTCATATATAAAGTTCAAGATGAAAGATTTCTCCTATTCTAATTCGATTGTTTCTGAAATTATTAAAGTGGGTTTACCTGCATCCATATCAATGATCATTATGTCATTTGGTCAGCTGGTCTTTAATAAGATATTAACCGGTTTTTCAGTGGAGGCAGTAGCAGCATATCAAATTGGCGGACGGATCGATATGGTTGTTTTTCTTCCCATTATGTCTATCGCTGCATCGCTAACCACCATAGTTGGAATGTTTTATGGAGCAGAGGAGTGGACTAAAATGAAGTTAATCATTAAATATGGTATTTCTAGATCGGTATTGATAACCCTGGTCGGATCAGCGATGCTCATCACATTTGCACCTTGGATTGTTCAATCTTTTTCAAGTGATCCTATCATACAGGAAGTTGCAGTTTATTATTTACAGTGTATCAGTCTTATTTATCCATTGGTTGCAGTGGGAATGACCATTGGTCGGATTTTACAGGGGATGGGAAAGGGACTTCCTCTTTTAATTATAACCAGTATAAGAATTTTGATTGTTTCTGCACCCTTAGCAATTTTATTTACTATCGTATTGGACAAACCTGTTGAATATGTGTGGTATGCAATGATGATATCAACTGTAGTTGCTACAATGGTTGCAGTCTTATGGTTGCAAAGAACATTGAAAAATAGTCCGCTTGGATTTAATTAAGTAAAACAAGTTTCAATGTTTGCATTTCAGTTTCTTTTTGTATTCTGCAGAAATAAACTCCGGAAGGCAATGACTTTCCAGATCTGTCCAAGCCATTCCAGACTACAGAAGAATCTCCACTTACTTTATCTTCAATTGAAAAACTCCTGATTAAGGATCCATTTAAGTCATAAATTGATATAAAATAAAAATTATTTTTAAAATGCCCAAAATTGAATTGAATGGTAGTTTTAGAGTTAAATGGATTGGGATATGATTGTGCATAGAACACTTTATTTGTATTTGGTTCATACAAAAGATGAACCCTCTTCAAATCCATAGTTCCATTGAATTCAATTTCCTGTGATGTTGCAATTTGATTTTTATAGATGAACTGTAATTTTTGATTCGGCAGAGCTCCATCAATAATATTTGTTGTGGGGTCATCTCCATACACCGGTGCAGTTTGAAGATCACATGATTTTGACACTTTTATCTCTCCGACCAATAAACCTGTTTTAGTAAATATACTTACGGTTCCTTCTTCATTACATTCATTCTCAGGAAGAGAGATAGTGCCATTAATAAACATAAAATTATTTGTTTTGATAATTTCCGGATTAGGTTTGATTTGAAAAGATTTTACAGAATATCCTGATGGAATTGGATATTGAAAATTTTCAACATTATTCAAAAGCTTTACCCAATATCCATAACCGTTTTCTAAGATTTCAAGAGTGTTAAGAATCCCTCCCGGTTCAAAAAACACTGCACCCTCAGAACCAAAACCGGTCACATAAATTAAATTCTCATTAGAGATTAATTGAGAGAATGCATTTTCGGGAGTCATTGGATTATCAAGCCAATATCCCACTAAGTTCCATCCTGAACTCAGATTTATATTGTAATTATCAGGAGTAGGTAACCCACTTTGAAGCACTTCATCATTTTCAATTACCTTCACCCAGTATCCAAATCCAGTTTCAATGGAATCTAGGGTATTAAAAAACGAAGGACCAAAAGGATCAAAATAGAATGAGATACTATCGTAGCCAGTTATATAAACTAAGTTATTTGTAGCAATAATTTCTGAAAATATGGATTCCGGTTCAGAGTTTTCCATGATCACATCAAAGGATATGAGGTTCCAACTAGGGGCTAAATTGATTTCATCTATATCACCAATATCATTCACGGTTAAAATAAGTGAATCGGAGACTTCTATACCATCGGAATCTGTTACAGATAATGTGAGAGTGAAATCATAACTGCTGTTAAGATTTGGTACTATGACCTCTGTCTGAGATGCATTTGGATTCTGAAACTGAATTAAAGTATCACTGTTCCATTGAAAGGATACAGGCCCCTCCACATCCCAACCTGTTCCATTGAGTTGAGCTATATAGTTTTCATTTATGGTTATGTCCTCACCGGCATCGACAAATGGGATATCATTTACAGATACTATTATTATTTCTACAATCCCATCATTTGAATAAAGTTCACCATC
>CAXRJK010000126.1:0-2812 GCA_964230865.1 Winogradskyella sp.
AACAGGATACAACAGTAATCCTTGATCTGTACTTTAAATAGGATTTTGTCACAAGCTACTTAAATCCACAGAGTTTATATGAACAGATATAGTTTCTGGCCTCGCAAAGACCATCCCCCATTTTTCTTTCGCCCTTTGAGAAATTACATCTGGTTTAGACAAAGCATCAATTTCACTCTGAATAAATTGAATATCATCTGATAATTTTTGAACTGTTTTTTTCTGAATTTCAAGAGTATACAGTGAATCATCGACTTCAGTATAAACCCAAAGATACATTACAAGGCCTCCCAACGCTATAGATGTAATTAGATAAAAGAACAAGGTGTCTATAATATTTTGTATTTTTTTTGACCTGCGTTTTTGTCTTGGCATTTTATTCTAAATCCTTTCTGCTGCACGAAGCTTTGCACTTCGTGAACGGCTATTTTTTTTTAACTCTTCCTGACTTGGTTGTAAAGGTTTTTTTGTAAGAATATTTAAAAGTTTATCATGTTTTAATTTCTTGAAGGTTTGCTTTACAATTCTGTCTTCTAGAGAGTGGTAGCTTATAACGACAATTCTGCCATTGGGAGATAGGTATTCTATAAAGTTATATAAAAATTTATCAAGAATCTCTAGCTCTTTGTTTACTGCGATTCTGATTGCCTGAAAAACCCTAGCAAAAGATTTATTTCTATTAGATGGAGGGGTAGAAGTTTGTATTATTTTCTTTAAATCAGTTGTGGTTATTAATTTAGGAAATTGTTTGATTTTGTAAGCGATTTTTTTATAGTAACGCTCCTCCCCAAAATTTTTCAAAACATTTTCTAACTCCCTTAAGGATAATCTCTGCAAAAGCTGAGAACCAGGTTTTCCATTAGACCTGTCAAATCGCATATCTAACATAGAATCTCTAGAAAACGAAAAACCCCGATTTTCTGAGCCTAGCTGAACTGAGGACAATCCTAAGTCGAGCACTATCCCATCCACTGTATTAAGTCCTTCTGATTGAAGCACTTTGAAAAGGTTATGGTAAGAATTATGGTATAAAGAAAGTTGAGAATGTGAGGCGAAGAATTTCTGACGACATTGTTCCAATACCTCCTCATCTCGGTCAATTCCTACTAGCTTCCCCTCTGAAGATAGTTTTGAAAGTATTTTTCTTGAGTGACCACCTTGACCAATGGTCCCATCCACATATACACAATTGGGCTTTACTTTTAAATAAAAGAGGACTTCCTCCACCATAACAGGTATATGATGAAGGATAGCTTGCATTAGAGAATAATTTTTTCTGCCAATTTATCGAATGCATCTGTATGTTGAGATTCTATTTGCTGGTCAAAAGTTTTCAGTATGTTGGGATTCCAAATTTCGATTTTGTTTATCATACCAATTATAGTCACCTGTCTATCAAGGCCCGCAAAGGTAATTAATTCAGATGTAAGCAGAATACGTCCTTGTTTATCATAGGCAGCTGTGGATGCAAACCGTGAATATTCTCTAGTGAATGCTCGATTTACTTGAGAAGATGGTTCGTTTCTTAGCTTTCCCAACACTTTATTCCATTCAACAAATGGATACACCCAAATACATCTGTCCATCCCTTTAGTAATTGCGAAAGTATTGTTGTTTTCGGAGGTCAGAGCCTGCCGAAATTTTGCTGGTATGTTAACCCGACCTTTTGGATCAACTGTATATGAATATTCTCCTGTAAATGTATTTGAGCTAGCTGACATATTTTATTAAAGTAAGGGATAATTACCCACAATTACCCACAATTCTAATAAATTTACCCACTTAAGTCAAAATACTATTTATCAATTATTATATAATTTTGATAAAAACTATACTTTGATGAGGACTGTCAGTTATATGAAAGGTTAATTATAAATTTTTCCAGGTAGGTCCTAGATGTTTTTAAATATTACTCTGGTTTACGAATACTGTAAAACCGATTTAATAAGATTTAGTTTTTTAGTGAGTATTGTTTGATGGTATAAAAAGGGGGATTTAGAGAGATAGATATTTTTATAGGTTCATTATAGTTCTGAAATTTTTCTAGTAAAATTTCATTTGAATCACCATGGATTGCTAGTACAACATTTTGCGTGTGGTCTAATATTATATTTAGTTCTTTATCCACTCGGAAAATTTTATTTTCTCCACTATTTAAATTTATTTTTGAAAAATTATTTGTATCATCTAATATTAAGATCAATAACTGACTAACCGTTTTGATTGTTAAGTAATAAGGCGAGTTAAAAAATATTTGATGTTCTTCTTTGTTGATCTCATGATACTGTGTTTTTATTTTCTCAATGTATTTATCTGCGGTAAGTTCTATTTTAGATTGAGATTGGTTTTCAGTTGCATTTGTAATTTTATGTATGATATACAATCCAAAAATCCATAACGAAAGGAGTAGAACACTTTTTATAATTTTTTCACGACTTTTCTTAGGCGTTACAGGGGGAAGGATAATATTTTTTTTATTTTCAATCTTTGCAGCTATATTTTTTTTTGATTCTGCTTTTTCTTTTGATTTGGGAGGAGGACTTTGAGTGCTCTGTTCAAATTGTTCTAATAATTCTTCTATATTTAATCCAACTTCAGTTCCATAGGCTTTCAGAAATAAACGTACATATGGCTCCGGCAAAAGCTCAAATTCCCCATTTTCCAAAGCATGTAAAAAATCAATATTTATTTTAGTCCGATTTTGAATTTCCTCTAGTTCAATCCCCTGTTGAATCCGACTTTTTTTTAGTATTCTATAAAATTCTGACATAATTTGAGAAGGAATTTAACTTTAATCTTTTATTTTTTATAA
>CAXRJK010000127.1:0-4616 GCA_964230865.1 Winogradskyella sp.
ACTGAGCTATCGACCCCCCCACTCATTCCCACTATGATTCTTTTACCCATAAGTGGATTTTGCGGTTACAATTTTAATAATTGCCTTTACCAATTCTCTTGTGTCTTCCTCTGAGTTTCCTTTTCCGAAACTAATTCTTAGTGTTTTTAAATTCAGTGCATTACTTAATCCAAGTGCTTTCAGAACGGGGGATGGTTTAACCGTACCGGATGAGCATGCTGATCCGCTGGACACTGCCATTCCTCTTCGATTTAGACCGATTAAAAGTTTACCACTGTCCATAGATGGTATAGAAACGCTCACCACTCCGGGAAGTCCCTTTGAAGTTGAATTAAAATGGATATTTTTGATGTTTTGCGTTAGCTCAGAAATAAAAATATGTTCTAATTTAATAAGATGGTCTTGTGTTTTTTTTAACTCAGAACTTGCTAATTCAGATGCCTTTCCCATTCCCGCAATTCCTGAAACGTTTTCTGTGCCTGCCCGAAGATTTCGTTCTTGCCCCCCGCCTATAATAAGCGATTTTATAGATGTATTCCCTTTAATAAATAATGCTCCTACACCTTTTGGACCGTAGAATTTATGAGCAGAGAATGACATCATATCTACTCCAGTGTCATTTACATTTACTGGAATTTTTCCCAACGTCTGGACTCCATCGCTATGAAATGGAATACCATAATTTCGTGCAATCTGACTCAAGTTTTCTAAGGGTTGAATCACTCCTGTTTCGTTGTTGGCATGCATAATTGAAATTAATCCAGTGTTTTTTTGGATGGCATTATGAAGTTCATCAGGATTTACAATGCCAGATTTATCCACTTTGAGAATTGTTGTCTCAACACCAAATTGTTTTAATCTATTCAAAACCTTTAGAACAGCAGGATGTTCGATAGCAGAAGTAATTACATGATTTTTTGAACTGTGAATTGCATTATATAAAACCAAATTATTTGATTCGGTACCACCACCAGTAAAAACAATTTCATAAGGGGAGGACCCAATTGATTCAGCCATTTGTCTTCGGGCAGTTTCAATGATGCTTCTTGATTTATGTCCCCAAGAATGAATACTGCTGGGGTTTCCAAAATGATTATTATCTGTCTTATTCATTACCTCCAATACAGCTTTGTGGAGTGGCGTGGTAGCACAATGATCAAAATAGTACATTGAGTAAAAAGGAGGTTAAATTAACTTTGAAAAGAAAGACTAGATATCGTTTCGGATGGAGGCGTATCGAAGAGTATTTTGTAAGTTTTTATAAAAGGGTGGTCGCCGTTCCTCTAATTGCTGGATTGTTTTTTCAGTATCATAATCATAACGAACTACATCCCAACTAAAGGATTCTCCAACGGTTAAGAACGCAACTGAACCGCAGGGGTTTTCATCAAAGGGAATACCTGTGGCACCTGGGCATAAAATTAGAAGCCCATTTTTTTCCTCATATCGGGGGACATGAGTATGCCCATGAATGAAAACGAACTGATTTAAAGAATTGTTTTTAGCAATAACATGGTTTTTCCAATTTGATGCTTCTTCAATAGAAGGAGGTTGATCATCACGTTGATACCAAGCATGGGAGAATTCAATTAGGGTATCATCTATAATTTCTCGATGTGCTACGTGCATGGTCTTTATAAGTTTAATACCCTCCTCAGCCACTTGTTCCCCTGCCCATTTTATGTTTTGCACAATCTCTTGGCAGATAGGATCATCAGGATTCATTCCTTCAAGTGAAGGGAGTTCCTGCTCCCACAACCGTTCTAAAATGTATCGGTCGTGGTTACCCCTTACAAAAATACAATTTTTTATAGAATTTAATAATTCCAATGTATCCTCAGGATTTGGCCCAAGAGGGAAACAATCTCCGAGACACATAATCTGATCCACTCCATCCCGGTTCTCTATAATTGACAGAGCGGTTTTAAGCGATTCCGTGTTGGAATGTATATCAGTAATTATAGCAAATGTCTTTTTGCTCATAAGGAGCAAGTTAAAGCAAATTTAAATGATATTGCAAGAATCAATTAAGGTAGTAATTATTTTGAGTATATTTATGAATTTTATTTAACAAACAATAATTTTTCAAACTGCAAAAAACCTGATGATTCAATTTTTGCAAAATATACTCCGGATGAAAATCTGTTTGCATTCCAAATAACATTGTGATTCCCCGCAGTCAATTGTTCATTAAGGAGCATCTCTATGAACCTACCCTGACTATCATAAATAGAGACTTCTACTTTAGATAGCTCAGAAATAAATAACCGAATGGTAGTTGAAGGATTAAACGGGTTAGGATGTGCAGGATAAAGTACAAAATTTGCGGGTGTGTTTTGATAGATAGATTTTTTTAATATGTAAGTCTTAGAATCGCTCTCAAACTCTAACGTTTGTACATTACCGCACTTGGACACGTTACCACTGTTATCAATAATTTCCCAATCCATTCCATCATTTATATTACACTCAATGATAATATTTTCTTTCGAAGGCTTTGTGATTTCTAAAATACATTCATCCATTGTGCACAGCTTAGAATTGCCAAAAAATCGAATATCATATGTCCCTAGTGGGGGTTTTGGCGGAAGACTATAGCTTAGCATATTCTCGCCCCTAATATCTTCTCCAAAATACAATATTATATTTTGAAATTTCAGTGTGTTTAGGTGGTTAGGTGGTTGAAATAATTTAATTTTGGATAGGGGAGCGGACGCAGATAGTGAAATTTCTCCGGAGTCAATAGCTCTCACCCAGTATCCTTTTCCCGGTTCGAGTTGTGTAGTTTGATAATAGGTTTCATTAAATCCATAAAATGTCCCAGGAATAAGTATATTATCAGGATCATTGACTTGGGCTAGATTAAGAGTCTGTGAAATTCCGGAAATGATATTCCAGTCTGATAATAGGTTTATAGATAATTCTTCAATAAAAATACCATTTAAGACTGTTGACCCTTGGTTTTCAAAACGGAGCCAGTTACCAACACCACTGGTCATTTCATCAGTCTGATTGTATGTATTTTCAAATGTAAATAAAGTGCCAGGTATAGAAGTTGGGAATACGGATGTATAGAGTGGGTTTTCAACTTCTAATGAAAGCCCTAGAAGATTCCAGTCCGCTTGAAAAACCACTTCCAAAACATCACAATTCTGAGGATCTTCAACCATAAAGGAGTAAATAAACTGATCTAAGCTGATATCGAGGTGTTCACTGGTTGAAATACATTCGGGGAGATTTTCGCAGAGATAATTTCCTCCAATGCCAAAATAGGGGTACCAAGCGCCATCAATGCCACTCCAATATATATTGAGATCACAAATACAGTCTGGTAGTTCAGCAAGATCATTATTGAAGATCCATAAATAGGATAAGTTTTGCAAATTGCAGAAAGATTCTGGAATCTCTTCAATTTGGTTGTACCCAAGATCAAGAAAATAAAGATTGCTTAAATTCCCAATAGATTCCGGTAAACCGTTCAATTGATTATTGGATATGTAAAGACTGCTCAAACCACTAAGTTGACCAAGACTTTCAGGGACACTCAAAAGATTATTCCATTGTAAAGCTAGGTATGTTAATTCTGTCCAATTCCCCATGGATTCAGGTAATACCGATATAGGTTCAGATAGCCCAGAACCTGAAAAACTATAGTCTGCCACCCAATTTATAAATCTCCCATTAATCCAAGTCTGTGTTCCCATATCGAGAGGATTTGAATAGGAGCTCAATTCATTTTGAAATAAAACATCCTCCAAAGCACCGTAATCAGCTGAATAAAAACATGAATCTGCAGGCCACATGGTGACAGAAGATGGTACATCTTCAATAAAAATGAAACCCTCCTCGCATTGGCCGTAAACAATCTGCAATATTAAAATCAATTTAATGAGTATCCAGTTTTTCACAATTATTTTAATAAAGTAATCTTCCTTGTGATAACATTCTCACTAGTTTTTAATCTGATAAAATAGATTCCCGCAGGTATATCAACAGCATTCCATTTTAGTATATGCTTTCCAGAGCTGAGCTGGGGAAAAGAAAAACTATCCATTTTCTCGCCTAGATTACTATAGATATCTATCATAACATCATTTGAATTTAAAAGAAAAAAATCAATTGAAATCTCAGAATTAAATGGATTTGGGTATAGCTCATTCAATATAAAATGTTTGGAAATTTCATTTGAATCCAAACTTTGTTGTTGAGTTGCAATTACCTTAACCTCTTTTGATTGGGCAAGATCGGGCCTATGTACGGGAGATATTGAAAACACTATAGTGTGAGGATTGGAGTCAAGCGAAGTATTACCTACAAAAGATAACTCATGTGATTTTCCAGATTCAATAAATATGGAGCCAGATTGACTGCTAAACCATTCTCCATCTCCTACCAAAGTGTAGTTTATTGTGTCAGATTTATCTCCATCGTTATTGATTGTTATATTTAAAGGTGAATTTCCAATAGGAAGTAAAACCATAGACTCATTATTATAGACTGTAAAATCTCCAAATTCAACATTGAATGCCACGGGATACAATCCTGAAATTCTATTTGCTCTGTAAACAGCTCCCAATGGTTCGGACAGATGATATTTCCCCTCCCAGACCAAATCC
>CAXRJK010000128.1:0-44346 GCA_964230865.1 Winogradskyella sp.
ACAAGATCGGAAATGCAATCAAGAGAGATATAGACATGATAAGTCCATTGCCCACATCGGTATAAGCAACACTGAACAAACCAGCCAACATAGTGTAGGCAATAATAAAAATTGCAGCTATGATTGTAGCTGTTTCCAAACTGATAAGACCTGTTCCAGATTTATCTGTGAGAATTGTATGTAACACTGCTCCTCCTGCATTATATTGATAACTTACAATAACCATATAAGCCATCACCAAAGCAATGACACTCAAAATTCTTGCAGTAGACCCATAGCGATCGCCAATAATTTCAGGTACAGTAAATTTTTTGTAAGAACGAACTTTACCTGCAATTTTAGTTAAAAGAAAAATTCCAAAAACACTTCCAATGGGAAGAATAAGTGCAGCCATTCCTGTTGAGTATGTTTTACCTGCATTTCCTAAAATAGATCCGGTCCCAATCCAAGTTGCTAGCATAGTTCCAACCAGCACCCATGGGGTAAGGCTTCTCCCTGCTATCGCAAAGTCTGCTTGGGTTTTAATTTTACCTGCTTTGTATAATCCCACTCCAATAAGGATTATTAAATAAACTGATATAGTAACTAAATAAATCAAACTCTGAAGAATATTTCAGTAATTAAAATTTGTCTAGCATCAACCGCCGCAGGTGGCGAATGGGGACTGACCCATGTGAGAGCAATTCTTCATGAAATTCTTTCAGGTTAAAATTACTGCCCTTATCTTGTTCAACGTCTCGTCTCAAATCCAACATAAGTTCGCTTCCTACAAAATAAGTAGATAGCTGGCCAAATGATAACTGCGCTCTCCTCCATTTTGCAGAGGCCTCCGCTTCCTCTTGAAATGTCTCCTTAACCATCAGCTCTATAGCTTCCTCTTCTGTCATTGTACCAGCGTGAATTTTTTGGTCAATGATTGCGTTTGCTATCCCCCTCAGCTTCCACTTCATCTGTACCAAACTATATCTAGGGTCACCATTTCCAAAACCTTCATCGATCATCATCCCCTCCGTATAATGTGCCCAACCTTCAATCATTACTCCACTTCCCAAAATAGATCGAATAATTGATGGGTGTCTATTTGCATAATATAGCTGTACATAATGTCCCGGGAGTGCTTCATGTATAGATAATATTTTCACAGAAATCCGATTATATTCTCTTAGGAATGATTCTGCTTTATTTTCAGACCAATCTTCAGGAATAGGAGACACATTGTAGTATGTTTTCAGATTATCTTCCAATGGCCCAGGAGCCTGAAGTGATGCTATTGAGAATCCACGCTGGTATTCAGGTGTTTCTCTGATCTCAAGGGGTTTAGATGGGTCTAGAGTTAACAAATCCTTCTCCAATATAAACTGGTTTAATTCATCAATAGTTTCCCGTGCATTTTTCACTACTTCGTGTCGCTCAACATGGTCATCAGCTATCTTATTTAACACTTTTTCAATTACAAAGAGTTGGTCATCGTGTGATTCAATTTTTGGTTTGGTTTTAAAGAACTTTTCGTGCATTGGAACTGCTAAATCCAGCATCTCTAACTGAACTGACTTCAGCTCTGAGTGAGCACGACTCAATACCTCCTCTGCAGAGATACCTTCATTCAAAGTGTAGGGAAGTAATTTATTGTACAAACTTTCACCTAATCTAAAATTTCTGTGAGGTCCAGTATCAAGTTTATTTTCCAAAAATGCTTGATATTTTTTTATGGCTTTGGATGCACTTTTCCCAGATTGGATTAAATCTTTTGAGAGGGTTGAGTCCAGATCTTCAATAAATAATAATAAATCTTCCTCTATAACATTAATAAGGCCCTCACATTGATTGATGGCCGTTTCAAGATGAGGTTTAGGCATTTCGTCGAGTAATTTCTCAGCATTTTCAAGGAACAAAGATGTCCCTTGAATTCTCCCACTTAAACTCTTGGCTCTTTCATTCTTCGGAGAAAAATTATATCCCATTAGAGTTTCATATCCTGAACCAAGAGTCCAAACAGGTCCAGTTGGATCCCAGGTATAGCTCTTAATTTCACTCAAATAGAACACCGTTGCGTTCAAAGAGTGAACCATTAAATCATAATCTACCTGATCATTCAAATTTAAAAATTTTGGATTTATATTTCTTAGTTGGGAGAGAAAAGATTGGGTTATCGATTTTTCTTTAAGATAATCTTCCTTTTGGTTTAAAGGAAGTTTAGAGTCATATGTATGGATACCAATCCAGGTAGCGGTAACAGGATTTGATCTGAAATACCACTCCAGATATGATTCTCTTATTTTCCCAAATTTCTTTTCATCACTATTATACATAATAACCAAAATAAAAAAGATTACAATTAATCCCACAAATGATATAGTTTTAGCCGGAGATATTTTCATCTTGAATTGTAAAATTAACCCGATTTACCCCAAATTACAACGTCAACTATGTTTATTATTCAAATTTCTAATATTTTTATTTATTTTTTATGGATGTACAAAAAAATCAAATACTAAATCATCAAACGAAATTGAAGTTAAAACCTTACAGAAGGGTTCCAAAATGAATCGACTTTCTAAAGAAAAAAGTCCTTATCTATTACAGCATGCAACCAATCCGGTAGACTGGTACCCTTGGAGTGAGGAGGCTTTTCAGGAAGCTCACAGTCAGGACAAACCGATATTCCTATCTATTGGATATTCCACATGTCACTGGTGCCACGTGATGGAGCATGAATCTTTTGAGGACGAGGAAGTAGCAAACCTCATGAATGAACATTTTATTTCTATAAAGGTTGACCGAGAAGAACGTCCTGAAATTGATCATGTGTATATGTCTGTCTGTCAAGCAATGACCGGAAGGGGTGGTTGGCCTCTGACAATTATTATGACACCTAACAAAGAACCATTTTTTTCTGGAACCTATTTTCCAAAACACGGAAGAGCTAATCGACCAGGTATGATGCAGCTACTACCTGCAATTGCCAGCAATTGGCAAAACGATAGAGAAAAACTTACTGGAAATATATCTAAAATAAAAGACTACCTGGAACAAACCAATACCAAGGCTATCGGAGATTTCCCTGATCAATCTATTTTGAATGATGGGTTTGCCCAATTTCAGCAAAGATATGACCACGAGTTTGGAGGATTCAGTACCGCTCCCAAATTTCCTTCTCCTCAGGATTTTATATTTTTACTGAGATATTACTATGAGACAAAAGATGAAGCTCCACTCCAAATGGTTGAGAATACACTGCAACACATGAGACAAGGTGGGATTTGGGATCATATTGGGTTTGGATTTCATCGTTATTCTACAGATAAACACTGGCTTGTACCTCATTTTGAGAAAATGCTATACGATCAGGCAATGCTGGCAATGGCTTATCTAGAAACTTATCAGGTTACAAAAAAAGAGTTTTACGCTGAAACTGCACGTGAAATATTTACATATGTTTTAAGGGATATGACCAGCCCTGAGGGAGGATTTTACTCCGCTGAAGATGCTGATAGCGAGGGGGAGGAGGGACTATTTTATCTTTGGACTGTTGAGGAAATTAAATCTATACTGGGAGAGGAACAGGGAAATAAATTTATTTCACTATACAATATGAATGAAAAGGGAAATTTTCGCGATGAAGCAACACATCAGTTTAACGGAAAAAATATTTTACATCACAAAGGCTCTAAAAAAGAAATCAGCAGGTCACTAAATTTAAGTGAAGAAAATCTGATTGGATTTATTGAAAATACTAGAATCACACTTATGGAAGAAAGAAAAAAACGGATTCACCCATTGAAAGATGATAAAATTCTCACAGATTGGAACGGTTTAATGATTGCTGCAATGGCTAAAGGAGCTTCTGTTTTGCAAGAACCGTTCTATTTAAAAGCTGCTGAAAAAGCAGCAGATTTTGTTTTAAAAAAATTGATAAATAATAAAGGAAGACTTTTAAAACGTTATAGGACTGGTGATTCCGCTCTAATTGGACACTTAGATGATTACGCGTTTATGATCTGGGGATTGTTAAACCTTTATGAGGTTGAATTCAAAACTAAATATCTTAAATCTGCTATTGCGCTTGCGACTGTCATGGATGATGATTTCAGCGATGAAAAAAATGGAGGGTTCTTCCTTGGAAGTGACACCGCTGAAAAACTTATCATTAGAGCAAAAACAGGGTACGATGGTGCAATTCCCTCTGGAAATTCAATTGCTGTTTTAGTATTAAATCGTTTGTACCGAATGACAGGAGATTCTAAGTGGGCCGCTTTAGCTGAAAAAACCCTAAGAGCTTTTTCAAAAGACCTGAAAAGAGTTCCCTCCGGATATACAGCTATGTTGTTAGGGTTCATGTTTGAATCATATGGCTCTAAGGAAATTGTGGTAGTGGGAAGCAGCAAACAAAAAGAAACAAAGTCAGTTATAAAAATCTTTCAAACTCTTTACATTCCTCAGCGTATTTTGATTTATAAAGATACAAATAAAGAACATAATTCCATTTCTCAGCTTGCGCCTTGGACAAAGTATCACGAATCTAAGAATGGCAAACCCACCGTTTACATTTGTGAAGATTTTGCCTGCAATTTGCCAACCACAGACTTGGAAAAAGCCGTAAATATGATTAATAAATAACTTAAAACATTCGGACGATTAATATGAAAAAAATACAACTTCACTGGCAGGTTTTAGGGGCTATGGTTCTGGGAGTAATCTTTGCCTTGATCTTTAAAGAAAAATCAATAATTGTTGCACCACTAGGAACAATTTTTATGCGATTATTGAAAATGATAATAGTACCCTTAGTTTTCTTTTCAATCTCAAGTGGAGTAGCCAGTCTTTCTGATAGTCGAACATTAGGTAGAATCGGGTTAAAAACTTTCGGATACTATTTTTTATCATCAATCCTTGCAATTCTAATAGGATTGACTCTTACCAACATTATCCAACCTGGAGTTGGCCTCAATTTACCCTCTCAATCAAGTTCATTTGACCCTGAATCCCTTTCAAAACCCAATTCTCTAGGTGAGATAATTATTCGAATGATACCTACAAATCCACTTTCTGCTGCGGTAAATGGGGATATGCTAGCACTGATTTTTTGGTCAATTGTATTCGGTTTTTCAGTGACTCGAATTAGAGGAAAACATCAAGAATTCTTAAATAATTTTCTTAATGCTGGATTCAGTGCCATGATGAAATTAACACAAGGGATTATTCGATTACTCCCAATAGGAGTTTTTGGACTGATCACAAAAGCAGTTTCCTCAACAGGATTCGAATTATTTAAAGCTGTGGGGCAATATATGCTAACAATTGTATTTGGACTTTCAATCCATTGGTTGATTATCCTACCACTATTGTTTTATCTTTTTTCAAGAGTAAATCCAATTCTGCATTATCGAGCGATGGCGTCTGCATTTGCTACCGCATTTTCTACTAGCAGCTCTGGAGCAACATTACCGGTTACTATGGATTGCATCGAAAATAAAGTAGGTGTTTCAAACAAAACATCTAGTTTTGTACTACCGCTTGGAGCCACTATCAATATGGATGGTACTGCCCTCTATGAGTGTGCCGGGGTATTATTTATATCGCAGGTCATCCTTCCAGAACCCTTGACACTTGGGGCCCAAGCACTTGTTGTCATCACAGCTTTTCTTGCTTCTGTCGGTGCCGCAGCTATCCCATCTGCCGGATTGGTGATGATTTTTATTGTGTTGGACGCGGTTGGCCTGGGTGACCATCCTGGTGCTGCGATGATTGTAGGAACCATGCTGGCAGTTGACAGGCCTCTCGATATGTTCCGTACCATGGTAAATATCACCAGCGATAGCATAGGAGCTTCGATCATTGCAAAAAGTGAAGGTGAAACTAACTTATATAAAGGTTAATTTTTATCAAGAAAGCAAAGCCATAATAGTCCAATCACAGTTTTAACATCAGTGATCTCTCCGTTTTTTACCATATTTATTGCTTTTTCAGGGGTAGTTTGAATAAGCTCCAAAAATTCATCCTCATCTTTTTTCTCTGATGTTTTGGTCAAATCTTCTGCAAGATATATCCACATTTTTTCGTTGCAAAATCCAATAGCAGGATGAATGTTAGTCAGGAATGTAAGGGTTTTTGCAGTATATCCAATTTCCTCTTCTAGCTCCCTCTTTGCGCAAGATTCGGGTGATTCTCCTTTATCAAGTTTACCTGCAGGAAACTCGATAAATTCATTTTTTGCGGCATAGCGATATTGACGTATGAGCCCCAGTTTACCATTAGGAAAAACAGGAATAATACAGGCTGCTCCAGGATGATCAATCCACTCTCGAGTGCTTGTTTTACCATTCGGCAGTAAGACTTTATCGATATAAACTTCCAATAATCGACCTGAAAATAATTGTTTAGATGAGAGCTCTTTTTCGGTCAGATCAACTTTCAAAAGGATTACTGGAGAGCTATGATCGACTGGAGAGCTTCTTTCATGTCTGCTTCGGTCATCTTTCCTTTGTATAAACCTCTGACAATTCTCTCTCTGTCTAAAATGATAACGTTATAACTGTCCTCTCGAAGATTCCAGCTATCTCTTAAGGCTGCGTTAAAATCAAACAAAACGGTCGTATCAAACTTTTTTGCTTTTTTCCCTCCAATGGCACGAATTAAAAAATCTGGTTTCCATGAGCTAGCACAATCAGCAATACCGATTCCCTTGTATGAATCCCTTACAATGAGACTGTCAATATCAATGGCTTTTTTAACACGGTCATTAAATTCTTCATTCATCTCAGATTCATCTGGATCTACATAGTTAATTTGTAAGACCATCCCCTCCCAGCTATCCATTGTAAATAGAGATCCATCAGCATCAGGGAGTTGCCAATCTGGTGCTTTCATTCCTACTACAAGTGAGGTTTGTGAGATTAAAATTGAAAAACAAAAAAGAATGATACGTAATATTGATTTCATCTAAAAATATTCAATGTAAGTAATCTTGAGTTCTCGATTGAAATAATTTACTTTGTCCTCATCAAAGAGAAGATTATTAAAATCTAGTTCAATGTGGAGATGATCCACAAATGTCCATCGCAAAGCTGCATTTAAATATCCACCCTTATTGAGAGCAAGATTCTTCGCTGTCATATCATTTTCATTTAATGCAGCATTATATTCAAATAAAAGTGATATCTCTGGGTTGATTTCCATATCCAAACCAAAAAACAAATTTGGGTCATCATCGCCATCCCTATCTTCTAAGAAATTATATCCTATTCCCGCGTGTAATCCAGCATTCCCCAGGGGAGTTTTCCAGTTTTTGCTTGATGAGATATAGGCACCATATGCTTTAATATCATACCTTTGTAGTGTATCTACATCAGTATAATCTCCAAACCCCTGCGTATTTAATCCAATAGCACAACCAGGAGCAGAATCAGTTTCATCTAACAAATGGTATTTTAAATTGACCTCTGGACGCGGATACCAGTGAAGTGTGTCATCTCCAATAAGATTTCCTGCACCATAAGAAAGTCCAAATTGAAAACGGTCGGTAATTCCAACAGTAAGCCCTGTGGTTAAACCACCTCTTTTCTGAACCCGCATTTCCATGGAAAAACTTCCACGAACCAATGTCCCCGCAGTTGGTACTGTAATTAAATTAGTAGGAGGTGGGTAGGTAGTCCCCTGAGAGAAAATTAAATTAAAAAATAATGCAATGATTAATATTCGGTATGTGTTTTTCATAGTGTTTTTGATTTTAATTAAAAGTCAATTTAGCTGAAGATTTTTATTAAACCAACAGAGAGTTTTTCATTTTATAGGGTTTAGATTCTCATCCAATTGATTAGATAATCTGAACCTAAAAATTGAACTTACACTTGGGTCACAAACGTAAATTACGCCCTTAGGGTCTACTGCAATCCCTGAAGGTGAATTTAAAAGATCCTTTTTCTCTAATACCATAAAAGTATCCGTCATTGTGGAATCTAGTCCATCATATAGCCATATAGATGTATCAACCGTAACATATTCTATTCCCGCTTTTTTGAAAAACTGACCGATATTATTAAAAATCTGTATTTCCCTCTCATAGGTGTTAGCCACATAAATATATTGGTATTTGTCTACAGCTACATCCGAAGGGTCTTCAAAACGGTATAAATCCATGATATCATTTACACCTTGCTGAAACACAGAAGGATAGACAGGATATGTTCCGCTTATTATTGGTTGAATTTTATGAATCTGAAAATAATCACCCCACTGAGCATAATAAATGTTTCCTTCATCATCAGAATCTATTCCCATTGGTTGATTTACTGTCCCAGCTCCTGTGCCGTATTCTGACACGGTATGATCATATACTAAGTCATGAGACCAGATTTCTTCTCCAGAAGACAATCTGATTAATTGTGACCTTACCAAACTCAAAGCAAGAATACGGTCATACGTTTTATCGGTTACATATATATTTTTTGATTCGCTTTTTATTGAAGTAATAGCTGAAAAAGAAGAGTGAGTACTGGAATACCAAATATCACCGATTGTATCATTAGAAAATCCGTCATATATACAATGTATGCCAATTAGAGAATCAATCGTGACTTGGTCTGTTGACCATTCAATTTCGATTAATTCCCAATCTGGGTTGTTTACTGCTGTCAACCATAAATCGCTTTGAGAAACAATAAAACTATCTTCATTTGTATCTGTTAGAAACCTCCCTCCAGCTGCAAAAGAATCAACTCCTTTCTGATTCCAAAGCTGATTCCAACGATAAACCTTTTCATTCCCATCAATAAAAAAAACATTCATACGACTGTCAATATCCACATCAATTGGTGAGATGAATTCATCTCCTGTATGCACATTCTCCAGAGCCTCAAATCCAGTTTGTTTTATACCACCTTGGTTAAATACAAAAATGGATCTTGCTGATGAATCAGCAATAAAAATTAACCCATCGTGTGAAATAGAAATTTCAACGGGAGATTGTAATCCTTTTTCTTGGTTCCACAGCGGATTCACCAATAAATATGTTGTGTCGCCCGCAGAAAATTCAGCATTCGTATGTATTTCAGATGGCAGAGACATTTTATCAATACAACCGTAACTATTCCATATACAAAACACTAACACAAAAAGAATCTTAGTAGAAAAATTTTCAATCAGACTTTTGCTTTTAAACATATAATTTAAAAAGACAGGCCCAGTGAGAATCTGCTGGGCGGTGATAAATGTTGAAAGTGAGTGTAAGCATAATCTGCTTCTATTATAATTAATCCTATTTTTTTTCTCACCCCAAACCCAAATGAATAATCTACTTCATCCTTATTTAGTTTATATCCACCCCTAAGAAACAAAGAACGCAGTAATGAATATTCCATCCCCAATGAAATATTTTCTGAATTATCTACAGGATGATTTAGCTGAACAGATACGGTTAAATTCTGTTCAGATAATTCAAGAATATCCATTGCCACTCCAACTCTAAACACTGTGGGTGGTGAAAATAATTCAAATTCAGTTTCAATTTCTACTTCCTCTCCTGTATCCATATCCAGAATACGTTTTATAAATGTACCCTCTGGTTTTGTCTGAGGCCCAAAGTGTAATAAGGACGCTGAGAATCTCAATGACCTGAAACCTGTCCAGTAAAAGGTACCCATATCTAGCAAGAATGTGGACATATTATGGCCAGCTAAATCTTCAGTTACACTTTTGAGTGTAACTCCAAAACTAAATCTGTCTGTCATCTTTGATCCATAGGTTAATCCGATGAATCTATCTTGAAATACAAAATATTTACCTGTGCCATGGGGATTGTATTCCGTGGTTTCAAGCATGGGCTTCATATGAAGAACCCCTGCAGAAACCCCAATGTGATGTCTTTGATTTATTGATGTAGCAACAGAAAAATAATCATATTGAATATCTGCTGGCCACTGAATCCGTGAAACGGAAATTTGTGTTTGACTGAACTGAGCAACTGTAGCAGGATTATAAAATATTGATGACGCATTTTGATGGTGAGCGACAACCGCTTCTGCCATCCCCTCCGCTTTTGCACTTACACCAATTTTTAAAAATGTGAAAACCGAGGTACCAGCTCTTTGACCACCAAGAATAGGGAATAAATTCTGACTATACAAAAGAGAAGAAAATAGAAAAAGTATATGCGCTATTTTTAGCTTCAAAAGAATAATTGAACTCCTAAAACTGTCTTTCGAGGGCTTCCGTTTCTAGATGGGTCTTGATTAGGATCGGGGTTTTCAATTAGATAATATGGTATTATTTCTCCAGTATTATAGCCCCTTCCTGTAAAGGGATTTATACGCCGGGGAATAGCCTCATTAAATAAGTTTTCAGTTTCAATAAATATCTTACATGTGATGTTATTCAGCTTAATGGATTTAAACAATTTCAAATCAACAGAACTGGAACCAGGGATGTTGTTAATCCCAATAAATTTCAATAACTTGGGGTAATATTCACTTAAGTAATAATAGGGCTTGTCATCTTCCCGTGTTCCAATGTAATAGGGTGTACTGTCCACATAGATTATTCCATCTGGATAGTCATTGGTACCAGGAATAGAGCGGGTATATCGTCTCCCAGAAGAAAACTCTATTCTTAGAGAACCACCAATTCCAGATGGGTGTCGATAATTCAAATTGGTGAAAAATTGAAAGGGTCTATCCCATACCATAAAATTTTCATCCAGAGGTTTCTCTCTTAATTGACCTGCATCTACCAATAGATTATCATAAGGGGTTGAACTTTTACCTGTGACTATTGAATAGTTTGCGTTTAAATCGATATACCAATTTTTATAGAGTCTGCTTTTTAAGATTGTCTCAATTCCTCTCGCCCTTGCGTAGTCAGCATTAAAATACATATTGAACGAAAGGTGAGAGTATTTTGGATTGGAAGGCACAACAGATTGTGATGTTTCATAGTCAAACATATCTTTCCAATATGCTTTAATCTCCATTACCTGGTCTGGATTAAACCGGTGTTTTATCCCCAATTCATATTGAACTGTTGTTTTTGGGTTTAAGTTAGGATTTCCAAATATTTGATAAGTTGATTGTGCAGTAGAATTCAATTTTGCATACACATATTGAAACGTAGGTAACTGCGAAAAATGTCCATAGTAAAAATATAAAACGTCATTATCAGTGACCGGATGGGAAATTCCAAACCGTGGACTTAATCGGCCCTTGCCTCGATAACCAAATATTGAGAATGTCTCATCTTGGAATTTATCTCTGGCCTCTTCGGTTATGATGACAGCGTTAGTATCGTTGACCGCATTTTCGACATATTTCCCGGGAAACCAATAGTCATATCTTAATCCCATATTTATTGTCATACCCTCAAAAATAATTTGATCTTGAATATAAAATGCCCCAAACATGGTACGGGCTTTATAAGAGTCATAATTCACACCTAGTCCTGAGGTCCCCGCCCATGGTTCATCAATATCCAGTACCTGTATATCTGACCATGTATTTTCAATTCCAAATTTGAGTTTATGTCTTGGAGGTAAATGATATGTCCCATCCAAGTCAAATCTAAAATTATCACTGTACATATCATACCATTCCGGAGCAAATCCTGAATCATAAAATTCATCACCATAGCTAATCCGGACATTTCCATCCCAATCTGTTATTACATAGTGCGCAGGCTCTAAATCCAACCTCTCTTCATATTCACTCCAGTTCAGGTCTTGTACAGCGCTGTGTTCCAGAGTGATGAATCGACCAATCGCAAGAGTATAAAATGACTGACTTCCAAGAGAATGAGTCCAATTAAGGTTAAACAGTCTTGATTCTCGCGTGATCGTATTATAATGATCAAGAATATTTTGATATCGAAATGGATAATAGGTATTTGAAAATGCTCTGGGCATGAAATATCCTTGGTTTATATTTAGCGATCCATCATAAGAAATAGTCAATTTTTTTTGCGGATTTATTTCCCACAATAATTTATACATGAAGTGCCAGTCATTATTTCCCCGAACAGCAAAATTTTTCATTATTTTATCTGCAGATGAATCTTCTAATACAGGAATATTCCAGTTACGGTGAGGAAACAATTCGTTAGCAACAGGAAGATGCCCATCAAACAGATTACCAAACCCCGATAAATAAAACGAAACTTTTCCAATTGGAACAAGGTGACCAAAAAAATAATCGGGGCCACCTAAGTTAAATTCAAATCTGTCAGAATAACTGACAGCTGATTCCCTGTCAATGATTCCCCAGTGGTCACTTAAATATTTAAACGCACCTTCAAATTTATCTGAACCACTTTTTAAGCTCACATTAATTATACCCGACATCGCCTGTCCATATTCAGCATTATATCCTCCGGTTATAACCTCCAACTCTTCAATAGCTTCTGCATTTATGTATAAATTTCCAGAATATCCTGTAAGGGGATCTTTTACTGACATCCCATCTATAATAAACAAACTCTCATCAATTCTTCCCCCTCTTATATGAATTTCATTATCTTGTTTGGTTACCCCAATCTGTTCTGCTAGGATATCTTCAACTCCTGAAACAAGTTTATCTTGAATTTCGTCGCTTCTAATACGAGAAACAGAAGCCGTTTCATCCACATCAAAGAGAGGTTTATTCCCTATAACTAGTACTTCCTCTCCAAAAGAGAGGACAGTCTTATCTAGTTGAAAATCAATACGTGTTCTTTCGCCCTCCTTCACCCAAACTCCCGTTTGCAATAATACCTTATATCCCATCATAGACACTTGAATGTCGTAATTACCGGCACGAATGTTTTCAATTAGGTACTCTCCATTTTCATTGGATGCTGACCCATAGTAGGTCCCCTTTATAATAATATTGACTCCCGGTAAACTGTTATTGGTTTCACTTTCAGCAATCAACCCAAAAATGCTTCCAGTTTTCTCCTGCGCACTAGTATATCCAATCATCAGGATACAACCAATCACTAATTTATATATTAGATTATTCATTAAATAAATTATTCAGAATAAAGTCAAACAATGCCCCTGAATTTCCGCTTGAGCTCCTTTGTAAGATGACTCCTTTTTGGAATGGCTGTGTATTTCCTCCTGCAATTATTCCCTTTTTACTGCTTATCATTGATAATGAACGCAAATCCTCACCAACACCGCTGTAAATAGAATTCCAAGTTTCTCCTCCATCATAGGTGGTCAAAATATTCCCTCCGCTTCCAACTGAAAATCCTATTGACTCATTCAAAAAGAAAATATCATAAAGAGTAGCTACTATTGGAGTTTCTTGAAATTCCCAATTTATTCCTCCATCATTTGTTTTTAGTATTGTTCCGTCGCTTCCACAAATCCATCCCATATTCGTTTGATTAAAATGAACACCATAAAACCATGGATATGAGTCTTCTTGTAAACTAGATTCAACAGCATCCCAACTCTCACCACCATTTTCTGTACGGAGAATTGTACCATTTGATCCGACAACCCATCCGTAAAGAGAATCTGAAAACCATATATCTTCAAGACGACTGCTGTTTCCTATATCAATCTGATGCCATATTTCTCCTCCATCCATAGAATGAAGTAAGGTTCCGCTTTTTCCTACTATCCATATAGTATTTTCACTGATTGCAGTCACTGAGTATAGCGTTCTAGTTGTCCCGCTATTTTGTGAAATCCAACTCTCACCACCATTAATAGTTTTGAGAATAGTTCCTGTCTTCCCGATAATCCAGCCCGTACTTTCATTTGCAAATGCAACATCTCTTAAATCTTTATCCGTAGGACCTATAATGTTTTCCCATTCATTTCCACTATCTGATGATTTTAAAATCATACCATCTTCTCCAACAGCCCAAATAATTTCACTTTCGCTATAGTTTATTGCATATAAAACACTTGTAAAATTCTGATCCACAGTTTCCCACTCAAGATCGAGAACAGGTGTATATCCTTTGAAAAGTGGAAGAGACATAAGTATAGCAGTACCACTGTTTGGAATTCCAGGATATTGATAAGATCCAGAGATTGTAGGGGATCCACTCCATAGATCAAAGGAGTCTTCTGGTTCTTGTAGATTATATAGTGATTGATATCCCTCATTATAACTATTAAATCCTTTAACAGCAACAGAGATAGGGCTTCCGATTCTAAGAGTGTCTGCACCTGTCACTTGTGGCAAAAGTAGCTTTTGAGATTGTATGTCACCCCCCGGGTTCAAGGGAAATGTCTGATTCAGTGGGAACCAAGAAATATCCGCTGTATCTGGGAATACCGCAAAATTAAGAAACAAATTTCCACCCCGTTCAATAAATGATTGTATGCTGATTTCTGCTTCAGGATAGGTATAGTTACCAGTATAGCCCGCATACCAAATAACGTGATCAAAAAATAATAAAGTTGCTGTGATATCGCTTATAGAGTAGGGAAGTTTTTCTCCGACTTCCCAATAAGAGTAGCCATCGATTTCAAGTGAATCCATAACTCCCATATACCAGTTAAGAGCATTATTTGGAGTATCTTGAGGATAATCATCTACGATTAAAAATGACCCATTTGGCTCTTTCACAACCCATAAATTGGGAGTGTTTTCATCAGTTTCATCTGGAAATTGAATCACCGGACTAAATTTACCTGCAATATCTTGAGCTTTAAGATAAAAAGTGTGCTCTCCAGATGTCAATGCATTAAGCGTTACTGATGAGTGAGCTGCAGCATCCAATTGATACCAGCATGTCTCACACGTGTCGTCCAAAGCATAATAAATAGATATAATTGTTTCAATTCCGTCAAGGTCAGTTACATCCCAAATAAATGTACGTGTTGGAAAAGTATAATGTATATTTTTTGGCTCTGGTAAATCAATTGAAAGGGGGTTGCTAAGGTATCTAAAATTTATATGAGGGGGTGAATTGTAGATTGGGAGAACTAGTTTTGCGGGCGACTGGTCTATGTTTCCCATATTATCAACTGATTTTACCTCAAACTGGAATACATCAAATTCTTTTTTAATGGGAACAAAAAATATTGCTGATTCATCGTTGGTTTCTGTCCAGGAAGAGTCAGTATTCCACCGATACTTATATCCTATAACATCTCCATCCGGGTCTTCTCCCCACCAATGCAATTCCTGTCTGCTCGTCGTTATGGTTGTAAATGCGTGTGGTAATGTGTCAACAATTATTGAAGTATCAAGTAGTGGCTCATCAAATTCATAATTCCACAGAGTATCACTGATAATTTCACCATTTTGGGGGTCTTCTGAAATAATAACATCAGTCACAACAGCAAATATTGTATCTGATGCAATTAGAGATAAATAGGTTTCAGGATGTTGATTTCCATAGGGTAATGACTGATCTTCATATTCCCACATTGAGCAGGAAAAGACAAGAAGTACCGGTAAATATTTTAGAAAAGATTGCATAATAGAGGGGGTATCGGCAGGAGCACTCAGGTACTCCTGCCGATTAATTTAGCTATCGGATCAACATCATTTTTTTCTGGTTGATATAATTACCTGCATCAATTCGATAGAAATATATACCTGAACCTACCTGAGCTCCTGAAGATGAGGTGCCATCCCAAACAACCTTGTGAATTCCCGGCTTCATGAAAGAATGAACTATCAGGTTAACTTCTTTACCCATTATATCATAAATAACAATGGAGACTTCATTTTCCTCCGGTATTGAAAAAAGGATTTCTGTCTCGGGGTTAAAAGGATTGGGATAGTTTTGTGATAGTGAATAGTCCACCGGAATTTGAGATTCTTCTTTCAATCTCAATCCATGAACAGCTCCCAATATGATCTCTCCAGACCCTGAAAGAATAATCCTATCACCAAGCTCAGAAGATAATATCCAATCCATGCCATCTTTAGCTGGAGTTTTTATTTCATATGAAATATGAACTTGTTCCATAGAATGCTGTAAAGATATACTGCCTCCGTCCTTTGATAATTTACTATCACCTTTAAACCGAAAATCCTGAGCGCCTGCAGGAGGAAGGGGAGGGAGCATATATCTAACTAGCTCTTCTGCTGGAACATCCACACCAAAGTAAATTGATTGACTATCCATTGTTAGAACACTTGCATCTTCTGTATAATCATTTAAAACAGAAGCAGTAAGTGAGCGTGCAAGCCCGCCCAATGACAGAGTAATATCTCCATCATCATTTGCATTCATCCAATATCCCTTACCCGGTTCAAGTATTGAAGAGTTTTGATAGGTCCCATCAAAACCATAAATGGTTCCAGAAACAATAATTGAGTTTACATCAACGATTTCTTCAACTGATAGATTGCTTGAAAGTCCGCTGACTAAGTTCCACCCAGATGAAAGAGATATGGTGATATTTGTGATTGGATCTCCATTTAATATATCACTCCCTGAAGATGGGAAATTCAACCAATATCCAATGCCCGGAACCAATTCAGTCTCCCCTACATAGGTTCCATCAAAAGAATATAATGTACCCGAAGTTGCCTCGGGATAAATCACATTATAATCTGAGTTCTCTAATTCAAATGGAAACCCAACCAAATTCCAACCATCACTGTGATCGACGGTTAATCCTTCTGAAATTTCATAAACCAAATCTGAAACATATAGAGGACATAATTTATAGGTTGTGGAATCACTATAACTTCCAAAATGGTGATAGACCCAACCTCGAGCAGATTCAATCAGTGTTCCAACCGGTGGAGGTCCAACGACATCAAAATAAACCTCAACACTATCTGAGTCGTCGTCAACCAACACGGAACCTGAACCATCATCCATTGCAAATAGATCATATGGAAAATCATTCGCTGTTATAACCGCATTTTCTACTATAACCATTACCGTTCCCCACTGTTCTGCTTCTGTAGGCCATCTTAAATCACCTGATGAAACTGTTGGTTCCGGAGGGACTTCAACGTTATTTCCAAGAATCTCTATGGGTTGAGTTATAAATAATTCAGTCATATTTGATCCACCTGTGGAGTATTCGTAAATATATCCTGTAGCGCGTATGAAATCTCCTTCAACCAAATTAGGAAATGCCGAACTATCAGGGTCATAAGAGAGAATTCCACTCCAGGGACCCCCGTGGGGATCAGCAAAAATAAATTTCACACCATCGCCTGCATAGCTCAGACCGGTTGGCATAGTTACAATTCCGGAAATTGTAACTGTATCCCCAAGCATATATGACATATCCGACTCAGAGTCTTCGCCGGCTTTAATTAGGTCGCTATATAGCACTTGCTGAATCCGCTGAATTCTTACATCTCCTGCTTCCACAACGTCTTTTGCAAGTCTTGGCTGGATTTTGAAATTGCTGTAGGTGTAGTCTAACACACCAGTAATAGATATCAGCTCTGCATCTTCTTCTGGCCAGTAATAATAATCCCAATTATCATCCACCATCACTGAGTTTACACCATCTGTTATCGACCATTCTCCATAACCAAGATCCTCTTCATCTACAATTACATTGGAAACCCTTACCAAAACTCCTTCATATGCTTCAGACTCATCTCCGTCTGTCATAATCTGTTCAATCGAAACATCCAATGGTTCAATAGTGTTAACAGCAGGTCCGTAAACTGTAACAGCGGAGACATTCGTAATTTCTGTTTTTCCGTAATATTCTATTACTTCTCCAGTTACAACCACGCTATCTCCTTCTGCTAATGTGTAAACAGTTTCACCGATAGGGGTATCAAATCCAAACTCGTTCCAACCATCATAGTTAAATACAACTATACCACCGTAAGGTGCCTGTTCATCCTGAACATAAAAATTCCGATTGGATGAGCCGCCCCAAAATTCTGCTGTAACCACACCTCCTATTGTTACTATCTGACCTTCTAATGCAGGGTTAGTTTGTACATCATAGATTGATGTCAGTGCTTCCGGGGAGCTAACCAAATAAAACATAGTATCAGAATTTACTATTTCATTTACTCCATCATCTGCGCTTACAAAGTAGTGTACCATATCTCCGTCATTTTGGGGAGGGATGGTGCCGGAAAATGTATTGGATTCTTCAGAAAACATATCGTTGGAACTAAATCCACCGCCATTAATCTGAAAATATAAACCTACCTCTATTTCTCCGTCATCAATCACTTGAACACTTACGCTTACTTCATCTTCAGGGGTAGGATTTTCAGGAAGATGCATAAGATTTGAAATGTAAGGAGAGACATCTCCCAACACTTCAATGTCAGAATAAAACCTTGGCAATATCTGATACCCTTCATCTGCCGGGTCTGAAGAATCATATTGGCCCACTATTCCCGTGACATTAAACGTGCCTTGAGGTTCCAATCCTTCATCCACATCTGTGTCTTTGTCTACTCTCATCGTTATAGTTGTATCGCTTAAATCAGTAATTGTTAAATTACTGTTATCCCCCTCAGAGGGCCAATCACCATCAACTATATTTGCGGTTTGAACAGTTACTATTTCAGATTCATACGATTCTGGAGATGAAAGTATTTGAGCAATGGAGAGGACTTGAGATGCTGGAACTACATTACCGCTGCTTACAACTGATATATCGGATATATCTGCTGGAACTATTTCCAATTTACCGTTATAGACCTCGATTTCTCCTGTAACTTGGATATAATCTCCAACTGAGAGCTCTGCATCAGCAGAATAATTAAATAAAACTATACCACCTGTCGCATCTTGAATTCCATAATCTGTTCTACCGCTTAGTAAGCCATAATTAGGCGTAGTAACAAATCCTGCGGTTGTTACTGTTTCTCCAATCATTGTATTTCTTACCTCTAATATGGGTAAAATATCCTCATTAGGTTCTTCTATATCTGTTTGAAAACGTGGAAGAATTTGGTATCCCTCATCCTGAGGTTCAGTGTAATCATACTGACCTACTATACCTTTTAAATCAAATAACCCTTCCGGAGCGGGGCCATCATCTACATCTGAATGACGGTCAACCCTCAATATGAGGGTAGTAGCACCTCCATCATCGGATATCGTAAGATTTTGATTATTCCCCGGTTCGGGCCAATCACCATCAATAATCTCAACTCCAAAGACTTGAACCAGCTCTGACTCAAATGATTCCGCCATTGTTAACAACCCTGAAAGGGTCATATATTGAAATGCTGGTAGATCATTGCCCTGACTTACTACAGTTATATCCGTTTCTGTCGAGGGAACTATTTCTAATTTACCGTTATAATTTAAAATCTCGCCCGTAACTGTCACCAGATCACCAATAGATAAGCCTGCATCAAAATCACCGTTATAGATAACAATTGCTGCTGTTTCATCCTGAATAACAAAATCACTTTGACCAGAGCTAGCTAGATTTGGGGTGGTAACAATACCGCTGGTGGTGACTGTGAGTCCATCCTGTTCTCTCGCTTCCTGAATTGTAATTGATAAGGATTCTAAAGCACCTTCATTGATCCACTGTGCGATAAGCTCTACTTGTTCACTTGGGAGATCCGGATTGTTTCCCGGAGGCATAGAGCCATCATTTACCTTTTGCCAGAGGTAGCTTTCAGAATGGTTTCCAGCAACAATTGCAGCACCGCTGTTTCCACCTTCCATCAGACTTGAATACGTTGATAAATTTAATCCTCCGGAATTCCCGTGGCAGCCGGTACAATTATCATTTAATATTGGTTGAATCTCAGTATAATAATCGACCTGTGCAAAAAGAAACACACTGAGAAACGGAATAAGAGCTAACATTTTATTTTTCATTTTTTATTTACTCCTTTTATTATTTAATAACTAAAAATTTTCCTTCTTTAATCTTTCCATAAGAATTGCTTTGAGAATCTAAATTTTCTACTGTAAAAAGGTAGAGCCCCGATGCAATCGCTTGATCATTTTGGGTAATCAAATCCCAAGCGTGCTGACCTCCACTTAACACGGGATTTTGATTTGAATTTATATTTCTTACATCTCCACCTATATAATCTTGGTCATGAAATAGGATATCTATTGGATCACCGGAAAGAGTGAAAATCCGAATCTCGGCTTTCTGTGGAAGACCCTGAAACCATATCATCCTTTCACGGCTTCCATAATCATCCCACTTTGCCTGTCCACGGTAGGGGTTTGGATAGACTGTGGGTTGCCATGTCGATTCTTCACTTTGTGACTGAATCCCAGGATATACATAAACTCGATTTCCATATTTTGAGCTTTCAAGTGAACCGAGATTTGCTGCAGGATCTCCCCGATCAAATGCTGTAACGGAATAATAGTTTAGCCATCCATTTTTTACTCCCTCATTCACAAATTTATAATGATAGTAATTTCCATCAATTAAAATACTATCAGGATCTCCAAACTCATTAACAATTTTTACAGGTTCAAACCCTGTATTATAGCCAATTTCTAATGATTCTTCATCTGCCCTATCAAACTCAGCTAACAAAGAAAATTCTTCGGTATCGTCTCCAACAGTTCTCTTTGCTCCATATATCCGATAGCCCTCAAAATCTTGTTCTCTACTAATTGGATCAATGAATGGTTCTGAGTTCTTCTGCCAGAAAATAGTCACCTTTTGGTCTCCTACTTCCACTGCCATATTTGGAATTGGTGGGGGCTCAGGAAGAATATAGCGATCTATTTCTCCGTTATTGTTTAAATCTTCACCTTCATCTAGAATATTGTTTCTGTTTTTATCCTCTCCATCATAAGCTCTCTGTGCCCAGTCTGCATTCACTATAAGATTTGACCTTCTTTCCGGAGAGTCAGAGCCAGAGCCCTTCCACAGCCCACACACAACTGCAAATGCGATTGTACAGGATTCACCGGGGGGTAGGACTGATGTGGAATCCTCTCTTATTTGACTGCCGAATGGTCCAGCAGACAACATGAATAGCCAACTGTTCGTTTTGGAAGGGTAACCATCTGAATTATATAAATCTGAATCGCTACCTTTTGGGACACTTGAACTTAAAAGCTCATATCTATCATCATCATTCAATGCCATAGAGTAATTAGGATAATCTTGATTATTTGAATTAGTCCAGACCCATTGATTATAATAGGAATTAATAATAGGTCGGGATATTGTACTGCCCAATAATGAAATCCCTATGTAAGACTCTGCCCAACCGTCATCACCATCTGCATCATACTGGTAAGCGATATCCCTTGAGAATCCAGATTCATCTAAAGATTCATCAAAGCCATCCAAATTATCGTACCAGGTAAATCCACTTCCTGGTTCGTATTTATTGGTATAGTTCATATTGGCTACGGAAGCGTCTGTCCAAATTCCAGCATATAGATCATCAATTGTCTCAGTGGAGTGGTTTGTTATTGTATAATTCAAAATAACAAAAGCATCAGCAAACGAAAAATTCCAGGCATAGGTTTCCAGATGAACAGAAATTCCCAGTGGAGTGTGATCGGTAATATTATTATCATCTTCGGTTGTTGAGCCATAATCTCTAAAATTTGTCATAAAATCCTGATGAGATACAGCGAAAGGGGAATAAAATTGCGCCATAGAATCCTGAGATGTAGAGCTAATGGAAGACCGAATATCCATACCGGATGTTGCAAAAAACTCAAACCCTACATCTCCTGCTTCAAACACACCGTCCACTATTGAGGTGGACACTCGTGGAATTCCATTGACTTTACCTCCTATCCATAATCCCGCAAAAGAGAAATGCTCTACTTGGTCACGTTGAATCGAGGTGTGCTGTTTATATTGACAGGAAGGAAGAATACGCTCATTTATTGGGTTCCAACCATTGCCAAGAACACCAAAGTTAGTAACGGTCATCCCCAACTGTCCAACAGTAGTAACTTTATCAAAAATATCTGGTGATAGCTGTGCTCTAGAGTGAGTAATAAGATTAAATGCTAATATCCATATTGTAAAATTGGAAGCACGAATCCTCATGTTATTTTAATTCTTTTCAATAGGAACACCTTGGCTTTTTAAACAAGCGTGGTTCGGAATGTAAAAAGGGAATTGATTTATTTCAATACTAAAACAAGATCAGAAAGAAAACTTCCAAACCACGGGTCTGTGATCTGAGACCAATGCATCATAATCTGTCCACCCATTTGGAAAGTAATCTTCAATTCTAATAGTAGTTACTGTTGAAGCATTACCTTCAAATTCATCAAATAGATTATTGGTAATAAGGATATGATCAATATGACTAGGCCACGTGGGATAGGACCAGTGGGCCCAGTGCTGACCATTTTTCCCACTAATCGCTAATTCCATATCAATAAATTTAAAGTTGCTTGAGTTTTTAATAAAATTTGAAAACACATTGGAGACCTCGGGTTCATGGATATCATCATTAAAATCCCCTAATATAATGGTATTAGAATCCCAAAAATTGTTCAATACATAATCTTCTAAAAGTAGTGATGCTGCTTGTCTGCGAGCTTCTTCATCATCATCATCAGGTATATCCATGATCCCATCCATATCAATATCAATGCTATCAATCTCGTCGTTCCCACAGCATTTTAAATGGTTATTGATGAGGATAATTGAATTTTCATTAAAATCGCCTTTAAATATGAAAGGCTCACGCGGAAATGCAGAATTCTCATCGTGATATATTTCAAATACATCCGTGAAATCTATAGTATTAGATTTATAGATATATGCCAACCCATAGCTACCACCTAGAGTCTTAACTCCTACCCAATCGTTTTCCCCATCTAGCTGATTGCAACGGTTAACCAAAGCAGTAAAGTATGATCCAGAGTTAATTTCCTGTAACCCAGCTATATCACAATCTAATTCGACTAGTATTTGAGCAACATATTCGACCGTATTATCTTCTGCTTTGGGAAAGGTCTCAAGGTTCCAAGTTAATACCTCAAATGTATCATCTGTTCCAAACGATAAACCAGAAAATTGAGAATTTGAAATTGAATTAAGTTTGTCTTCTGCGCAGGAATAAAACAAAAGAATAAAAAAGACAATTTGAACCTTCCATTGGTTAATCAAATGGAACAAAGCCCAACATCACCGGACGGTGGTCAGAAATATACTTTTCATAAATCGAAAATCCGCCAAGGTAATCTTCAATGAACAAAGTTTCAGCACGATTGATTTTTGATCTTGGAATCATGTGTTTTGAAACAAGAATATGATCCAAAAAACTTATATAAGGTTCTTTAGGATATGATGCCTTTGACCTATCATAAACTAGCTCTTGGTTAATAAAATAAAATCGATTGTCATCAATAAATGGATGAAAACAATGTTCTGAATCTTTATCCTTTAAGTCATCATTCCAGTCCCCAAGCACTATAAAGTTATTATACCCTGATTCCATTTCCTCATCTAAATATTTATGAAGCATAAGAGCTGCTTTCTGCCTGCGCTTCAATCCCGAGTCACAACACTTCATATGGAGGTTTATAACCGAAAAGTTCAACACCTCTTCCCCACATCGGTATTGAAAGTCTCCTCGTAAGGGAGGCCTACCCGCAAAATTATAATCATCCTCGGCAAATATTTCTGACTGATTCACTAGTGTAAACATATCTTTTTTATAAATAATGGCCTGATCCATAAAAGATGACTGCTGGGATACAATAAAATCATAATTTGGTAGGCGACTCATAAGACTGCTGAAAAACCCTGTGAATCGTATTTCCTGAAATGCAATCATATCAGCATCCATTCCATCAATAACACTTGCTAATACTGGAACTGTAGAGTCCGGATGAGCAGGGAAAAATTCTGTGTTCCATGTAATTATTTCTATTTCGTCTTGTTTATTTACATTTAAGGTAGGATTAGTGTGAATTAAATTTGAAGTTTTTTCACATTGAGTTGATATTTCATAAGGGATCTTCCATTTTGGAGGACCGTAAACTTTTTTCAAAGACCAGTCTAAATGAGACTGAATCCACTTACTCATGTGTGTATCATAGGTAAAATCATCTGCCAGAAGTGTTTGCCCTACCCTTCCATCAACAACAGATTCATACCCTATGAAATGATGTGATTTTTCATCAAAGTGTAATTGAATATGCCCAAACTCAGTACCCCCGCCATAATTTTGAAAAATATACACATGGCTGTGGGGATCGTACCAGGGCGTAGGATACCCCTTACTAACTCCCCCTGAAACGATAAGATCCACACCTTCAGAAAAATATCCTAACTCCAGGGCATTGTTTATGTTTTCCTGAGATTTTGATTTTACTCTTACTGAATCAAGAAATTCTTTATATACCTCTTCTCTATCCCAAGGAACCCCCAAGCTAGTAAGAACGATTATGATATCTGCTCCATTTTTTTTCATTTTGGGGACCCAGTAATCTAAAGTTTCTATTTCCGATTGAAATGTAAATCCTAATCTGTTTTGTTCTAACACAACCTCGTCCAACTTTTTGGGGACTATCCCTATAATACCAACTTGAACTCCCGATTTTGGAATTATTGTATAAGGCTTTATATTATCAAAGTTTTTTCTATTTTTTAAATTTGATATAAGAAAAGGAAAATCTGCGAGCTCATTTAGTTTCAATAAATTACTTGCCCCCCCTATAAAATCATATCCCCCTGGAACCAGCGCATCGTATTTGATGTGGTTCATCCATTCAATCATTGTCCTTCCGCTGTCTGCAAGTCCAAAAGGGTGTCCCTGAAAAAAGTTTCCACCCTCTAACAAAAGAACATCCTCATTTGTGGAGCTAACATCCTGCCTTAGTTTTTGGATATAAGAATAGAGAGCTGAACCATCCAAAATATCTGGAGGATATTCGGGATTCATAAACCATGCTTTTTGACCCACTATTTGACCATGAAGATCATTTGTAGTAATGAGATTGACCACTATCTGATCTTCGGAAGCCGAAGCACTTAAAACTACAAAACTACAAAATAAAAAAAAATTATTTTTCAATTAATAAGTCAGATTGTATAGGAAATTGACAGCATAAAATTGAATTTAGATTCTGTAACTCTATCAAGAGAGGGACGAACATCATTTTCAACAGGGAAGAGGTCAGGATATTTATATTGTCCGGATTGAAATCCAAGCCCTACATCAACCTGCAATTCATCAAATGATTTCCCTGTTCCTACAGTAATGGTTGTTTGTGGATCCATTACCTGGAATGGTGATTGATTATATACCATCCCAACTCTCACAGGAATTTTATTTGTAGCCATATATTCAATCCCTAGGTGCCATGAATTGGTTTCATTTATTTGAAAAATTTCATCATTCTTTAAGGCAATTGAATAGCCATCGGTAGTCGTAAAATCAGCCACAACATACACAGGCGTCCTGCCATAGGTAGTATATGAAATTCCAAAAGATTTTCGAGCCGGTTTTACATAGCTGATTCCAGCTAAATGATAGCTCAATGTATCACCACTAAAAAAACCTGGGAGGCCTGAAGTAACATCCAACAGTGGAGGGTTGTAGGAGTCAGATTCAATTTTTAGTTCTGTATCTATGGAAAATGAAAAATGAATATTCTTCCATGTATTCAATTCAATGCTATAACTGAGGAATCCACCCTTTGGAGTAAAAACAATCTCACTAATGGGATTAATAGTTGCTAGGTATCCGTCCATATTTCTCAATGTATCAACCTGAAAAACATCATGGATCGATGATTCTGAAACCTTATGATATGCTAATCCCCAATTCATTGTAAATTTTTCATCCATCAAATATCTGATTCCTAATCCAATAGAAATTTTATCTAATTGTCCATGTACCTCATAATAGTGAAACCCTAATAAGGGATCTTTATTCCCAATTATTCCATCATCAAAACTTAAGCTTCCTCTAATCTCCTCCTCATATTTGTATGCGAAAGACGTTAGCGGGTCTGAAGAAATAGCAGCTGTTAACCTATATAATCCCATCGTCTTAGATCCAGATATGCCTATCCCTTGGAAAAATCTGTTAGTTTGATTTACTACATAATCTGATGTGGTAAGATAATCACCAAAAAAATCTTTTAAATCAAACCCTCTACGCTCCAAAATTGAATTTCCACTTAAATGATATTCAAACGAAAAGTCAGCGGGGAGCCTCCATAATCCTGCAGGGTTTAGCAGCAGTAATCGAGTGGATCTATCACTGTGTACAGTATTACCCATTCCAAATGAACGGGCTGAACCAAGATAGGGATTGGACCCTGTGATTCGATTAAAATATGATTGAGAGATTCCCACTGAGACACAAAAGAATAAAACCAGAAGAAAAACTTTTTCTCTCATTAATCTATATTGCATAGTCAATCTGAAGTCTAAAGTCTGATTCACTTTCATTGACCACCGGTCTAGAGATCCATCTTCCACTATCAGATTTTCCCGAAGTGATAGATGAATAAGAGTCGTATCCGGTGAAGCTGACTTTTAATTTTATTGTAAAATTATTAACGGGTGAACACTGCCAAGAGACCCAAGAATGCATTGCACCATGTTGTGCTGAAAATATTCGAAAATCTGTATCTTCAAAATTCCATAAAAATCCCTGAATGAACAAAACACCACCTTTCAATGTCATTGCATCAGAAAAATTATGAGTACCGCTTATGCCAATTGTCTCATCAGGAGAACCAATATCTCCAACCTTCATTTCTGCACCAGAACTTACTGATTCAGTGAGTCTTGGCCTTGGGGAAAATGTTGTATATCCCCGGGAGTACAATAGCTCTAGCTGATTAAAGCGAGACAACCTGAGACGAAAACGAATTCGTGTTTCTCTGGAATCAAAAGGACTTGGGTGAAATATATCAAAAGAGCCACGCTCCTGCCATTTCTGGCGGATGTTAATTCTGTAATTAAATACCGGTCTCCAATCAACAGACAAAACAGTACGATAGTATTTAGCATCATCTGCTTTTCGTGTCCAGGTATCCCAATTTATATAGCTTACTAATGATCTGTGAAATTGATATCGAGTGAAAAAATAAAAACCCTGTTCAGACTGAGGTTGTGGATTTCCTGAGTACAGGAAACTATACACAGGATCTTCCAGCCAATAACCATCTTCAAAAATGGATGTTTTAAATCTCTGATAGTTTGAAAATGATCTCTGGTAAGGGTTATCAAATTCCAGATCGTAATCACGATACAACACTAAAAAGTTTAAATTATCAAATTGCGCATAAAGGCTGGTTACAAATGCATTTGGCACTTCATTAAATTTAAAAAAGTTAGAGCCTTTTGATATTTCGCCGTACTCCCCCTGAATGGACATATTTCCTAATACAAAACCATAATCAAAACCCAAAACCCTTCGATAGCTTTGGGCATCTTTCCAGATTGGAGAGGAACCGTTTGATTGATACATTGCTGCAATTTCCGGGTCTGCAGAGTTAGACATGTAAGAGAGATAAAAAGCATCCCCCGAATACTCGTCATAATCATTGGTATTGGAAGCTAAATCAAAATCAGGTTCATTATCATCTGCACCACCGGTAACTGACTGAACAACCTGAGGGGATAGAATCCGATCATATAGACTTTCATACACGGTAATCCCAACATGCAGTCCGACAATCGGCATAACTCTTACATTTCCACCCCAAGTCATTTCGGTCACCGATGAAGTAAGCGGAGAAATAATTTTTAGGGAATCATTGTTAGCTCCCATTGGAAGCCTAGGTTGCATGACAATCAATGATGTAAAAGAACTGTCTCTGTTAATAATTGCATCTCGGGGGGCCTTGGATATAAAAAATGCGGTACGAAACAACGAATTGGAAAATTGAACTGCTAAACCATTTAAGATATATTGGCTAGATCTAGTCACATCCGCATTAACTCCATTAGCTTTTTTTGTAAATCCAAATCCTGTTCGTCGTGGAGTAAAATAATCCCCCGTTTCAAAAACAACTCCCTGTCCAAAAGCTGCAGAAAAGTTTCCTAAAATAAATTTATCTAATCGAATAGCACCCAAATCTATATTTTCTACAAGGCCATATATTTTTTTTGTATAAATACCTTTGGGATTCCCCATATTCTGATAATGTGATAATCCCATTTTAATATGGTTACCATATTGTAAAGATAACTTCTGAAATAGTTCAGGTCGACTTGAGTTTTTGAAAGCTAATATAGTACCTTCATTATCAGGGTTTGTTGTAACGGGTACCGTCCGAATTAATTGGGAGTATCGACCATGAAGTTGGGGCTTACTTTCAGTTCGCGACTCAAAATCTACAAAATCAATCAAATTTCTATATCCCCAATAGCTAATTCCTGGAGCATTCCTTAATTCAAAAGAACCTTTTATTTCTCCTATTCTCTGTTGTTTCATCACTGCTGCGACATCAATGGGACTCAAATTGGGCAAAGCGCTCAGCTCATCATACGACATTTCATTTATATTCCCCGGTTTGAAAATTCTATCCAACCATATATCTGAAAGACCTTCCTTGCTTCCCTCAGATGCCAACCACTGCTTGACTTTGTATGAGGATAAATTCTGTTCCCGAATAAAGGATGATTGCTCCCGAGGGAAGATCTCAACTAAAGGTTTTATTTTATTTATATCAATGATTGTAAGACTTTCAATTTCTAATAAATCATAAATAGTATCAATTCCATTTCTCTGACTTATAAATATTCGTATATCCTCTTTTTGTTTTTCAGATAGAGGTAAACTATTTAATTGTTCTCCGTCAGTATTATTTAAATCAATATCTGCCAAAAGTAAAACAGGCAGAAGTAAAATTATTTCAATCCTTTTCATAAAATACTAATCACTAAAATTATATATCAAGCCGGTCTGGTGTACTATTGGCAATACTGGATGGGTAAGCAGTGCATACCCGATTTTAATTTTTGAAACTGATAGAAAACCACCAATCCCCAGTCGGTTGGGATTAGATTGTACACCTGCGATTAAATGTATAGAGGGACTTACATCAAAGTGAATGCTACCTTTAATTTGAATGTCTTCGCCCAATGCTCTCTCAAAAAGAAACGATGTCATGAGCCCCTTAAATGGTGTATAGGAAACTCCAGCTGAGAGCCTTTTTGGCAGGGATTGTTCTGTCCCTCCTGAACCTATGGTGGATGAAACAGCATTTTTAATCATGGCACCTACTCTGTGCTTGTCACGCAGCGACCCTATAACACCTATATCCAATCCCCACGAATTTGACATTCCCCCTGGTATCCCATCTGACCCATCTCCTGCTGTACCTGCTGAATGTCCCAAAATCCATGAAAAATGGTTAAGCGTCACCCCCAAAGCCAAAGTAGAATTCTTATCCTTTTGCAAATTAAATCCATGGGAGATACCAATCCTCTGTTCTGTAGAGAGCTCTACCTTTTCAAAAGTGACTTTTGAAATCTCTGTAGAAACACCAATTACACCCAACCCTTTAAAGCTCTGAATCCATCCCGCATGCGTATAGGGAATACCATAGAGCTCAGCAGTCCCAACATTTAAAACTTTATCAGAGACCTCTGATAAAGTTGCGGGGTTATGAAACAAACTATGAATTCCACCGGTAGTGGGAGTCATAGTTCCAACCGATGCGCTCCCAGAAACTCCTGTATAAGTATAATCACTCACAGACTGACCTAAAATAACATTGGTCATAAATAGAAAAAATAAAATTGAAATTATATGATTCAATTTGATTTAACTCCTACAACTACCGGAGCATAATCAGTGAATGTTTTTCCTGAATGAAACTGGTTCACTTCAATATGCATTAGGTAAGTACCTGGATTAACTATTTCACCCAGATGGTTTCTACCATCCCAATCTGATTTATCTTCAACTCTGATTACAGTTCCCGCATTTTCAAAATATCGATCTACCAACGTGGTAACAAATCTACCACTTAAGTCAAATACCCGAACCACTACCCGTGAATCATCGGGAAATGAATATGTAAAGTCAAGTCTTTCTCCCAGTGTTGGGATCAAAACAAAAGGCGCTGGCTTTATTTTTGCAGATATTGTCTCCGGATTGGGCTCATACACTCCCTCCTTAAGATAAACATCTGCCTCTAAAATATTATTTGCAGAAGAGATCTCAACCTGCCAGTTTCCTCTGTAATTATCAACTATACCTCTTGCCTGTATAACATATTCTGCGGGGTTGTAATAATCCACCATATATCCAATAGATGACTGTGCCACATCCCAATCCCATATGGTAAGATCCATTCTGAATCCTTCATTATCCTCAATTGTGATCACCTGAGGCCCATTTGAAGATCGCTTATCTCCAAATTCAATAATTAAGCCCATAATGGTAACATCAAAACCAACGTCATTTTCGGGGTCTCCCTGAATAATGTCTGAGATTTTCCAGAGAGTTTTGGGATTAAACAATATTGCCCAACTTTCCAGAAAGTTTTCACTGGTTTCATCATGTCCGGTAATTCCATTCCCTTGAACCAATATTTCATCCACCTCTGAAAAACGGCGTCTCTGATAAATTTGGTCTCCTGAAATTGAAGGTATTACAGATTGTAATGAAAGTGGGGTATCTGTGTTATAGCCCGGGATATCTGTTTTTGAAACTCCATAGGTTGTATCGCCCCATAAAAAATAGTCCACATCCTGTACTACTGATTCTCCTTCTGACCATCTGAATAAAATAAGTACTTCAGGATTCTGAAGTATTTCTATGGATGCAAGATGATCCCCATATGAAATAGTAGTTTCACCCTCTACTGCCTGTTTCATATTTCCAAATAAGGTAAAATCAGGATATTCATCATAATAGTTGAAATACCTGGAGCTGTCATGAAAACTCAAAGTAAAACTGCTCCCTGCAGCGATGGTTGTATCTGGAAATCGTGCTATAAAATCATTGATTGAATTACTCCAAAAGTTTTCACCTGAGGGAAGGTTGTAATAATAAGAACCTGCTGTTGGCTTGGAAGCATCTGTAATATAATAATCTCCGAGATTTATATCATCTGAAGTAGGATTATATATTTCTACCGCTTCACCGTTTGATTCACCAGGACTTATTTTATAAAATATTAAATGATCCGGAGTTTGACAAATAGCAATCACTCCACATAAAGTTACAATGAAAATGCTCCGGAAAATCATAAGCGATCTTATAAAAACCTGTATAAGTAAAAACTAGATAGTAAAATGAGAGATTAACTTACTTGATTAGAACCATCTTTCTCAGCTCAGAATAAGAACCTACCGATAGGTGATACATATATACACCACTTGAAATGTTGGTTCCTCTCTCGTCCGTTCCATTCCACTGAATCGAATGAATACCTGGATTTACAAAATCATCAATTAAGGTAAAAACCTTTTTCCCATCTAAGCTAAAAATATGGAGTGAAGTATATGATTCCACTGGCACTCCAAATGTAATTGTTGTTGTTGAGTTAAATGGGTTGGGGAAGTTCTGATCTAAAGTAATATGATTTGGTATAGTATTAACCTTTTTAAGGTGATAGGCACTGGAAACAGGGGAAACCACGACCTCCCCAGATCCTGATAATGAAATAGCCTTTCCAAATTCATCTATCAACTGCCACTGGTCATTTCCAAAGTTCGGATTTATGGACCATGATAGCTTAATCTCCGAATTTGTACCCGTTACCATAATTTTATCATCTGAAATCAGGACCTTTTTATCATCTGCAAAACGAACATCAAAAAAATCTGCTCCTCCATCAGATAAATTTATAGGTGGAAGAGGTGGAAGTGAAAACATATCAAACTTGTCCTGTGAAATTTCAACCCCAAAATATAGCGGGACACCATTCATAGTCAAGAGAGAAGCATCCGACAAATAGTTTGAGTTAGATATTTTCTCTGAACTTCTATTTTCTGTTGTCAGTGTTATTTCACCAGCACTGTCGGCATTCAGCCAGTAGCCTTTTCCTGGCTCAATATCATTTGCCGAAAAATAGGTTGACTCAAAGCCATAAAGAGTACCAGAAACTATTATGTTATCTGGGTCAATTACATCGCCAATATTCACGGATACCGAAGGCCCAGATATCAAGTTCCACCCTTCAGAAAGGGTGACTGAGACTGATTCAATTGGTTGCCCAGCAATAACCTGGGAACCTGTATTATCGAAATAAAGCCAGTAGCCATTTCCGGGGCTAAACACAGACTCAGAGCTATAGGTATTGCTAAACCCATACATAGTTCCATTCACAGATTCAGTAAACACATCAGTATACAAAAAGGATTCCACATTCATAGAAACCCCAACCAGGTTCCAGCCTGACTGAAAGTCAACGTTAATGCTGGACTCTCCAGATCCTGTGGTAAAATCATTTTCATTTCGGGGATAGAGCTTAAACTCACTATAACTATATCCGATAACTCCGGTAATACTATCATAATAATCACCTACAGAGATGGTCGGCCAGTTACCATCAAAATAATAATCATCTACCATTGCTGTGCCTGTCCCGTCACTTATTGTCCAATTTCCATACTCATCAACAGACTCAAATGTTACATTCGAATAGCTTACCAACATACTCTCATACATCTCCCCAGACTCTGAACACTCAATACCTATTTCGTCCGCAGTAACTGAAGTAGGAGATAAATCATTTCCTGAAGATATCAAAGAAGTTGATGACACACTTATTAATTGTGTAAAGCTATAGTATTCATTTACAGTTGCAGTTATCTGTAACTCATCTCCAACCGATGGAACCACCAATGTATCATAAACAAAAATACCGCTCCAGGTTTCTGTGCTTGGGTCTTGCAAAAAGAAATTTGGATTGTCAGCTGATTTAACATGGGTAACTATCCCAGATGTTGTAACAAGTTGACCTGCCATAGGTGTTTCATAGCAATAGTCGCCCTGCTCTGTAGTATACTGTAAATCATATATACTTATCTCACTGGGACCTGTGTCTCCACCCATGTCTCCACTATTACGAGGATAAAGCTTAAACTCACTATAACTATATCCGATAACTCCGGTAATACTATCATAATAATCACCTACAGAGATGGTCGGCCAGTTACCATCAAAATAATAATCATCTACCATTGCTGTGCCTGTACCATCACTTATTGTCCAATTTCCATACTCATCAACAGACTCAAATGTTACATTCGAATAGCTTACCAACATGCTCTCATACATCTCTCCTGATTCGGAGCACTCAATCCCGATATCAATAGCTGAAACTGGAATAGGAGAGATAGTATTTTCCGAAGAAACTACCGTAGAGGATACCACATCTATTAACTGTGTAAAACTATAAAATTCATTTACAGTTGCAGTTATCTGTAGTTCATCGCCAACCGATGGCGAGACCGATGTGTCATAAACATAAATACCGCTCCATGTAGCTCCATTTGGATCCTGCAAAAAGAAATTTGGACTGCTGGCTGAATTAACATGAGTAACTATTCCAGATGTTGTAACAAGTTGGCCAGCCAAAGGTGTCTCATAGCAATAGGCACCTTGCTCTGTAGTGTACTGTAAATCATATATAGTTTGATCTGCCATTAAAATTAAAATAGAAACCTCATCCGTATCCATAGCGCCTTGGTCATCAAATACGGTTAATCTAAATACCATCGTTGTACTCACATCTGGCGCAGTAAAGGTAACAATTGCTTCTTCATAATCACTGAGGGTGACAGCCTCACCTGAAATCTGCTCCCACAAAAATCCTGAAATTGTACCATCAGGATCTGAACTCCCACTACCATCTAGGGTAACGACAGCTCCGTGCTCGACCATCTGATCTTCTCCAGCATTTGCGATCGGGAGCTGGTTTCCGCCCGTTGCGACAAAGTCACTTGTAAAACAAGGTAAAAGCTGATATCCTTCAGTGTAGGGTTCAGACGAATCATATTGACCAGCAACTCCTGTTACGTTTGCAGGCCACGATGGTTCATCAGTTCCATCAATCTCAGTATCGCTATCTATCCGCATGGTCGCTGTACCTGAACCTCCATCAACAATAGTTAAATTTTCAGAAGACCCCTCAGAGGGCCAAACGCCATCGATAACTGTCACACTTTGAATTGTTATCAGTTCACTTTCATAAGATTCACCATTTATTGATAAATCAGAAACAGTTACCAGCTGAGCTTCTGGGAGAGCCCCCTGTCCCATAACCGCTATATCATTTTCTGAAGAAACCAGAACTTCAAATTTTCCATTGAATTCATCTGTTAATCCTGAGACCTGTATCAAATCACCGTAGCTCAAATCAACATCAAAACCAACTCCAAAAACCACAAGCCCTGCCGTATCATCCTGAATTACATATTCTGTATTCCCATTTCCCTCTTGAAAATTAATCGAGATAACAACTCCTTGGACCATTACCGCTGCCCCAACACCCATATTCCTTGCGCTTAAAATTGACATTTGATCTATGACATTTACTGACGTTACGTCTGTGGCTGAATTGCCTTCGCTATCGTAAACTGTCAACTCAAATTCTAGCGCTCCTCCCTCGCTTGGAGCAGTAAATGTCGCTTCCGCACTCTCAGAACCACTTATTGAAACAGATGTACCAGAGATCTGAGTCCATATATAAGCTATGATATCACCTGCAGATCCAGAGCCATCAAGAGAAACCAATTCCCCTGGTAATACCAGCTGGTCATCCCCCGCATCTACAATTAAAACAGTTCCACCATAATCGTGTGAGCCTAAATAATCAAAAGTGTTTTGTGGATATACCAACCACTCTGAGTTAGATGCTGTTGTGCCAGCAGAGGAATCCCAATCTGTGTTCCCTTGAGAAACATTTGGCATTCTAACCAGCGTATGCTCTTTTGTTCCATTTGTCACGCCAGCCACATCCCAACCGCTTCCAGGGTCATCACCTGACTCCCCTATAGCATCAATCAAAATAAAGTTTCCAGACCCATCATTTTTTGCCAATCCTTGAGCATCATCACCATTATGATAGAGTGTAATAAGTAAATCTGCATGAGCTGTCATAGCTGGGTCAGCATCCTCATGGCACACAACAAAAACATCGCCAGGTGCTAATTGTCCACTGATATCCACTGTATACTCAGGCCAATCTCCCCCATTTGAGATTTGCCAAAGCTGATATTCACTTAAATCAATTGTTGCGTCAGTGGGGTTATAAATCTCCAGAGCTTTATTATAGCTGCTTCCTTCAATATATTCTGAAAAAAATAAATCCTGAGCTAATAGGGTAGATAGCAATAATAGTGGAAATAAGACATAATTTTTCATAATTAATAATTCCTGTTTTATATTTATAAAATCAAATGTAAATAATATAAATTAAGTTGAACTGAAGTGCTGTCGAACAATGGTTCAAAATTCCGCAATTCTTCTTCTGGAAATTAAGGAATAATATATTTAAAATGCAGAAAATGTGAGTGTTTTTATTCCCAACGAACCTGTCTTGATCCAGTACCCCTCCCAAGGTTTTAGGTCAGAAATTAAAACATAGGTATCGTCAAAAGTGTAAAATGTTCCTAGAGTAATGATTCCTTCAGAATCACTAATATCCGGGTATAAATTTTATCGTTGAATTGAACCACTAATTTTACCAACCATAATTTTCCTGTAATTAAATAATTCAACTGTTTCATAGCTGGACAACTTACTCAATTCATTGTCTTCTAATAGTCCCATTTCTTTTAAAAAAGCTATGGTTCCCGATGGGTTTGCCCTTTGACTTCCATCAAGAACCTTCACCGCAATTCCTATGGGGTTACCATTTTTTTGTCTAATACCTACACCTCTCACTGCTTCAGCTCCTACCTTGGTCACTGCCCTTCCAGACATCACTTGCATAAAATCTGTATCAAATCGCTTACGTCCTGCAACTAAATATGGATAGCTTACCATGGCACTATATAGTCTGGATAAAATTGGATAATTCTCTGAAGCTAACTTTTGAAACATAACCGCGATTTGATAAAGTGACATAAATGGAGTAGGAGCGCTGCATCCATCAGTGGTTAGGATAAAATCACTCTCACCTGTAATCTCTTTTACGGTAGAGAGTATTTTCTGCTGAATCGGATGTTGAACATGAATATAATCTTTAAGGTCATGTCCTAATCGTTTTGCTGTAGCTAACATTCCAGCATGCTTCCCGCTGCAGTTATTATGTAATGGAGATAGTTTTACTTTTTCCTTTAATAAAGACTGTCTTGTATTTTTATCATAAGGAGGGTGCGACCCACATTGATAATATGAAGAATCTATTCCTATTTTTTTTAACATCCTGGAAACGGTAGATGTGTGAATCTCTTCTCCATTATGAGAGGCACACATAACCGCTAATTCTTCTTCATCAAAACCAAATTCATCCGCAGCTCCTGATTCAACACATACAGAGGCCTGAAAAGGTTTTAAAGAGGAGCGAATACAAGTTTTGTACTGAGGGTCTCCTGACGAGAGGAGAATATCTCCATTAGAATCCACCGCTACAGCGTAAACTTGGTGTACACTCTCAACTTCGCTACCCCTGTAAACATTACAAAAAATATCCAAAAATATACCTCAGTTTCTATTTATCTAACACTTCAGAAACTAAGCAGAAGTGATAACCATTTTTCAATAGTTCAGGAATTTTTTTTTCTAAAACTTCAAGAGTTAGTTCCTTCGCATGACCAATTCCAATTGCAAACCCCTGAGCTTTAGCCAGAGCTGCTATTTTCTTCAACTGATTTTCTATATAATTTCTCTCCTCTTTATTATCTAAAAATATATTTCGATGTCCAGTTTTTACCTGATTTTTTTTTATTGTCTCTTCTGCTTTTGTATGGGGACTTGTTCTGGAATCCAGAAAATACAAGTTCTCCCTTTTTAAAATACCTCCAACAATATTCATCATCCAATTGATCTCAGTTGCTTTTGATCCTTGATGGTTGTTCATACCCACTGCCTCAGGAATCTCATGAAAAGCTGCTAATATCGCATTTTCAATCTCAAAACTATTCATAGATGATGTAAGTATAAGGGGCTCTACTCTCTCTGGCTTTTCATGAGATTCCATAGGCATGTGTATTAAAATCTCAAAGCCTTTCGAATGGGCCTCCCTTGCAAAATCACTGCTATAATTATGTCCGGGTATAACCGCATAACTCATGGGAACTTCCAACGATAAAAACCCATCTACTATGTGGTCATTTCTATATCCAAAATCATCAATTACAATTGCAATACAGGGTTTATTTATTGAAACTGATGTGGAGCTTTGTCCCTTTTCAGTCCACCAAAATAAAATCCAACCAAAAATTATTATTAAGACCAAACCACCTAAAGCATTGTAAAAGATCCGTTCACGGAACAAACGGTTATTTACAAAACTCATGGTAATATAACAGTTAGCTCTAGAACCTGGGGAATCCCCAGTTTGTGGTCTGCAATTCTAAACCCATATTCTATCTGATAAATCCCCAATAAAAAAGATACTCCTCCTGATATCTCAGTTACATTTTTTGATATGTGAGATGCCAAAGATAGATCTACATTTTTCCATTTAATAGAATTGGTTGCAGAAAAAATATAATTATCGGTGGCTGAAATAGCTCCACCGGTAAACGAAAAGAAATTTCGAAATTGTTTAAAATCTGTTTTGTGAATTAGTAAAATATTTGCGCTCACAGGTAAATTAGATTTATTTTCGATAAAAGGTGACATGTATCCAAATTGAGCCACTGAAAACCCAAATCCCCAATCTCTACTCATTTTTTTCAATATGGAAATACATCCCGTCATACCCGTTGATGAATGAGTATAAATTCTCAATTTCATCATCCGTAAGAGTGCAGCTATCTGATAATCATGATATTGAATTTGAAAACCGCTCGTTATATCTAAGCCAAAAGCAGAATAAATACCTAGAGGATTATCTGAAGGGGCCTCGCTCCTCAGTTCAAGGTTCTCAAAGCCCCCATATTTTAATCTTATAATTCCTTGACCACCCAAAATAGGGTTTGAGATTTTCATAGAAAAGACTGAAAAACCTCCATACCAGTCGTTATGACTGATGGAAACACTTGTTTTTCCCAATTGATTTACAGGGAATTGAATTATTGCATTTTGTGTCCCATATTTTATTTCATCCACCGAGGCAGGGACATTTACAAACTGCGTACCAATACCTGAAATTTTTGCTACACAGATCGCAAATATTAAACTTATTATATATATTTTTTCTAACCTGAACACTTTAATAAAAAGTAATTGATGATGTAATTACATGTGCTATGTTATTGAATTTTTGTACTTCATTAAATACTGAAGAATAGTCAACGGTAATCTCATATCCTTGAAATTTATTAAAAGTATGCCCAAATCCCATACCAATTTTTCCCTTTCCAAGTCCTGCTCTTAATTTTATGGTTTCATTTATAGAATACTCTATCCCGCCATTTAAACGCTTACCCAATAAATATGAATCATCTGTAATAAGCTCACTTTCACATAAAAAATTTAAATTTTCATATCTAGCTTTCACTCCCAATCTAAAAATCACCGGGAAATTATCGTAGTTAATTGTTCCGGTTTCCTCAAAGATTGAATTTGTTTTCCATTTATACTTGGCATTGAGATTTTGGACAACTCCGCCTATTTGAACATAATCGTTTATCTTATAATAAAAGCCTAAATCAAATCCAACAGCAGAACCGTTTAATGTCTCTCCATAAACAGGGAGAGCGTGAGACAAAATTTTTACATTAAGCCCAGCAGAAAATATCCCTTTATAATTTTGGGCAAAACTGATTATAAATGCATCCTCTCCTGTACTTAATCTTCCGGAATACTCTCCCAATGAGTTTCTCTCTTCGATATTATCTACTCCTGCATGAATCCACGCAATTCCAATCCCTGCCGTAGGAGGAAGTTTCATTGAAACACCAACACTAGACAGCTGCCTATCCAAAGATAACATTTGATGACCTACAGTCCCATGTTTTTGTTCCAAAAATGCTGTCCCCGCAGGATTAGACACCCCTATAACTCCACCATAAATGTCCGCAACAAGTGCACTCCCCATACTCACTTCTCTGGCGGTAATTCCCATTCGCAAAAATGCACCAGGAAACCGCGCAAAATCTTGAGCGTTAATCATCGTCATTATAAATAAAAGTATACCTAAACTTGTTGAGAAAATAGAGGATATATTTTTCATTGAACCACAATCACCTTCATCCAGTGTTCACTCCACTTTCCACCTCCAGATAGTTCTAAGTTCACAAAATAAACCCCATTTGATACTGATTTACCTAAATTATCCTTTCCGTTCCACTTTAGCTCTCCTGTATTTATATTTACATCAAATGATTTGGACAAAACTTCCTCCATAGCAAAGCTATAGATAAACATATTTGCTTTTTCAATTACCTGGCTCCCTGTTGAAAAGCGAACGTATCCGTCTCCATTTACTACATTATCTACAGATGGGGAAAAGGGGTTTGGATAGGCAAAAACTGAATTCTGTTCTAGAGCAGTTCGATAAATTTTCCAATTCATTCCATCTTGACTATTAAGTTTTGCAAGACCATCAGAGGTCCCTACCCACAGTGTCATTTTTTGGAGGTAGGGTCTATTATCTGCGACTGCAGTAAATACTCCATTTGAAAGTATTTCTAGATTGTAAAATTCCGTTTGTTCAACCATTGGCTCATACTTTGCCCACACTAAAGGATCATTAGGATAATGGATAATAGTCTTCCACAATCCACTCTCAGAGCTTACCAAAACCAGAGAGTCCATTGCTGAAATATTATAAACTCTCTCTCCTATCAAGGTAGTTTGCCAATTTTCTCCATCATCAATCGTATAGCTTACACCCCTTTGTTCTCCGGGGTTATTTGCATTCATACTCGCTGCCCAGATTATCCGGTGGTTGTTCCAATTTTGATACGCTAGCCCTACAACAAAATTACCGGATAAGTTATGATGGTGAAATGAATAATGATTCCAATCTATACAGCCATTTTCTCCTAATATCCCACGGTTAATTCCGTTTGCTGTGCCGACCCAAACAGTATCACTATATGAAAGAACTGAGAAAGCCTTGTGATTGTGATTCCCTCCGTCAAATGGATCTCGTGGATTCAGAAAATATCCAGCGATAACATTCAGACTGTCATCAAATATATTTTCATCACATGTAAATAAATTCAGCTGATCATCCTCAGGCAGAGGAATGGGAAACCACTGCGCATTATCATTGCGAAGAGAGTCTAGTTCAATCCTTCTAAGTCCACCTGCCCAACTTGTAATCCATGCATAGTCTTGTGTAACTGATAAATCATACGAAATATTGCTATAATGAGTTGTAATGGGCAACATTTCAAAATATCCATTTCCTATGGGTTGAAGAATGGAAGATTCCTCTGAATATTCAGTGGGCTGTGCGTGATGAACCCACTCCCCCGAGCCATCATTATAAAATATTCCAGTACCAAAATCACCCAGCTCATCTCCAGATGCACCTGCAAACATAATATGATCATTAAAATTAGCAATCCCTGAAATTCCATCATACATGAGATATGTATTCCCTGTATTTAAAAGTAACGTATCTAAGGTATAAATAGAAACTGAATCCACCAAATAAGAAATCCCTCTACCAGTACCAAACCAAACCTTTGAGTCGCCCTGAAATACAATTTCACTGATGCTGTTACTTTTTAATCCTAACGAAAATGTTTTGGTTAAAATTGAATCTTCATCTAATTCAAATTTATCAGGTAAAATTGACTGAGAATAAGATGAGGCAAAAAATAAAATAATGGTAAATCTTAAATATAATTTCACTCTACCACTACCCTATGCTCTATCGGAAAACTATAGTCATTTGACTGATCCTTGGCTCTGAAAGTCCATAAAAATGTTCCTGTTTTTGTTTGTTGTGCAGGGTTTGTGTTTCCGGACCCAAAAATTGGTATTTGAATACTAAATCTTCCGTCACCTTCCATTTCATCTCCGCTAAAATAGCTAGGGAAAATTTCAACTGTACCCCCATCATCATACATTAGGATTTGATCGCCGTTATTTAATAAAGTATCCGGCTCTATATGGAGGGAGGTGAACCCGCAGGAAAATATATCTTCAGGCCCATTTTCATCAAATACTTCAGCAGCAATAATGATAAAATCTATTTCTGTTCCCACGGGCCTTTGAATTGTATCCGGAGCGGTAACAGATAAAATTACCGGATGTATATTTTGAATAAATGATGTCTGAAATATTTCAAACTTTCTTGCTCCGTAATTCCCTGATATTTTATATAAAACCTCTCCAACAATATCTGGCTGAATAATATTAATAATTGAATTGGTTTCATTGGAGATTTTACGGGAGTATAATCCATCATTTGAAATCAGGTCCCCAAAGTATCCATCATCATTTAACCAGATAGAGTCTTTATATGTAGAGTCCTGCCCATACCACTCTACCAAAACAGAGGAGATCAACTCACCTTCAAATTCTTCTTCACAGGAGACAGCAAAGTAAAGGAGGTTAGATTCCCTCATAAACACAAACTGAGGATCTCTAATAGGGTTCTTTACTTCCTCTTCTACTGGTATTTGTTTTTCGCAAGAAGGCAAAATTAACAGTCCCCATAAAAGAAAAATCCATGTTATCTTATTTTTCATTTTAACGGTCATAAATGTAATGTACCAGCAAAGTACCTACCTGATTTAAACTTTCCGCAGAACAGTTTTCGGGGACATCATCGTGAGTGTGCCAGAAATTGGACCATCTATTTGGATAATTGAAATCTATGATATCAATAGCAGGAATATTAGCGTTTTCCCATAAAGGGACATGGTCATCATAGATCTCATATCCCAAATTTTTTTCAAAAGCTGTCAGCCCAATTTCATCTGCTAAATTCCACAAATATTTTACTAACTGAGGGTTTTGATAGTAAGAGTTTCTTTCTATAGGCAATTCTAAATTTGCATCCCCCACCATATCCAATATAATTGCCAACTCTGGCTTGCTGATTGGAAGATTTTTGGCAAAATACTGGGCTCCCAGGGCATAGGAACGGTGCTCACCTTCTATACCTAAATCTTCGGCATCAAAAAAGACAATATAAACAGTTTCATCATGAGGATATTGAGATAAAACACGTGCAATCTCCAAAAGTACTGCAACCCCACTGGCACCATCATTCGCCCCTAAGATTGGCTTATCTCTCTTTTCAGGGTTTGCATCATGGTCAGCAGTTGGACGGGTGTCCCAATGAGCTCCCAGCAAAATTGGTCGGGCTCCGCTTCCGCTGAGTTTTCCAATGATATTTGTCATTTCCATTGTATGATTAGTGCCTGGAATGAGCTGGTTGAATTTTTGAGTAAATACAGAATCCGAGAATTTTGAAAGCTCATCTATAAGAAAACTTTTACACAGCTCATATCCTTCCGAACCTGGATTTCGTGGACCAAAGGAACATTGTTTTTCAAGATATTGAAAAGCAGATTCTCCTGAAAAACTTGGGACTTGAGAAATACATCCAAAATTTATCAGGATAGAAAAAAATGCTAACAGCTTGGGAAAAAATATTTTCATTTCAATCATACTCTGAATAGATACTAAAATTTAAAAATATCTCATGAACATTAATTATCCGCTGATTGAGATATTGATATCAAACCCAAAGTCTTTATCAATTTTTCGGCCTGTGGTTTTAGTTTCATTCTCACGATATTCATAGATAATACCACCACTCACATTTCGATTAAATGAATAGGATATCCGACTTCCTATCTTCCAGCTTGAAGATAGAGCTTGCTGAGCTAATTCTGTTTTATTTTTTGTCCCCCACGTTTCGCTGTTATTCATATCAAAGTTCAATGTAAAGTTCACATTGTTCTGTATATCCATATCTTCAAAATAGGGTAGAGGAATTGTAAATCCTCCTTTGTGGTTGTAGCTAGCGCTCGCTGTAAGAGATCGTTCTTTCTTCAAGGTCAGGCCTGTTGGCATTTCATCTACAGACTGGCTCATGTTTTGACGAATTTGTACTGAAATTCCCTTATTTAATGATAGAGACATCCCCACCAGTGGAGAGAAACTGGCGTTTACTTTCCCCTGTTTTTCATAGTCCTTATTTGAATCAATAAATGTGCTCAGATCCATCAGGTTCACTGTCCCCGGCTCAATATCTTCAAACTGCCAAGAACGGCTCTCTTTTCCGCTAAAGGAGTGGTCTAGAGATGCAGACCTTACAAATTTATTTAAAATGGGCCATTTTTCAAGCCCAGACATTCGCAAACTCCATCCAAAAAAAGGCAGTCCCTGGTCTAACTTTTCTCCCCACGGAAGGTAGTCCCTCTGTATAGATAATTGCTGTACTCCTGAACCGCCAATAGTCTGAGATACATTTTCACCGAAAGAAAGATTAACACTTGTTTTTTTTGTTAATTTAAAGCCCGAGCGAAGGGAAACATCCTGCTTATGATCAAAACTGCCTAAGTTAGATCCAATACTTGCTGAATCTTGACTTAAGCCATGTTCGGATTGCCAGCCAAATCTATATCCAATAGGGACATCTCCCTGAACACCTTTTGCCGTACGATTAACAGTTTCAGTATATGTAAGGTTTAGTGGGTCGAACCTATTGAAAAAACCATGTACTACATTCAAAATTAAATTTCCTTTTTTATCCTTTTCACCTTTATCCTCTTGTTTATTCTCCGATTCAACCCGAGTACGGGTTCTACCTCTACTACGTGAAGAACCAGATTTTTGGCTGGAAGGCGGCTTATATACCGATTCAAATATCTGTACCGGACTAAGTGAAAAATTTGTAGAGAAACGTAGCTGAGTACCAATATCTGCCCCATCAATTGTACTGCTGAGGGGTTTGTCCCAGCGGTATCCTGCGGAATAGGTAATATTTGGTTTGAAGAATGAGGAAAGTTGTGGACTAAAATTTGTAGTGAGGTTTTCTGTGATATTGGTGACTGTTCCAGGATTCATTTCTTTTACTGCTGTCCATATATATCCACGAAATTCATCCATATTGGATTTTGCTGATTGGTTATACTTTACAGTTAAATTACTAAATACTTTATAGTCCAATCCAAATGAACGGTTCAATCCCAAATTATATACATCAGGAGATTCAAGCCCTGCCCTTGATAATTTCTCAGTTAACTTTTCACTAAAATCCATATTCGCAGATACAGAGGAGGGCGTGTAAAATGTCTGAAAATCACTCACTTTTTTACCGATAATTGGAACATCTTTCATCCAGCTAAATGGTTTAACAAAGTTCTCCCTTCCGAAAGAATAACCATAGCTCAATTTCCCTGTGTAGCTCTGACTTTCTTCCCTCTCCATAATTTCACTGGACTTTAGAGAACGTGACACGCTAAAGTTACCTTTTAATCCATCTAAAGTTATTCTAACCAATTTATTATCAGACTTACTTGACTTTGAAATAGAAGAA
>CAXRJK010000129.1:0-16496 GCA_964230865.1 Winogradskyella sp.
TGGAAATGTGATTCATCTTGGTGAACGAGAGTGTTCTATTCAACGCAGGCATCAAAAGCTGGTTGAGGAATCACCGTCCCCTATTGTAGATGATAACTTACGTAAAAAATTAGGAGAAGCAGCTGTTAAGGCTGGGGAAAAAGTAGATTATGTTGGTGTGGGAACTGTTGAATTTCTGGTTGATAATAATCTGGATTTTTATTTTATGGAAATGAATACACGGATTCAGGTGGAGCATCCTGTGACAGAAATGGTTACTGGAATTGATTTGATAAAACAGCAGATTCGGATGCATGCAGGAGAAAAATGTCCTGAATATTTCAAGCAATTTCATCTACGAGGACATTCCATAGAATGTAGACTCAATGCAGAAGATCCCAGTAATAATTTTACTCCGTCACCAAAAAAAATTACCAGTTTTCATATGCCGGGAGGTAAGGGAGTTAGAGTGGATTCTCATGCCTATGCAGGTTATGAGATTCCGCCCTTTTATGACTCTATGATAGGGAAATTAATTGTCCATGCCCGTAATCGCAAACAGGCAATAAAGCGAATGCTTCAAGCTCTTGAAGAATGTATCATTGAAGGTCCTGAAACAACTATTCCTTTTCATGAAGAAATAATGAAAGATAAAAAGTTTCAATCTGGTGAATTTGATACTTCTTTTTTAGAATCTTTTAAATACAAACATAATTTGAGTTAAATAAATGAAAATACCTGAAAGTTTAAATTATACTAAAGACCACGAATGGGTACAGATCAAAGATGGGATTGCTACCGTTGGTGTAACTGATTTTGCACAAAGTGAGTTGGGTGATCTTGTGTTTATTGAGTTTCCTGGACAAAATGAATCTTTTCAAAAAGGAGATTCCATGGCAACCATTGAGGCTGTTAAAACTGTAGCAGATTTATATGCACCCATTTCAGGCAAAGTTATAGAGTTCAACCATAAATTAGAAGAGAATGCGGAAATTATTAATTCTGATCCCTTCGGAAAGGGGTGGCTTGTAAAGTTAGAAATATCAAATTCATCAGAAGCAAAAAAATTGTTAACTGCAGATGAATATGAAAATTTGATCCAATAAATGTCCTCTGTTTACGATAGACTTATTGCTGTATCAGAAAATCGAGGAGGAATTTATGCACTCCTCTTAGATCCAGATCAAAAAAATCATGGTTCTCTAGAGTCAATGGTAGACCTTGCCAACGAATCTGATGTGGATGTATTATTTGTGGGAGGGAGCCTGATGATGGATGGAAAGAGCCATGACCGGGTAAAAGAAATAAAAAATAAATCCAGTCTACCGGTTGTTTTTTTCCCAGGAAGCACTAGCCAATTAAACTGTTATTTTGATGCAGTACTTTTTCTCTCAGTTTTATCAGGTAGAAATCCCCACTATCTTATAGGTGAACAGGTTATATCTGCTCCTATCATTAAAGATTTGGATTTGGAAGCTATTCCCACAGGATATTTACTTTTGAATGGTGGAGCGCAATCCACCGTTGAATTTATGAGCGGTAGTAACCCAATACCCATGAATCGTCCAGATATCACTGTTGCTCATGCTCTTGCATCAGAATATTTGGGAATGAAGTTTGTTTACCTTGAGGCAGGCAGCGGGGCGAGACAATCTATTCCGGAGGAAATTATTAAACGATGTGCAGAAAAACTGAATATCCATCTGATTGTAGGGGGAGGTATCAAAACACCAAAAGAGGCAGAATCTAAAATTAAAGCAGGAGCAACTATGGTGGTAACAGGTTCAGTTTTGGAGGGTTCAACAGATTCTAGACTAATGAAAGATTTTGCTGATGCCATCCATATTAAAGGATAAATATGAGTTTAAATATAGAGATTGAAAGACAGATAACTCAATCATCAGATGTTTTTGCAGAAATCAGGTTAAAATGTTCTGAATCTATGAATGAGGCTGCCCAGATGATGATTGAAAGAATCCAAAAAGGGAATAAAATATTATGGTGTGGGAATGGTGGTAGCGCAGCTCAAGCTCAGCATTTATCTACTGAATTAGTTGGAGGTTTGAGAGACCATAATAGGAAGGCGATTCCATCAATTTCCCTAACAACAGATTCATCATTTTTGACAGCGTGGAGCAATGATACAAATTTCACTTCGATATTTTCACGCCAAATTGAGGCTTTGGGACGAGAGGGAGATGTGCTAATTGGAATTTCAACTAGCGGAAATTCAGAAAATGTATTTTTAGCAATAAAAAAAGCACAAGCAATGGGCATCCATACCATTTTATTTACAGGAAAGGACGGCGGTAAAATAAATGATAGAGCAGATATCACGATTTTTATTCCCTCGGACGATACTCAGCGAATTCAGGAAGGACATATCCTTTGCGGTCATATTCTATGTGAAATGGTAGAAAAATCATTTTAATTCAATAAGCATGAAAAATTATCTTGATAATTATATCCGGTTATTACGTGTTAGGAATCTCTCTAAACATACCATTGATGCATATAATAGGGATTTAAGAAACTATATAGATTTTATTAAAGGTGTGTGTAAAATTAATAATTTGACTGAAATTCGTCAGGAGCATATAAGATCATATATTCATTTTCTTAGTGATAAAAATTTATCTTCAAGAACTGTGGCCAGAGTTTTGTCATCTATTAATCGGTTTCATACATACTTATGTTCAGAAAAAGTTTTGAGTGAAAATCCTAATTCAAATATTAAAAGGAGGAAAATTCCTCAAACTCTGCCTAATGTACTGACTGTGGAAGAAGTTGAAGAGATTATTGGTAAAATTGATACAAATTCTGTTTTAGGTTTAAGAGATTCTGCTTTGCTTGAGTTGCTTTATTCCTGTGGTCTCAGGGTATCTGAAGCATGTGTATTAAGAGGAATAGATTTTCTGCAGGATATTGAAATGATTCGTGTGAGAGGTAAAGGAAAAAAGGAGAGATTAGTGCCCATTGGTCCTAAAGCTATAAAAGTTTTAAACAAATATATACTTCATTCACGGCCCTCTCTTTTAAAAAGAGGTTTGGAAGTAGGTGAGATATTTCTAAGCAGAAACGGAAAACCTTTGACCCGTATGACGATTTTTAATATTTTGACAAAATATTCTGCAGGAGCACATATAAAAAAACAAATCAGTCCACACACTTTTCGACACTCCTTTGCTACCCATTTACTTGAGGGCGGTGCAGACCTTAGAGCTGTTCAGAAAATGCTGGGGCATTCCAACATTGTGACTACTCAAATTTACACACATCTTGATAAGCAATATCTTCAAGAAGTCCACAAAACATTTCATCCACGCTGGTAAGCGATGCTGCTAAGAACTCCTCCTGAAGTCTTACTTCTATTGGTACCTGTTCTGTTGTTCTCACTCTGTTTTCATGAGTTTTCCCATGCATGGGTGGCCTACAGGCTGGGTGATCCCACAGCGAAACATTCGGGCAGATTGACATTAAGTCCACTGGCTCACCTTGATCCTATGGGATCACTAATGATACTATTTGTAGGTTTTGGATGGGCAAGACCGGTTCCGGTGGATTCTAGATATTTCCAGAATCCGAGAAAAGATATGATGAAAGTTGCTTTTGCTGGTCCTGCAGCAAATTTAATATTGGCATTTATCGGAGGGACCATAATTCGTACCCAATTTTTGGAAGGGACTTTTATTCTCATGCTGGTTTTGTTCACTCAAATCAATATTATGTTGGCAGTGTTTAATATGATACCGATTCCACCCTTGGATGGTTCACAGATTTTTTCAGGATTGATGATTCAAAAAAATCCTGATCTAGTCATGAAACTACAAATGTATGGTCCACAAATTTTATTTGGATTAATTCTGATAGGGTATTTCACCCAGCTATCACCTATTTGGTGGGTTATGAGTCCATTCGTTAATTTTTTCCTCTTTTTATTTGCGGGAATATGAGAAAAGATGAACATAAATTTCATTTTAGGAGAATTATTAAAAAAAGCAAACCTCCACGATCATTGGTATGGACTGTGAGTATGCTTATTTTTGTCATTGGATTAATTGTTTATTTAAATTTGAAATCAAGAGGGATCTAAGTCATGGCTGGTTTAGTTGAATGTGTTCCCAACTTCAGTGAGGGCAGAGATAAGGGAATAATTACTCAGATAACTGATTCCATTGCTGGTGTAGATGGAATTACTATTTTAGATGTGGATCCTGGTAATGATACAAACCGCACGGTTGTCACTTTTGTGGGCGAAATTGATTCTGTTGAAAAGGCAATATTTGAGGGAATTCAGACAGCTTCAAGATTGATTGATATGAGCAAACATAAAGGTGCTCACCCTAGAATGGGGGCAACAGATGTGTGTCCTTTCATTCCTGTAAGTGGGGTTACAGTTGATGATTGTGTGCTACTCTCTGAGCGAGTAGGAAAGAGAGTTGGAGAAGAATTAAAAATTCCTGTTTATTTATATGAACACTCTGCAAAACAGCCAAATAGAAGAAATCTGCCAATTATTCGTGATGGAGAATATGAAGGGTTAGCAGAAAAATTGACTGGCAAAGACTGGAAGCCAGATTTTGGTCCTGCAAAATTTAATTCTAAATCAGGTGCAACGGTAATGGGCTGTCGTGATTTTCTTATTGCCTACAACATAAATTTAAATACTAAAGATACCCGTTTGGCTACTGATATTGCTTTTGAATTGAGGGAAAAGGGACGATCAAAAAGAATCCCGAATCCAAACTCTCCGAACCTTTTAGATGGTAAAATTGTCCGGAATGAGGACGGAAGTCCTGTAAAAGTGTTGGGAATGTACAAGGATGTGAAAGCTATCGGCTGGTATATGGATACCTATAGCAGGGCTCAGATCAGCATTAATTTTAATAATTATAAGATTTCGTCCATTCATGATGTTTTTGATTCTGCTTGTAAATTGGCTTCTGAACGAGGTATTAGAGTTACAGGAAGTGAATTGGTAGGACTGATACCTCTAGATGCAGTATTGAGTGCTGGAAAACATTACCTTAAAAAACAAAACCGGACCACAGGGGTATCCGAAATAGATATCATCGAATCTGCTGTTCAATCTCTTGGATTGAATGATGTCGGTCCTTTCAAATCAGAGGAAAAGATCATTGAGTATGCTGTCAAAAAACAGGACAGACCCCTTGTCAATATGACAGTTACCGAATTTACGGATGAGTTGGCTTCCAATAGTCCTGCTCCAGGTGGAGGAAGTGTTTCAGCTTTGGCAGGCAGTTTGGCAGCAGGACTTACATCTATGGTTGCTGCTTTAAGTCATGAAAAAAAAGAGTATCTAGATAAAAAACCCATGATGGAAGGAATTGGAGTAGAAGCTCAGAGATTGAAGAATGAACTCCATTATTTAATTGATGAAGATACACATGCTTTTAATAAAATTTTATCTGCACGTCGGTTACCTGTATCAACAGATGAAGAAAAAATACACAGATCAGAGGCAATATTAGATGCTGATATATATGCTATTGAAATTCCTTTAAGAGTGGCAGAAACATCAATCTCAGTTCTTAAACTTGCGGAAAAATTGGTTCATGAAGGAAATCCAAATTCCGTCAGTGATGCAGGGGTTGCAGGAGAGACAGCGCTAGCTGCAGTAAGAGGAGCATGTATGAATGTTTTAATTAATCTGGCAGGATTCTCCGGAGAGAGTTCCTATGCTGAAGTTACTGCCGGGCGTACAGAAAAATTGATATCCGAAGCAGAAGCCCTGCATAAAAATATATTTTCAGATACTCTCTCGGTCATTGAATCTCTATGAGCAACTCTATTCATATTCTATCTGAAGATGTGCGAAATAAAATTTCTGCAGGAGAGGTTGTAGAGCGTCCTGCATCAGTAGTAAAGGAATTGATGGAAAATAGTTTGGATTCGGGAGCAACTGAATTAAACGTAACCATTGAAAACGGAGGGCATACATTGATTCAGGTAAGGGATAATGGATGTGGAATAGCAGCTGATGACCTGCCCTTGGCAGTGCAAAGATACACAACCAGTAAAATTCAATCTGCCGATGACCTATTTAATATTAATACACTAGGATTTAGGGGCGAAGCTTTGGCTAGTATTGCATCTGTATCTGAACTGGAGATTCAGTCTTTCAATGGAAAAAATACGGGAGCGAAGTTAACAGTTAGAGATGCTACTATCTCTGAAGTTGAGCCGGCTCCGGCCATTGAGGGAACACAAATTTCAGTTCGCAGTTTATTCTATAACACTCCAGCCAGACGGAAATTTCTGAAATCTCCTAAAGTAGAACTGCGAAAGATCGTCGAAATAATTCGGCAGTTATCGCTTGGGAATCCCCATACCAATGTATCGCTGACTGCCGATAAAAAGCCTCTTCTTCAAACTCACAGTGAGGGATTACCCCATAGAATTAATTCACTTTTTGATCCAACCTATGATCAAAATCTGTTGAAAGTGTCATTAGACAAGGGTGATTTTTCTATAGAGGGCTTAATTGGAAACCTGAACTTGGTCCGTTCTAGGCCGGCAGAGCAATTCATTTTTCTTAACTCACGTTTCATAAAGGACCGCCTTTTGAATTCTGCTGTATATTCTGGATATCAATCGTTGGTAAAAAGGGGAGAATATCCGTTTTTTGTGTTAAATATTACCATGCCGGTTGATCAGGTGGATGTGAATGTACATCCCATGAAGACAGAGGTAAGGTTTAAGGATGAATGGAGAATATATCATGTAATAAAAGCAGCGGTAACGGATTCCCTAAAAGATATTATTGATACGGTCCCAAATTTAGAAAGGGGAAAACCCTCTTTTACATTTGGAGGGGGAGGTAAGACCGGTTCATTTTCGTTTTCAGATAGATCTCCTGAAGACTATAATAGAGCTACCAATGGACATACACCTGAATCACTCATGGAAAAGAGGGAGCAGAGTGGGGAACTGGAAAAAGCAAAAAATTATGCTTCTGTGTTGGCTGAAAAAGAGGAAGGTGTTGAATATTTTTCTTCTGGAAAAATCTGGCAGATTCACAATAAATACATTCTATCTCCTGTACAAAGCGGTGTAGTTGTCATAGATCAGCATGTTGCCCATGAAAGAGTTCTCTTTGAAGAGGCAATTAAGGCATTTGAAGAAAACCATTTATCTTCTCAAACTCTACTGTTTCCTGAAAAAATGACATTTTCACCAGATGAATACTCAGTGCTTCTAGATCTTCTTCCATATCTAGAAAAGGTGGGATTCCGCTTGAAAGAAGAAGATGATTCAAAAATTCGTTTGGATGGAGTTCCATCTGATTTAAGTCTGGGGAATGAAAAAACAATTATCCGTAATATTTTGGATTATTATCTGGAACATGGAAAAGAATACAGTTCAACTCAGGAAAGACTGGCGGCATCTTATGCCTGTCACGGTGCCATCAAAGCAGGAGATCCCCTCACATATGAAGAAATGCAGGAATTGATAAACCGTCTTTTTGCTACAGAACATCCCTACTATTGTCCCCATGGGCGCCCAATCATAGTTCAGTTATCGCTTGAAGAACTAGACCGGCGCTTTGAACGAATTTAAACTAATAATATTTTGGTTTTAACACCCACTTTTTTACAATAACTACTTCAACAGCACCACATATCTTGGTCTGCACAAACCCTCCTGCTTTTGCAGTAAATATTAAGGAACTAATCCTATTATAGTCCCGTCTGTCCTGAAAATGGATAATATTTATTAGCATGAGTTATATATTAAAAATATTAAATATTTTATTGGTTAATAAACTCAGGCATTAATCCAAAATCATCTTCTAGTTCTTCAGCGATGGAACGAATCATATTTTTTCGTTGATTATAGGGCAGAAAACTACTTTTCATGGCGGTGATGGTTAATTTACGAAAATCATGAAGAGAAAGATCAAACAGCTTATGAGCAAGGTAAAATTCTTTGGTCAATGTGGTGTTAGATATAAGACGGTTATCGGTATTCAGAGTGACTCGAATATTACGGTCATAATAAAATTTAAACGGATGCTCTTTCAAAGATGCAACAGACCGGGTTTGCCAGTTGGATGTTAGACAGACTTCCAATGTGATACGATGATCAGCAACATAATCCATCAGATCCACGTCCTCTTTCAACCGTGTCCCGTGACCAATTCGATGGGCACCACAATAATGAATGGCCTGATGAATTGAAGAGGGACCAAATGCTTCCCCTGCATGGATGGTTGCATTTAGGTTGTTATTCAATATAAAGAAAAATGCTTCCTTATGATCTTTAGCAGGAAAATTTTCTTCCGCTCCTGCAAGATCAAAACCTACCACACCCTTGTTTTTATATTTGAGGGTCAGCTTTGCAAGTTGGAGAGATATCTCTGGACTGATGCTCCGAATTCCGCAAATGATTATCCCTGATTTAACACCAAACTCCTTTTTTCCTGCTCTCAGTCCCTTTAAAACAGCATCTACCGATTCTTCTGGGGTCATCCCTTTTTTCGTATGAAGAATGGGAGAATAACGAACCTCAATGTAGCGGACATTTTCTTTTGAAATTTCCTCAATCAGTTCAAATGCAGTTCTTTCCAGACTCTCAGGTGTTTGCAGAACGCTGAGAGTGATCTTAAATTTCTCCAGATATTCCTCCAGAGAAACCCTCTTGTCACTCAGAGAAAGGATGTTGTTCAATTCATCCGGTTCCTTAGAAGGGAGATTAACTTTCTGTTCTTCAGCAAGCTCAACTATAGTTTTGGAGTTCAGAGAACCATCTAAATGGCAGTGCAGTTCAACCTTAGGGAGTATTTTAAGTAGATCTTTGGTAATTCTGTCCATTTATTTTTTTGATACTGAATCATATAACCAATATATGACACCGATGAATGCTAATATTCCCAGCCATTCGTAGCCACCAATAGAGGGCCACCAGTTTTTCACTCCGGTAATAAAAATTGGAACTGCAACTAGGATTCCCATCAGTGCTTCACCTGTAATCAATCCTGAGGACATAAGAAGTCCCCGTTTTTCTGAAATTTTTGATCCGCCAGATTTTTTGCCTAAATGATTGATCATGCCACCAATAAAAATGGGAACGGTTAATGTAATCGGCAAATAAATTCCCACTGCAACTGCCAAAACCGGAACCCGGAAATCTGACCCTAATCTTTCTTGTCTAAGATCGATTAAAATTAAAATTATAGCAATGATTCCACCCATATAAATAAAATTCCAGGGAAGGTTACCTGTAAAGACACCGTCCGCAACCGATTTCATGAGTGTGGCCTGAGGTGCAGAGAGAGTGGAAGAACCGATGGTATAGGCGGTGTGAAGTATATCCAACACTAATCCTAAAACTACAGCAGCTGAGAGTGTTCCGATGACCTGCATCACCTGCTGTTTCCATGGTGTTGCACCAACGATATGTCCTGCTTTCAAATCTTGTAAGTTATCACCACCAATAGCTGCAGCACAGCAAACAACTGCACCAACCATAATAGCACCTGCAGCACCTACGCCTGAACCTGTACCCAATAGAGCTAATAATAAAAGTGAAGAAAAAAGTATAGTTGCAATGGTCACACCAGAAATAGGATTGTTGGATGAACCAACTACACCCGCCATGTAGGCAGCGACTGCAGAGAATAGAAATCCAAATACCATCATAACCACAGACAATAAGGCAGCAATCCCTAAAGAACCAATGATATCAAAATATAGTAGAAAAACAGGAATAAGAAGGGCCAAAAGCGCAATGCCCACAAACTGGATAGGCATATCATTTTCTTCCAAAGGAATATCGCCTTTGTTTGAATGGGATTTTAAAGTATCAAAACTTGCTTTGACACCCTCAATTAAGGGCTTAAATAATTTTACTAGTGACCACACTCCACCGATTACCATTGCACCTACACCTAAATATCTGATCTTTGAATTCCAGATTGTCCACGCTGAGTCCATTGCATCACCTTCAAATCCAACCACTGCAGAGTAAATTGGAATAGCAACCGCCCATGAAATGAGACCCCCCGCGACAACTAAAATACCTATATTCCTTCCCACAATGTAACCTACCGAGATTAACGCAGGAGATAGATCTGTTCCGATTCCGAAAATGGACCGTCCAAATGCTATAGCACCTGCAACCTCCGCATGCCACATAGAAAAACCCTGCTGGCAGACCTTCATCAGTCCACCTACCAAACTTGCAATCCCAATAGTTTTTAATCCCCCTGCTTCATCTTTTTCAGTTCCTTTTCTGGCTTCCTCTCCAGCTCGGAGCACTTCTGCTGTAGCAACACCTTCCGGATATTTCAAGTTTGCTGTGATGATTAATGCACGACGGAGTGGAACAGTAAAAAGTACTCCAATGACACCTCCAATAGCTGCAATTTTTGCAACCTCGATATAATCAAATGTGGTCCAGTATCCTAAAAGAACCAAAGCCGGAATAGTAAAAATTACTCCTGCAGCTAAAGACTCACCTGCAGATGCCGCAGTTTGTACAATATTATTCTCTAAAATGTTTGACTTTTTAAATAGCGCTAAGACACCCATAGAAATAACTGCAGCTGGGATAGATGCTGAGACCGTCATCCCTGCAAAAAGTCCAAGGTAGGCATTAGCGCCTGCAAGAATTATAGAAAGAACGATTCCAAGTAAAATAGATTTTAAGGTGATTTCTGGCAATGGTTTTGACATAGATTTCCTCAATTAATTAGTAGGAAAATAGACTTATTTTGCTATGGAAAAACATAACTGAATTTCTTAACTTTTATCTGTTAAGGGGTGCTATTTCGAAACCAGACGAAAAGGCTGAGAACAAACCCGTTAAACCTGATCTGGATAATACCAGCGTAGGGAGCTAAATATAAACTTAGTAAATATTCTTCTTTTTATTTTTTTTACCTTTCCTCTGTTTTCCCAAATTACAGGTATTGTCCGTGACTCTAAAACAGATAAACCCATTTCGGGAGTGAATATTATGGGGAAAACAACAGGAACTTTTACGGATGAGAAGGGTCGTTTTTTCATTACAGTTCAAGAAGGAGAAGCATTAACAGTTTCCCATATTGGCTATGAAAACATTTCTATTCTGGCTAGTATTGAGATGGAAATAAAATTGCATTCTCTGGTTTTAAAAGGAAAAGAAATCATAGTTCATGCAGGATTAAAAGACGAATCTCTTCAACAGTCAACATCTAGTATTACAGTGTTGGACGCACAATTATTAAAACGAGCAGATGGAAATCACTTTCAGGATGTGATGAACAGAATACCTAATTTAAATTCATCTGGAGGGACCAGTCGTCCAAGATATTTTCAGATAAGGGGAGTTGGAGAGAGGAGTCATTACTTTGCAGAGGGCCCACCTAATTTTTCTGTTGCATTTATCATGGATGATATTGATTTGAGTGGACTTGGTATGGCCGGTCTTCTTTATGATTTAGGGCAAATAGAGATATTTAGAGGACCACAATCTGCCATGTATGGCCCTAACGCATTAGCTGGATTGATTGGCATGCGCTCTAAGGATCCAAACCATTCATTTGAATCACACGCTCGGCTGTCGAAAGGTTCAGATAACATTCAAAGATTAAACGGAATGGTTAATTTTCCATTTGGAAAATTAATAGCGCTTCGCATCGCTTTTGAGGTAGGTTCACAAAATGGATTCAGAACAAATAAATTTTTTAACAAAACAAATACCAATGGACGAAAGGAATCTATAATTCGGGGGAGACTACTATTTAGTCCAAACGGTAACTTCAATACAGTCTTAACGCTAATTAAAGCAAAGCTAAACAACAAATATGATGCATGGGCTCCTGATAATAATAAAGAATTATTTACCTTCACCAATCAACAGGGTATTGATAGCCAGGAAACAAATGCAATTTCGGTACGAACAAATTTAATTGGAGACAATTTGACAGTGATTGTATCCCGATCAGAAACAGATTTAGTACATGCTTTCGATGGGGATTGGGGCAATGATGATTACTGGTTTAAAGATCCCTATAATTTTAATCCTGAGCTCACCTATTGGAATTACGAATTCTTTGATCAAACTAATAGAATTCGGGTCAATCAAACTTTAGAAGGACGATTTAGTTTTAATGATTTTACTGTAGGAGTTTATAGTAAATCTCTTGAAGAGAATGATTTAGCTTCCGGCTGGTTATATGGTGGAGATGCCTCTATCGGATCAAGTACATTTAATTTTGATGCTTTCGCTTGCTATGGTCAAATGATAAAAACTGTCTCAGAAAAAACCATTCTTACTGCAAATCTTCGCAAGGAGATTAACAGGATTAACTATTTTGGTACTGCACAGATATATGATTGGGAAAGAGGAGGATACATTAATTTAAAACCGGTTCAATTTGATGTGAATCATAACCTGACTGGTTCAAAACTAGCTCTGCAATATTTTGTTCATGAAAAACTGAATGTTTACACAAGTATTTCCAAAGGGTATAAAGCGGGGGGAATAAATCAACATCCATCCTTAGCCGAATATAATCGTCCATTTGGTCCGGAATTTATGGTCAATTATGAGTTTGGACTTCGAAAATACACGGATAAAACACTCCTACATTTTACAGTTTTTTCAGCAATAAGAAAGGACCAGCAGGTTTCTATATCTAGCCAACAGACAGTAGGAGATCCTAACAGCTTTATTTTTTATACTGCTAATGCTACTTCAGGCTCTTTGAGTGGATTTGAACTGGATGGGACATATACATTTAACTCAGAATTTTCATGTATGGGTTCTATTGGGATGTTAAGCTCTCATGTGGATGCTTTTACATTTGATTCTGATTCTGGCTCGACAACGTCTTTAGGTAATAGAGAATCAGCCTATGCTCCAAAATATACTTTCAATATCGCCGTAAACTATGAAAAAGATAAAGGATTATTTGCTATGGCTAGAATTTCCGGAAAGGATAAATTTTATTTTTCAGATAGCAATGATAATAAATCTGAACCAAATTATTTATTGAGTGGACAACTAGGTTACAAATTTGGAGATTTATCTGTTAAGATCTGGGGAAGAAATATTTTGGACCAAAGATATGCAACCAGAGGTTTTTATTTTGGACTTGAACCGATTTGGAATGAAGATTTGCAAGATCATGAGTATCCAAATAAAAAATATGTAAGCTTTGGAGATCCTGCACATTTCGGAGTGACAATGGATTATACATTTTGAAAACTCAAAATTGGTTGTCTATTTTTTTTAACACAGACCAGGTACACTAGAATATTAAATTCATTTTATCACAGTTTGAGCTAATCAGACGCCTGCTGTAATTTTAGCTCTATGCTCTCCTCAAATTCTGACCGAAAACGTCTCTTTTTAATTGATGGATATGCAATGCTGTATCGCTGTCATTTTGCTCTTGTTCGAAATCCACTGATTACAACCTACGGACTTCATACCAGTGCGCTCTTTGGTTTTACAAATCAGATATTGCGCCTTTTGGAGACAGAATCTCCAGAGTATATCGCAGCAATTTTTGATTCAAAAGAGAAGACATTCCGTCATGAATATTATCCCTCATACAAAGCGACAAGAGAAAAAATGCCTGAAGAGCTGGTGGATCAACTTCCGCACTTATGGCGGATATTAAAGGGGTTAAATATATTTTACACATCCAAACCGGGCTTTGAAGCAGACGATATTGTAGGGACTCTCGCAAAAACTGCAGTTACAGAAAATCTGGATACCTACATTGTGAGTGGAGATAAAGATTTTATGCAGCTCGTGAATGATCAAATATTTTTGTATTCTCCAGGTGGTGCGAGGACTCAAACAACAATTTATGATAAACAAAAGGTTGAGGAGCGTTGGGGTGTCCCCCCTGAAAGTATGATTGACTTGCTAGGGCTAATGGGAGATAGCTCAGATAATATACCAGGAGTTCGTGGGGTTGGAGAAAAATCTGCACAGAAACTTATTCATGAATATGGATCTCTAGAGAGCGCTCTAGACCAAGCAGATAAAGTAACCAATAAACGGGTGCGTAATGGATTGTTGGACTTCAGGGAAGACGCTCTTTTGAGCAAAGAATTAGTTAAAATCCATACAGATGTTCCGCTGGAATTTTCCATGAGTGATCTAATACAAAAAGAATTTAATAATTCTGAGCTTTTATCTTTATTTAAGGAATTTGAATTTCATGGATTGATGAGACAGTTCTCTGAAATGGAACTCCAGGGAGAAACACAGAAGAAAAAGACAGAGAAATCTTACACCTCTATCATTTCTGCAGATAAATTAAATCAATTTATTTCAAAAGTTAAAGAAGGTGAGTGGCTCTCTATAGACCTCGAGACTACATCAGTAAACCCGATGGAAGCTGATATTGTAGGGATAAGCTTCTCAATAGAGAAAGATTCAGGAGTTTACATCCCTATTCAACATAAAGATAAAACTAAAACTTATTTTGGAAAGAATGAATTATCAACAGTATTAAATATTATAAAGCCAGTACTTGAAAGTCCTAAAGTTCCTAAAACAGGTCAAAATATCAAATATGATTTATTAATTTTGAGACGATTAGGAATTATTGTAAAGGGAATAGAATTTGATACAATGATTGCAGCCCACCTACTTCATCCAGAGGTTCGCTCTTACAAGCTAGATAAACTCAGTGAGAAATATTTGAATTATTCAATGATGCCTATTGAAGATTTGATAGGAACAGGAAAAAATCAAATTTCCATGGCTGAAGTCTCACTAGAAGATATCACATTTTACGCAGCGGAAGATGCAGATATCGCTTTACAGTTAACTATAATTTTAAAGGAAAAACTAGAACAAGATAATTTGTGGGAGTTTTTTAAAAAAGTTGAGCTATCACTCATTCGAGTTTTAATAGAAATGGAATTTAGGGGAACTTTTGTCCAAAAGGAGTTGCTTGACAAACTATCTGAAGATTACTCTGAAAAGATCAAAACTTTAATTGCAGATATATACTCCCTTTCCGGAACGGAATTCAATGTCAACTCTACTCAGCAGCTTGCTCAAATATTGTTTGACATCATTAAATTGCCACAGATTAGAAAACGGTCTACAGCAGAAGATGTATTAGAACGGCTGAAAAATGACCACCCTTTACCACAAAAAATGTTGTCATACCGAAAATTGAATAAATTGAAAAATACTTATTTAGATCCTTTAACAGGTTTTATCAATCAAAATAGCGGTAGAATACACACATCTTTTAACCAGACAATTGCTGCAACTGGGCGCTTGTCAAGCACAAATCCAAATTTTCAAAACATTCCGATTCGAACTGAACAAGGAAGAGAGATACGGAGAGCTTTTAAGTCACAGAAAAAGGGTTGGAAAATTTTCTCAGCTGACTATTCTCAAATTGAATTGCGGATTATGGCACATTTAAGCCAGGATAAGGGATTAATCGAAGCATTTAATAATAAAGAAGACATACATACTAAAACAGCCTCATCTGTTTACGGTATTTCTCCTGAAGATGTATTGCCAGAGCTTAGAAGGACCGCCAAGGTAATCAATTTTGGGATAATGTATGGTGCAGGGCCATTTCGAATAAGCCAGGAATTAGGTATCCCAAGAAATGAAGCAATGACGATAATTGAGGCATATTTTAATCAATACACAGGGATAAAAAAATATTTTGATAAAACTATTAATTTTGCGAAGGAACATAAATATGTTTCAACTCTCCTTGGACGTCGTAGGCCTGTTTGGGAAATTGATTCTGATAATAGAATCCGAAGAGAAGCGGCTGTAAGAATGGCGATCAATATGCCAATACAGGGGACCGCTGCTGAAATGATTAAATTAGCTATGATTGATATCCAGAAAGAATTGGAATCAAAAAAATTAGAGTCTATGATGGTCCTGCAAATTCATGATGAGCTTGTTTTTGAATTTCCAGAGAATGAATTAGAACCATTGAAAGACTTAATTATAAGTAAGATGGAAAATGCCCTATCTCTTTCAGTTCCATTGTTGGTAGATTGCGGATGGGGGAAGTCTTGGTATGAAGCTCATTAAAAAAATAAATTAATGGAAGCCAGCGTTGCCTTAAAAAAAGTAGGAAAGTTAGCAGGAGAAAAAACTATTCTTGCAGATCTAACCTTTGGTATTGAAAAAGGGTCATTGACCGCAATAATCGGTGCAAATGATGCCGGAAAATCTACTTTGATGAATGTGATGGCAGGTCTTGAAACTCCAAACTATGGAGCAGTTTACATTGACGGTCTTGACCTCACTAAACGGAGAAAAGAAATCCGTAAAGAAATTGGTTTTATTCCAATGCAAACTGATCTGCAATCGGGAATGACACTAAAAGAAAATATTCATTTTATCGCACACCTTTATTCTATTGAAAAATCAGACATAGAAAAAAGATTAATGTATTATAGTGGTGAATTGGATCTATCCAAAGTTCTGGATGAATATCCGGGAAATTTATCTACCGGTATTCAGAAAAAAGCAATGCTGCTACGGGTTCTTGTTTTGGATTC
>CAXRJK010000130.1:0-4006 GCA_964230865.1 Winogradskyella sp.
GCTGGATCGCCTCCGCCCTGTTTCTCAAGAAACTCAATATGACCGAACGCATGCCCAGTTTCGCCGTCCGCGGTATTTTTAAACACACCTGCCGCATCGGGATAGCCCTCGATATCAGCCTGTCTAGCAAAATAAAGGTAGCGGCGGTTCGCCTGAGACTCACCAGCAAATGCTGCCTTCAGATTTTCAAAAGTTTTTGTTCCATCAAGTGACATTTTAATCTCCTTTTATATTATGAATTAATTAATGGTTTTGGCAAATTCCCTCAATTGTCAGTGAAATTTGTTTCACATCAAAATTGATTAATCTTTGCACTTTTTTATCTAAGTTTTTGGGTAATATATTGATATCATAAACACTGTCGCATTTTGTACATAATAAATGGTCATGACGTGAAATATTGCCATCATACTTCATAACATCTCCATCTTTTATTACATTAATTTCTCTATTCTCTACCAACTGATTTAGATTTCTGTAAATGGTACCTCTGCTGATCTTAGGCATTATTTTTTTAGCTTTATTGTATACCCAGTCAGCAGTTGGGTGTGAGTGAGTTGATCTAACAATTTTCAAAATTAGAGTTCGTTGTTTAGAATATCGTAAATACATTAATATAAAATTAATTATAAATAGGAATGACTCCTATTAGTAAGTAAGAATATTTTTTTAGTTGATAATAAAAAGTGATTAATTTTTGTTAGTTAATTAATTAATATAATGAGGAATTCAAATGGCGAACTTTACATGTGATCACTGTGGTATGGGAGTAACAGGTCTTTCTTGCGTGAAATGTGGGGATGAACTTGTTCACGATCATATTACTAAAGATGATGGTACCCAAGTTGGCGTAGCTAAATGTCCCAATGGACATGGTAAAATCAAATCACCAATGTGTTGTGGGCATGACATGGCTTGTTCACTAAGTTAACAACTTAATTTATTTAAAAAGCCCCTAATCAGGGGCTTTTTAAATATTACATTTTATAGAAAATCTATCAAAATGACCTGTCACATTCATCATAGTATTGGAGCTCCGGAGTGAACTTATGGTTTGTGAGCTCGCCAGGACAGATATGTGTGTGATACCGGTCTATAAAATGTGTTATAATTTCTTCATCTACAAGATCATGGGTGTGGCCATTCTGAGCATCTAAGTCAGAGCTATTTGGGGATGAACCATCTAACTCTGTACATCCTAATATTACGGTTCCATCACACATAATCCCGTAGACCTCAATCTCTCCTGAGCCCGGTGTAGAAGTTTCAATAAACCCTTGATGCTTAAGTACCTCTAAAGGCCCCTCTGTGTTTGTATGATAGTGGTACGTCCCAGACATTTCTGGGTGACCACTATAAAAGTCAAAACTGTATTTTTCATTTTCAATATCATCACCCGGTGCAGCTAGAGGGTTAAATAAAGAAACCCCATCAAGTGCAATCCCTACAGGCCCCATACCGAATTCATGAGGATCTGTACCTACTGCTCCATCCACTCCTGACTCATCAATCTGAATTCCCTTAGGCGAAGGAGAAACAGGAATGGTAAATATTAGGCTCTGTATATCTATAGAGTTCGGGTTTTGATAATATCCAATTCCCTGACTTTCAAAGTCAATTCTATTTGGGTGTCCATCAGAAAAATACCAGCTTTTATGTGGAGGAATACCATCTGAAGAAATAATAATATGGTTGTTGGATAACTCTACATCTACACACTTAAAATATTTTTTAAAAAAGGAAGGTACATTATCATTGATATTTTCAGTACAGGTTTCTAATGTAATCTCTTCATCGGGGAGGGTTCCATCAACATTATCTTGCTTATCTTCGCAAGATATTATAAATAATAACGGAAGAACTATTTGAATCCGTATATATTTCATTATTTCCATCAGGTTAAATTTACTTTATTCCTATTTATCGTTTATAAAACATTGAAAACTATGTGTACAAGAAATCAAAAAAACGCATGATAAGATAAAGGAATTACGGGAATAAGTGAATAATTCAAAATTCTGTTTTTGGGGTTAAAATCAAATGTAATATTTGAGTATAACCATATGTATGTTTTCAATCTATATCCAGTATTTCCTTCATATTTTGATTTACCAAAACCTACTCCAATAGGGATGTATCCTAAATCTTTCCAGATTATTATCGGATAGGTTAACTGAAAGTCAATGTATGATTCCCATTTTTTTAATTTTGGGTAATATTTATAGCCTTTCGAAATTGCAGGTATAGGACCGATTGGAAAATCAAATTCTATGCGCTCAAAGTACAACCCGCTGGTTACTTGAAATCCAAAAAATAATCCCAGATGTGAATTGTATCCAATTTGTAACCCAGGGGATATGTATGCTCCTGTCTCCTGATTACTTCCAAATAAAATTGAAGATAGAATGATTCCTAGCGCAGATAATTTCAAAAGCTTCAATTATCCAATTGTTTTATAATTTAATACCTCCAATTGAGGTTAATACTTGGCAATACAAGCAATTCCAGTGTTTTGTCATTATAAAGTCTGAATATTGTATTTAAACCACCATTTATATATAGTTTTTCGGTGATACTTTTTTCACCACCAATTGAAACAAATGGAGCGACTATAGATCCTCCCATTCCTGCAATCCCCTGAATAGAAACAACAGAATAAAGCTGAACTGGAGAATCATCAGTTAAATAATATTTCCAACCTGCAGCTATAGTATTTGCAGCCAGGACGGTGCCGACTCCAATAAAAATCTCATGTTTATTTTTGGCCATAAATGTTCGGGCATATCCAATTAAGCTAAGTCCAGTTTTGTGATCCAAAAAACCAACTGCAATATATTTGTCTCTTTTATGGTCTTCAGATTTAATATAAATAAATTCTTCATCCGTTTGAATGTTTGCTTTATTGAGTGTTACCGTTCCAAATACAGTTTCGATAGTATATGTGCTGTCAGTTTCACCTGAAATAGTACCGGAAACCCTGTCACCGCTTTTTAAATAAAATTCCTTTGCGTCCTGAGAAAACAGAATAGCTACATTTAGGTAAAATAGAATTTTAAGTGTTCTTTTCATGTGCCACTCAATTGTAATAAAATGTAAGATTAAATATTTGAATCTAAACTAATCCAGTTATTGATTTAAAACAATTGATATTTTATCGAAAAAAAAACCAATTACTAATAAGAGTTATGAAGCAATCGGTGTGACTTTGATTTTTACTTTTTTGTGAGCGGGATTGGTTATGGTTAATTTTTTCTCTTTAGTCATATCCACATTGATTTGGCTTCCATCAAAGGCATCCTGAAGATAAAATTTGCCCAATCCTTTTAATGAACCTGGATTCCATTTTAAGATAATTTGATTTTCTGACGAGAACTGAAGGTCAATGTCCCATATATGTTCTATCAAATCATTAACATTTCCATTCAATATCTGGGAATAGTAACGCTCACCATCTTTCCGCAGAGCTGCATCAAAAAACACTGGAGGTGGAGGGGGTGGAGCATACCTATCTATACCGTGGTCATAACCATCAGTTGCAGTGGGCGAAAATCCAAAAGTTAGATCGTATGACACTTTTTTTGTACCAACGTTTATCACAACACCAAAATTTGGATGATTAATTTCTTTTTTCTTTCCACATGAAAAAAGAATAATTGTAAGTAAAATAATTGTATATCTCATAAGAGAATTTATTTTAAACCCTTTATCAGTTCAAAGATTCCGATTTCATAATCATCAATAAATAAAATATAATTATTCAATATAACTCTACGATTAGCCTTTCAAATTAGACTTAATGAAATCACATTTAATTATCACCAAATTCCTTTTAAATAATATTTATTGATGTGATGTTTAGCTGAATCAATAAATTATTTTCATTTGGGGCATTTTCTTCCTTTGCTTCATTGAAGCATTCAATAAATATCCTCTAAACACTAATGAATTAGCTCAAACGAATTCGATTTAAATCGGCCTTCAGCGATCTCTCCTGTTACCTTTGCCT
>CAXRJK010000131.1:0-30988 GCA_964230865.1 Winogradskyella sp.
TTGTTTTTGGAGCTATTAATACCCTTAAAAAAAAAGAAGAAAAAGATGAGCGGGATTATATTTACGAGTTAAAAAGTTATAGAATAGGCTACATTATATTTCATGTATCCATCTATCTCCTGATAGGTCTGATTGTTTTTGATCCAATCAATCAATTAGGTTTGAATAAATTTACCGCCCCAATGATAGCAATGATATTGCCTATTATCACCCTTCTGTCCTCAATTGGAAAATGTTTAGTTCAGCTATTTAATTATAGAAAAAATATCTAAATGAAAGAACAAAAAATTAAGAATCAAATTCGCCGATTGCGATTTGAAGCTAGCGAAATGACTCAGGCAGAGTTAGCTGAAAAGGCAGGTGTAACACGACAGACGATCATTGCACTTGAAGCTCATAAATATTCACCTTCACTTGAGCTTGCATTTCGAATATCAAAAATTTTTGAAGTACCATTAGAGGAGGTGTTTCAGTATAATTAAATCCAAGTTTTGAGATTTGAGGCCCACGAATAATCTATTTTAAATTGGATGTACGGCTAAAGTATATCAATTTATCCCCACTTATTCATAAAGTGAGGAGGCTCTACCTATAGCTTGAGTCAGTTACCTATACATACTCCATTATCACAATGAATAGTTGGAGGATAAATAAAATTACAGTCAGATGAAATTTCATACCTAACATTCAATGAATCATTATATTCATTATACTGATCTATTTTGTCAGCTAGAGCTATTGAATCAACATTTACCATTGAATACACTAAATACTCCCAATATCCACCACACGGTTTTACACCAAAACCGATATATCTACAACTACTATCATCACTGCAACTAGCAATGCCAATAATATCCATGATCTCAAGTTCTAATTGTTCTAATTGATTAAAATCATGCGATTGAAAATGACAGCTGCCATCATCGTATGTTGCCTGATAATTATAATTGGTGGAAGTACTATCTGTACATCCACAGGTGTTGTTACCGCCCAACAGGCCAGCACAATCTTTTTCCTTCTTCTCTTCACAAGAAAAGCATAACACTAATGGTATAAATAAAAGACGGCTCATTTCTTAAAATTACCGCATCCCCACTTTTTTACAAAGAAGGGATGTGAAAATACTAGGTGAATGAATTTATGGGTAAAAGTTGAATCCAAAAAATGGAAGCGGAACGGTTGCCATAAGACCACGCTGTTTGTGAAGTTTATCATCGTATGTATAGCTATCTGTTGTATAAATAAGAGGAATTACAGAAAGACCTGCCCAATACTTTTTTCTTGGGACTTTATGAGAGTTAATAGTGATATTCCCTCGTCCAATTCCAAACTGTACAAATGAGAGCATAACTGCCTGCCAATCAAAGTAAGTTTGTGACTGACCACCTTGAAATCTTTTCCCCATAGATCCCCCTAAAAATACATAAATAGGTAAATCAATTTGATTCCCAATTAATGCAATGCCAGTACTTATTTGAACGTCAATAAACCTTAAACTTTCTTCTGTTTTACCTATCTGGATTCCAACTCCTATATAACCACCTGGAAATTTACTAGAGCTAGGGTCACCCGTCCTTTGCTGACTCAAAGCCAACCCAAAAACCATTAGTAGTGCAATACTCTTAACCATATCTGAATCTATCTACTATCTCACAAATAATCCCTACTTCAATCTACCCCTCTTCCACTTTTTTAAAATGAGGTGGTAAAGTTTAATTTTCGGATAGGGTAATAGAGCCAGAGCTAATTGCCCTAATCCAATATCCTTTTCCAGGATGTAAAATTTCAGACTGAAAGTAGGTCTCGCTAAAGCCGTAAAGTGCACCTGGGACAGTGATACTCTGAGGGTCATATATTTGCTCTACAGACACCGGGGTAGATATCCCGGAGATAAGGTTCCAACCCTCTGCCAAGCTTAACACATTTGTTTCAACAGTAATACCAGATAAAACAGTTGATATAGGCTCATCGAAATACAGCCAGTATCCGCTTCCAAATTCCAGTTCACCTGCACTTATATAGGAACCATCAAATTGGTATAAAGTCCCCAATATTGACTCAGGGAAAATAGACTCAACTGAAGTATCATCATACTCAAAAGGAAGCCCTATCAAGTTCCAACCATTCTGAATTGAAAGAGGTACAGCAGACGGACTGTCTCCAAAATAATAATATCCAAAAAGAATCATCATCTCGTCAGTGCTCAAAAACCCAAATTCTATAGTTTCATCTGTCCAGTTATCATAAGTTGCTTCAATTGTCAAACCTTGGGGCAAACCCATATACAGCGGTGGGTCTAGTTCGAGGATGGGAGGGTGGGCCCAGTCACTGGCAATATAAATCAGTTCACCGTCCTGCTCTCCCCCTTCAATGTAAACCTTAAACTCCAGCATATGCTGATGAGCATGTGAAAATAACTGAAAAACTGATATTGGTTCCTGAAACATATCACTGACCCAGAAGGTCCGAGTTAGAGTTGTCACCTGGTTTGGAGGGAGGCTAATGTTGTTATTGTTCATCATCAAAATATTTGCCTCTTTTACTACATCTTCTTGATCCACAGTGTGGAGATTGAGGTATACCTCACCAGTCATGGTTGTATCAGAAAAGTTTACATAGTGAGAGTTCAGATCAAAACCCAAATTGGGGTCCATTCTCAGCGCTACTCCCGGTGGAAAATGATAATCCAAGCTTGGCCACTGGGTCCCCGCTCCAAATTCATGAAATGCCATTTGAATCATATTTTCTTGTATATAGTTACCACTATCATCGCGTAAATCTCTATAGATAAAGGGCTCAGGATACAACACCCCGGGCATGCTCTGGGCGAAAGTATAAGCAATGAAATGATGACTTCCAGGACGCATGTTTATCTCTACTCTTTCAATAAATATATCTTCCGATTCTTCTAGCGGGTGATAGTAAAAAAATTCTCGGTCTAACCCAGATGGAATTTCAAAAGGACCTAGGTGAAACTGAAATCCCTGTTCCGGTGGTGTTAATATCTCAAATATAGGAGGTTCATATCGCGTAGTGTCTTCCAATAGTAGAGTATCCGCAACCTCGCCTGTTTCAGGAGCATTCCCGATAATCCACTCTCGAATAAAAGCTAATTCACCGTTTGTCAGATATGGAAGACCCAGTGGCATAATGGATCCATAGTAGGGGTGATCTGTAAAATAGTGTTCCTGATTGGGCGCATTGATTTTTTCCCAGAGGAAGCTTGAGTAGAGACTGGTAAGCCCTGACGTACCGACTCTCAGTAGTCCATCAGAGAGGGCAGCACTATTGTGAGGGAGAGCATTAACCAGTTGATTATATGCTTCACCCTCCGTTAAGATCAAATTAGATTGCTCAGCAAAGGAAGAGCCCCCAACATGGCAGCCGATTGTGCAGTTTTGGTCCAGAATTTCAGTTTGGATGATATCCCATGTAGAGTTGCTTTGACAAACAACTACAGAGGTCATTATAAAAAATAGTCTAAATATGAATTGCATTTTATCCCCTTTCGGGTAAAATGACATTCATCGTTGGGTATGGTATAGAGATCCCGCTTTGAGCAAACTGTTTATATATCTCGGTATTCACTGAGTCAACAGTTCTACCCCTCGTCTCCGGCTTATATATCCAAAATAATAGTTGAAGTTTCAAACCTGAATCAGCAAACTCTCTAAATCGAACTCTCGGCTCCGGTTGATCCATCACATTAGAGTTCTCACTTGCGATCTTGATCAGAATATCTTTTACATTGTCAATATCCGAACCATATGATACCTGTAGTGTGATACGCACTCGCTCAATTTCTTCGGGCCCCCCACTTTCATTTACAATCTTAGAGGACGCTATCACCGAATTTGGAATCGTGATCTCGATATCATCCCGCGTCATGATACGGGTGGACCGGATTCCCATATTTTTTACGTACCCTCTTTCCCCGGTATCCAATAAAATATAATCTCCTTCTTTGAACGGAGAATCTGCCATAAGAAAAATCCCAGCAAAGAAATTTGCTACAGTATCTTTTGCAGCTAAACCCAAAACAACTCCCAGAACTCCGGCAGACGCAAGCCACCCGTTGATGTTGATATTCCAGCTTAAAAATATAAAGTAGGCACCCACTACAACGATTAAAATTTTCCCTAAATTATTGAACAGCGGAAGAGTCTTTTGCTGTAGAACCTTGCTCGACGTACGGCCTGATGTCCATTCCATCGTAACGACAAACATTTTGATAAAAATAACCAGCCAGATAACAATGGTAATTGTTTTGAAAATTCCCACAAATGCAAAATCCAAATAATCTGGTAGCCCTGCGCGCTTCACCGCAAAAGAGAGACCTATAAATATAATTGAATAAAAAATAGGGCGATGAAGGAGGTCAATTATTTTATCATCAAGACTGGACTTTGTTTTTGAAACAATTTGCCTGAATAGCCTTGTAAATATCATATCTGCGATCTTAGCTATAATAACGGCAGCTATTACTATCAGTGCACTCTGCACCGATGAATATTCGAGAAATGGATTTAAATTATTCTGTATCCAACTCATATCAGGGGTAAATATAGAAATTTTTTACTTAAATGACCACGAACTAAGGGTTAATCTAATTTAGCTGATTTAAGGTTTTTTAAGAAAAACGGAATATATAGAACTCCCATATATAGCACGATGATAATCTCGAGGTTTAATATATACCAGGGCCATTCACCCATCAGAAGAGGATTGTTTACTGGTGGTTTATTTATCAGATACATATAATTTGCTTTTCCACCAATAACTAAATTTATGGGGTAAATAACAGCAGCAAAAAGATTAGTAATTACTATTGTTCTTAAAATACTCCCCTTTCTACATCCCATTTTTTCAACCACTATAAGCCAAAGAACATGGGCAATTATCAGGGCATGATGGAGATAAAATGTCAGCAAACTAAGATTATTATCAAAGTCACTCATATCTGGTGTAAGGATGGCTTGAAAAGAAGCTCCGACTCCCCAGAAAAATGCAGCTTCAAATAATATCTTATTTTTATTGTAGAGAGCTATAGTTGACGCAAGCAGAGCAATATGACACAAATGAAATGGGAGGTCCAGCTCAAGGTTCAGCTCACGAACCTGTAGCCGGTTAAGATAATCAAAGACTTCTTGGAAAACCGTGAACCAGATCAATCCCACAGCCCACTTTTTTTTCGAGATAGAGGTTTTACAAATTATTTTACCAATTAATGGAATCCCTATACAGAAAACTATACTCCCAAAAATATATGCTAAATGCGTACCATCAAAAAGTGTGAGACCCTGAAGCTTCATTAAAGTTTATGTTGGTTATAAATTCAAATATATAGCTACAAAAATTGTAACTATATTAGTTAATCCCTTTTCATTCTGCAAAATGAAAGTTAATATTATCATTTATTAATTAATTGTTTTATTCCACTTAGATATAATAAATAATTTCTCTTTATTATTCTCACATTAGTTTTTATCTTCAGTTAAATATTTTTATAGAGTATTGTGAGCAAAAATCGAAAATTTGATATTGTAGTGTGGGGAGCTTCCGGCTTCACAGGGAGGCTCGTCTGTGAGTATTTGATAAACAAATACGGATTGGGTGAAACCTCCAATTTTGAATGGGCAATAGCAGGGCGAAACCGTGAAAAACTCGAGAGAATTCAGAGAGAATTAACAGCTAAACACAGCCATGAGTTACCAATTTTAATTGGGAACAGTTTTGATATTGAGTCTATCAAAACGATCACATCAAGCACCAAAGTTATTTTAACTACCGTAGGACCCTATTTAAAATATGGGGTGACACTTGTAGATGCCTGTATCCAGACCCAGACTCACTATTGTGACCTCACCGGAGAGGTTCCATTTATTCATCAAACCATCCAACAGTTTCATGAAGACGCACGGACAGCTAAGGTAAAAATTGTTCATTCCTGCGGTTTTGACTCTGTTCCATCTGATTTGGGGTTAATGATGCTGCAAAATAAAGTAATACAAAAAGTTAATACGCCCTTAGACAGAGTTAGACTTTATGTAAAAAAAATAAAAGGCGGTGTCAGCGGAGGAACAATCTCAAGTATGCTTGAGATCATGAAAAATGCTAAGGATATATCTATTAGGAAAATTTTGAATAACCCCTACTCACTTTATCCAAAAGAGTTTTCATCGGGTCCTAAACAGCCCGATCTAAAAAAAATTGAGTGGGATGAGACTGTTAACCAATGGGTAGGTCCTTTTATTATGTCTCGGTTTAACTCCGCTATAGTTAGAAGGACAAATGCATTATCAAATTTTATCTATGGGCAGAATTTTATCTATGATGAAGTATCTGCCTATCCAAAAAAGACGTTTTCTAAGTTAAGAGCTGAGCTAAATAGGATTGGATTGGGGATACTAGTCACACTGCTTTATTTCAGTTTTACCAGATGGGTTTTGAAGAATACCATCTTACCAAAACCGGGAGAAGGACCCTCAAGACAAAAACGGGAAGAAGGTTTTTTTAAATTGGTGCTCATTGGTTTATCAAATGGAAAACAACAAAAAGTTACGGTCTCCTGTAAGTCTGACCCTGGATATTCAGGGACCGCACTTATGATAGCAGAGGCAGCTCTCTGTTTAGCTATTAATTCAAAAAATTTACCAGATCGCTATGGGATTCTAACTCCTGCTGTCGCAATGGGAAATGGCCTAATTGAGCGGCTTCAAAATGCGGGAATGGAATTTAAGTATACAGATAAATTGTAAATTATGAGGATTTTTATCCAGCATATATTTTGTTTAAATTTCATTATGTCAGTTGGATTATTTTGAGGCCATAATCAACCAAAAAATTAACTGAATTCATTTTTCGTCAATATTTATCTACAGGAAACAATTTGATGAACACAATAAATAAATTTTCCAAACTTATATTTTTTTCAGTTTTCACCCTAACAGTCCTCTTTCCAAAATCTTTCAATATCAGCGGGAAACGGGGAATATGGAAGCACTATCTTACTGTCGATGGGATAACCAGCAACTATATATATGGTGTTTCCGTTGATAATAATAATTCCATTTGGCTATCAACATCCAGCGGGGTCACCCATTTCAATGGTCTAACCTTTAGCAATTATGGTTATGATTCAGGGCTCCCTCCCAGCAATATATCCAATATCCTGATGTTGTCATCTGGTGAAATTGTTGCAGTATCTGAAACGAATGGTGCTCTAAAGCTAGATAACGGTACATTCACAGAAATATCTGGATTATACGGAAAAAACATATATACCTCTTCTATTGATAGCGATGGGAACCTAGTCGTCACTACGGAAAAAGGAGTTTTTACTCACAAAGGAGGAAAATATAATTCTTTGATAAAAATTGGTAATAAAACAATAACCGCAATCGATAACAGCGAACAAGGAGATTGGTACGGCGGAAAAGGAATGGTATATTTTGATAATGGTAAACTACTTAAGGAATATGATCTAACAGAATATACAGGTCAATCAAAAATAACAAGTATATCAGGTACTGGAGATGATGAAGCATGGATAGGCACTGTGAAAGGCTTGTACAGAGTCAAGGATGGAAAAATAACAAATGCAAGAGATTCAGGAAAATTATCCTCCAAAGTTATAAGAGATCTTAAATTGGATAAAAATGGAAATCTATGGGTTGGAACTGATAAAGGATTGTATCTCTACAGCGAAAGAAAATTCACTCAAATTGAATCACCTATTGATATTGAAAATGATATAAAAAATCAAAAAATATATTCTCTGAATTTTACGGACGACGATAAGCTGTTGATTGGTACGTTTGGAGCAGGTCTATATGTTTTTGACCCCTATACTTTTAGAAACCTCGATAAGGATGACGGATTTAAATCCACGACCGTGAGAGCTGTAGTCACAGGAGACAATGGTGAGCTGTGGGTTGGAACTGATAAAGGACTAATAGTTATGAAAGATGAGAGGATCATTAATAGAGTTGGCAGAGGAGATGGTCTAATGTCAAACAATATCTTGGATCTTCACCGGAGCACCTCAGGGATGCTGTGGATTGCCACTACCAAAGGATTTACAAAGTATTCCAAAGGGAGAATGAAGGCATTTTCATCATCAGACGGGTTACCTTCTAATATAGTTACCTCAATTTTTTCAGATAAAACAGGTGTCACCTGGCTCGGCTCTGATGGAAGTGGAGTGACCGCGTTCAAGAACGATGATTTTTATAATTATAGTATGGCAGATGGTTTAGCCTCCAATAATGTATATGATATTATTCAATCTCCCGAGGGACTGATTTATTTTGCGTGTTACGGAGGAGGGATCAGTATCTGGGACGGAAAGCGGTTCTCAGATCTGCCTACCGAGCTTCCTGACAAAAGAATATTCTCTCTCGCCTTAGATCATGACCAAAATCTTTGGATAGGAATGGAGTCAGGAGTTGCCGTGGTAAGAAGTGATTCCATCACCCATTTTACCACGTCAAGCGGTTTGGCTCACAATGAAACTCGAGTTTTGAAGGTGGATAAAAAAGGAAAAATATGGGCAGGCTCTTTTGGCGGAGGAATCTCCTGCTATAATCATGAATTGTGGATATCGCTTAATGAAAAAGATGGATTGATAAGTAATACAATTGGAACAATTGCTTTTATGGATGATGAAACTACAGTTTTTGGAGGGGATGGAGGAATTTCTTATTATGACCCCACGGAATTTACTTTTCCGCTATTTATCCAAAATATTCAAACACCGAGGGGGGATATTTTAATCAATGATATACAATCAGAAGAAATCAATTCTATAACAAATGATAGAATATTTATTGATGTTTCTTCAGTTAATTTTAACGACCGAATTGAGAACCAGTATTTTCAATATAGAATTCCTGAAATTGGTGGCGATTGGACATCGACCCAAACTGGATCTTTCGAGTTTAACCCTCAATCATCGGGAAATTATACCTTTGAAATTCAGGGAATTGATTCCGATTTAAATTACTCCCAACTCCTCCATATTCCATTCAAGGTTGTTCCTATATGGTATATGAATCCGAAGACCGCTATCCCTTTTTGGGGAGTCCTATTCATTCTTATTTCCCTGACGGTATTTTCTTCACTTAACTATCAAAAGAAAAATAAAGAAGCAAGGGACCTTAGAGAAGCTGAAATTATCCGCCAGCAGGAAGAACTGGAACTTGCAAGTGAATTTCAGTTGTCTCTGTTACCAGAAAAATTACCTGACTATGATGGATATGAAATAACCGGATACCAGAAAACATCTACAGAGGTAGGTGGAGACTACTATGACTTTTTTGAAAACCCAGACGGAACTTTTTACGCAATCTGTGGAGATGCAACGGGTCACGGTCTAACTGCAGGAAATATCGTTTCAATTACCAAGTCAGTACTTGTAACCTCACCGCTGGACGATCCAAAAGAAATTCTACTACAGTTAAATAAAACTTTGATAAAACTTAAGCTGGGTCTAAACCGAATGTGTGTCAATATGGTAAAAGCAAAGGGCAATAAGGTTGTGTTTACATCTGCAGGTATGCCTCCCGCTTATCACTATATTGCAAAAAAAGGAGAAATGAAAGAAATATTGATACCAGGACTACCATTGGGCTCACTTAAGAATATGATAGTCAATACAACAGAAATCACACTTGATAAAGGGGATGTATTTGTCATGATGAGCGATGGGTTCCCTGAAGCTCCAAACCCAGCGGGTGAACTGCTAAGCTATGAAACTGTGGAAAAATGCCTGCTTGATAACATAAATAACGATGTAATAACAATGCAAAATGAACTGGTTAGAATTACAGATGAATGGCTTGCAGGAGGGGACCTGCCGGATGATTGTACTATGGTTATTCTAAAAAAGACGACATAGATTAAAAGTTCTCAAACCGGATTTTTCAACAAAAAATATCTATTCCCTCCATATATAATCCATTACTTATAATTGGAGTAATAATGAACTATGAAAATTCTAAGTTATTTTATATCTATCAATTGGTAGGTTTGTTCATTCTAAAATGTATGTTTCAGTAAATAAAATAATAATATAAACTATATTAATTATTCATACATATATTTTGGTATGCATTTTGCGTCCAATAAATAATGGAATACTGGTACATTATTAATAGAAGATAATGAATTAAATAAAACTAATGAAAAAACTAATATTTATATCAATTTTGATATCTTTATCCTCTATGATTTATTGTCAAGGATTCACCGATAAATTAAATATTTTGAGGGGGGTGAAATCTGAAATTAGAAATGAGTTTAATTTTGAACAAAATTTTGGAGAGTGGAAAGAAATTCCCGGAAAGGAAAAAATTCATTTTCAATATGATAAAAAAGGAAATCTTATTGATGAATCAAAATATGATTCTAAGGGGACATTGATTTCCAAATCTTCATTTAAATATGATAAAAATAAAAACAGGATTGAACAAATGGATTATTTGCCGGATGGATCTCTCAAATATCAAATTATGTTCAAGTATGATACTAATGGTAACATGGTGGAGGAATCCAAGTATGATGCAGATGGATGGAAATTATATACAAAGAAAAACTATGTATTTGCGAAATATAATTCCAGAGGCCAGGTGGTTGAAGAAACCAAGTATGATTCTGACCGATTATTAAAATCAAAAATTACCTACAATTATGATTCACTGGGAAATTTATCTGAATCCTCTAGGTTTGGATTAATGAAATCAAAAATTACCAATAGGTATGATATGTATGGAAATATTACTGAAGAACTAAAATATGATTCTGAAGGAATTTTGACAACTCAATCCGTTTCAGAGTTTGATTCTATCGGGAATCATATTGCCTGGTCAATGTTTGATCCTGATGGGGAGTTAGCCTCTATAAGTACGGATGACCTCTATTTAAAAGATTATAGCAGATGGATAGGTAATTATGATACAAGCGGGAAGCCAGTTGAAAAATTGTTTTATGACTCAGATGAAAATTTAAAGCAAAAGTTTGTATATAATTACAGCGACAACCGAAATTATGAATATGTAGTGTATGCGTATGAATACAAATTTGGTGAAATACAGGAAATACCTGTTAAGAAATTCACCTTCGAATATGAGGAATATTAATCCACAAATTCGAAAACTACAAAAGGAATTTGGTTAGTCAGCTAACTTAAGACAAAAATAGAAGAGGGCGAGAATATAAATCTCAGAAATAGAAAATCAGAATTTATAACCTGTTTCTAGCACAAAGGAACGCGGTATGGCTGGAGACATAGGAAAAGAAACAGTAGATGATTCAAACAAGTTTTTAATAGAAAGCCCTAAATTCATTGAATCGTTTACTTTATAAAGTAAGTTTAAATCAACATATACACCACCTCCAACTCTGCCACCATCAATCTTATATCCTTCAATTGGATCATAGTTGGTTCCCTTACCTTTTTGGGTAGCTTCAAAAACTCCACTGACAAAGTCATAAGGGGTATTACCCTTAAGTGAAATATTAATATTTAGATTATTAACTAAAGGTTCAAAAAGAGTAATTGAGGCATTATATTTAAAATTTGATGTATTGCTATAGACCTTAAGAAAATCTTTATATTTTTCGTGTTCTTTATAGACTAAATATATTGTTGAATCTGCAGTAAACTTATTTTCAGTATATAATTTATATTTTTCTGCCTTCTCTCTTTTATTAACAAGATCTGAGTCATCAAAGTATGAGAAATTTGTTGAAATTTCAAAATTCTTTCCCACATGTTTAATTCCAAAATCTAGACCTTTATAATGAATTTTAACAGGCAAGCTCTTATATGTTTGAACATAAGTATATAAATCAGCATCATTCATAAAATGGCCGCCCAATCGTTCGCCACCTCTTTTTATCTCTCTAATAGAATAAGGGAAAGATCCTAATTCCATATTATTCATAAACCACGGTCCGGTTATTCCAATAGATGTCAGAGCTGATTTAAAGTTATTATATATTCCATAATACATATTTACATCCAAAAGGGTATTCTTATTAACCATGCCCATATATGCAATTTCATATGAAATAAATTCTTCTAGCTTAAGTGGAGGCAAAAAAGTTGAATCTATTAAAACATCTCCAGAATCATAGATACCATTTCCATCGAGTTCCCACCATGGTTCATTCGGGTCATATTGTCCATCACCACAAGTATTATATGTTTCATTATAAACGCCACCATAAGCCTCACACATTTCTACTGTTTTTATTGCATGCTCTTCCCCTACAAAACCATAATTTACGTCAATAAATGGTTCGGCATAGTTTTGCTCAATTTGATAATCATATTGCCCATTACCACAGGTATTATATGTTTCATTATACACACCACCATAAGCCTCACATATTTCTTGAGATGTAATCCCAGCGGGATGATCTGGACCTACAATACCCATATCTAAATCAATGTAATCCCATTGTCCATTACCAATATCATAATAATCTATCGTTGTGAATCCCGTATTGTTACCCATTGCGATACCCTGCACTAACCAGGGCCAAGGTTCTATTCCATTTGCAGCATCTACTATTCCTGAATACAAATTTCTTTCAAGAATTGTTGGAGCTTTAAATCCCTTGCCCACAAGAAGTTTAAGTGTACCATTTAAAATATTATTATTTATTATTGAAAATCTTGGGGAAATCATATCTCCGTAATATTCATGGTTATCATATCTTACAGATGTAGCCATTTCATAGTTATAAAAATTATCATAGATGTATTGTGCATACATACCATAGCGATACTCTTTTATATCTTCGCCCATTTCTCTTTTTAAAAAATAGTCCCATCCTTCATCAATAATAAAAGTTCGGTTTGTATTTGGGTCTTTAGACTCATAGTCAAACCCAGCTATCAATTTTCCAGTATGACCAAAACTTTGGTTCCACTGATAGTCAATTAAATGGTCTGTTGCCGCTTGTTCCATTACCCAGTAAGTAGAGTCTGCTTTAAACCTGGTAATGGATTCACTCCAACTTAGCTCTGGATTGTCAGTCTGAAATCTAGCGAGATTTTGTCTCGGAATAGTTTTTTGATTTTGAATTGCGATAGTGTATCTAAGAGAGTGGCGGTTTGATAGATATTTAGCACTCACTTTATTTGTCAGATTAGAAATTACATACATTGGACCAACACTTCCCATTGCATAGCCTGTACCGCTTATGTTAGTTAAAGAAAGTGATAGCTCTGAATCATTTTGTAAAGAGTAATAGAAATTACTTCTTAAAGAATATTTATTTTGACTCATATTCTCATAATAATCAGAATTTAGGTACCTTACCTCACCCTCATCGTTATAGTCAAGGTCACCATTTTTATCATCTGCATACCAAATAGGATTAATATAGCCGTTATCTACAAAGGATTCGCCCTCATCATAAATACCATTACCAAGATCTTCAAAGTCTTCACCCTCGTCCCATACCCCATTCATATCTCCAGCATCAGTAAATGTATCTACACCCTCATCGTATGAACCGTTTGGTAAATCAGTATACTCTTCATTGTGCTCCCAATTTCCGTTGGCCCCTCTTTTGATATTACCATAGGTTAGTTCTTTAGCAAACGATCCTTCAAAAACAATATCATATGCGAGTTTATCATATACATTAGCAATTCTACTACCAAATCTTAATTTATTTAAACTACTTCCAGATAAGTTAATTTCATTTTGGCTATTAATTCTGGGGTGTTTTTTAATTATATTCAGTATTCCCATTGTTGCATCTGGACCGTAGAGAGCTGACTGGGGACCAAAAAGAACTTCTATCTTTGATATAGATTCTTTAGGTGGGCTAGTTATATGAGAATATATCTGACCGGAAACCAGTTCTCCCATTGATATTCCATCTTCATACTGTCTGAACCTTGTACTGTATGCTCCATCAAAGCCACGTGCGTTAATTTGCGCACCTTGAACACCAAAATATGTTACATCAACACCTTTTAATAATGTAACTAAACGCTCATAAGAATTCACACCAATTTGTCGTCTAATCTCAACCTCTTTCATTACCGAAATAACGCTGGGTGCCTGAGTTATCTTTTGTTTGACCTTTGCCGCAGATACGACCACTTCATTCAGTCCAAGGGCAGATGAAACCAACTCAAAATTAACATTCTTTAATGCATTTCCTTTTAATATATCCTTTGACTCCTCCAACTCTACATCAACACCCAATTTATCAATTAGAACAGATCCAGTTTCATTTTTTTCATCTAGGTCATATAATGTAATGTAAATTTCTTTTGTCTGAGACTCATATCCAATATAGTCTACTCTCAATATATACTTACCTGTGGGGATGCTAGACAAAAAGTAATTTCCCACTGAGTCGGTTACAGTTCCTAGATATGAACCTATCAATGAAATATTAGCACCAGGTAATAACTGTCCCTCACTGGCGATGGTTCCACTAACAGATCCTGTGGAAGAATAAACAATTGTAGCTAAAAATATGGATATGCAAATTGTTTTAATGATATTCATGGCTTCCTATCCTAATTAAGTGTGTCATTATACTTGTTTGGGTATGATAACAATTTAAAAATATTTATGCTTGAATAATAATCCTCTTTAAAAAATATCTTTTACGAATTTATTGGTATCACCTATTTATTTCATCTATTAATTCAAATAGGCTTTCACAGCTTCTGTTTCATCTGAAAAGACATTTGAATATTGATCCAATCCCATAATTATAAATGTTTTGTTTACCATGGGAGAAAGATTGAAAGAGCCCAATTCACCTCCAACCATTTGTAATTTTTGAATGACCTCCAATAAAATTGATACACCCAAACTGTTCACAAGTTGAGTATCTTTAAAATCGATTAAAAAGTGAGTTTTCCCTGCTTCTATTTTTTCTTCGCATATACTGATTATCTCTTTCCCTAAAAGATTATTTAAATATCCATGCGTCCGGAGAATGACTACGCCACCATCCTTTTCCTGGACATCTACGCTAAACATATCAGTCATAAATTAAATAATCAGTAATTAACTCTAAAAATATTTATAGGTTTTTCTTTACCCTTTACCATTATCGGTTCCATTTTTTCTAAATTGAACTTTTGGGTTACTTCATTTGCGGTATATTCAGAAATGATTATTTCATAGGCCTTTGCTGCAGAACATAGTCTTGCTCCCAAGTTCACCGTATCACCAATTACAGTATAATCCATCTGAGTTTCCGAACCTATATTTCCTGAAACAACCTCCCCTGAGTTCAACCCAATTCCGATATCAATTTGCTTTAAATTATTCTTTTTCCTTTCTTCATTCAAAGCTTTGAGTTTTTTCATCATATCAATAGCTGTCAAAATTGCCCTATCAGAATCATCGGTTTTTTCCAGTGGAGCTCCATACACCACCATCAGTTCATCCCCAACAATTTTATCCAGTGTCCCGTTATACCTAAAGATAATATCCATCATAGCAGAAAAATATTCGTTTAGAGTTGCCACAACATCCTGGGGTTTCATTTTTTCTGACAAAGATGTAAATCCCCTTATATCACTGAAAAGAATAGTGATATGTTTGCTTTCACCGCCCAACTCTAATGTTGCACCTTCTGCCAACAATTCCTCAACTACATTATCCGATACATATCGCTTAAATGTATTTTTAATTCGTCGTTCTTCCGAGATATCTTCTAGAGTTATAACAGCTCCATTCAGTCCTCCATCTTGGTCCATCAACGGGGCGCAGGTGATGTTTATTCTCGCGTCTTCACCCACACTATGACAGGGAATATCCATTTCAAGAGTGATTTCTTGACTTTCGAGGGTTTTTTCGATGATGCTCTGGATATTATCATCTTCTGGAAAGATCATCAGGTACGGGTTATTCACAGCCTCTTCTTTTTCCATCTTCAATATTTTTAAGGCAGCAGGGTTAATTGATTCAACCTCACCTAGTAAAGACAGCGTGATAACACCATTTGCGATACTGCTTAAAATATTCTCATTATAGTTTTTTGTCTCCAAAACACTTGTGAAAAGTCGAGCATTTTCAAGAGCTACACCTGCCTGACTTGCAAATGCTGTTAGCATCTCAAGGTCGGTTTGCTCAAATGGTACTATCCCCTGACGCGTTTCCTTATCCAAAATACAGATCAATCCTAAAACTTCTGTTTTGCTCTTTATAGGTGCGATCATGAGGTTTTCATTTTTAAAAGCTTTTTTCAGTTTTTCATCATCAAACTGATTTAATAGTATTCCTTCCATATTTTCAAAGCATGGTTTTAATAAACCATGATTTTTTGAAATAATTACTTTTGAAAGTGTTTCCTCGTCAAGGTTAAACTCTGTAGATAATTTTAAAAATGGTGTGAATTTATCGGTGAAGAATACCGCTCCCGCTGATGCATTTAAAATACCCACAGATCGAATAAGAATTTCCATATTTAACTCATCCACATCTAAAACTGAATTAACAGCTAAACTGATATCAAATAATGTTTCAAGTTCGAGCAGTTTTAAATTAAGTGCATCGCTTTTTTTGTTCAGATCAACAATTAAATTTGAATTATGTACAGCATGGGAAAAATGATGGCAGATTATACTCAGAATCTGTAGATCCATATCGCTGATTGGCTGGTTCATAAATTTTTTGCACAGGCTGACTATACCCAAAAATTCATTTTTATATGAGAGGGGGACAATAATTATTGGATTTAATTTTGTAATTATTTCCTGACCCAGACTATCAATCTTATCTTTGGTTTGGTTGGAGTCTATCCGATAAATTGATTCCCCTATCAATTTCTGAACATCAATATCTGAAAGGGATATTTCCTCTCCCTCTTTGATATTAAGACCCCGCTGGGAAAAGGCTTTTAGAACGTTTTTTTCTTTATCATTTAGAAGGATACCTCCCTTTGAAAACATAAGCGTGCCCAGGATCAAATGAAGAATTGAGGAACTTATTTTTTGTAATTTATTCTCAGAGGTAAGGATATCACCTAGGTCAACTAACCCATCAAGGTAATAATCTACCCGCTCTTTCTCGTAAACCTCAGATATTGCAGAATTGCTCATTCTCTTTAACTTTTCCTAAAAAAAGAAAAAGCTAAATAATATATATTAAAAATAAAAGATAAATCTTTTAAGAATTTAGTTCAGATAGTCCTTCTTCTTCTGATGCAAATACCTGAGAATATTGGGTAATTCCCATTATATTGAACGTTTTTTCTACGATAGGTGCAAGATTGCAATAGCCCAATTTTCCATCTACATCCTGCAATTTCTCTATGATCTCTATCAAAATAGAGACACCAATACTGTTAACCATTTTTGTATTGGTGAGGTCCAACAGAAAATTATTCTTTCCGTCGTCCATTTGCTTATAACATTCTTCAGCGATACTCTCGCCTGCAACATTGTTTAAATAACCGTTAGTACGAAGAATAACAGTTTTATTGTCAACTGATACATCCATTGTAAATTGTTCAGCCATAATTAAAATCTCCCTCTTGTATCAAATAAATTTTGTTAGTGAAACAACTGTCCCGTCATCACCGCTCTGAATATCAACCTCATCCATAAGCGATTCAATGAGCTGCATTCCCCATCCCCGTTTATATTCAGCGTGTATCTTTTTTGCGATATCAGGTGTCTCAACATCCTTTTTTACGAATCCTTTACCCTTATCCATGATCTGAACAACCATCTTTTTTTTATCTACATGAAATGTTATGTAAACATTGCGGTCCATACTTTCACTGTGCTCAAACGCATTAATACACGTTTCAATAATTGCCATTTTGATCTCTTCAATTTCATCCTCAGAAAAATGAGCATATTCTGCCATGGCTTCTGCTGTCTTTGCAGCCGCGAGTTCCATGTCTGGAACCATAGGAATTTTTAGGTCAACTTCTGTTCCTTTTGGGAAATTATTTGATACCATAACGTTATCCTTTTATTTGAGATTTATCAAAATATAACATTCCAAGATACTTATAATAGTGTATTAAATGAAAACTGCATCAAAAAATTATTTTTTTTATATTAACAATTACGGATAATTAGGGTTTGTAAGTTCTTCTTCCAATGGTATTGGAATATAGTGCAGCTCACCAGTATGCCATGGAATTAAATCAGAAAAACGATTTTGATCGATTAGTCTTTTCCCCTCACAAAATAGTTCCTTGTCTCTTTCATCCAAAATAATTTCCATGGAAATTTCAGTAAGAAGCGGAAGAGAATACCAATTTCGGATATCATTAACAGCGCCAAGAGCGTCAATACCTATGCCGTAACCCTGCACACCTAATTCAGCTAAAATCAGATGGTTTTCCTGCCAACTAATTACTGATATTGGTGAATCACTTTCATACTTTTCCTGATAATATCTTACATAAGATACAGCGTCCTCTTCCATTGGCGCTTTTGCCATAGGCAATCTGATACTCTCTTCAGGTTCTGTTGGCTCATCATAAACACCATTTCCCGATCCAGTGTCTCCACCTGGAAGAGCAATATCTACAAATTCTTCGCCCCAATCATAGACACCATTTTTTAGATCAATAAAATCTTCACCTTCATCATATGTACCATTTAAATCTCCTGCATCAGTAAATCCTTCGCCCTGATCATAAACACCATTCCCATTTCCTGCATCAGTAAATTCTTCGCCAAGCAAATGTCTAAACCTTGAGTCGAGTGTCCATCTCGTACGTCCCTCACCCGCATAGTTATAATATCTGTTAATAAATTCACCTTCATCAGTATAGAGTGCCTGAAATGGATCATCTCCCGCTATAAGTCCCTGCGAAGCATGGGCAGCAGCAAGAGTTGGGTCCCCACCATAAAGATATATGCGAGACATCAGAGAATTTAAGACCCTTATCTTATAATCATCACCAGCATCTAGTGAATTTAAAGCAGATTGAAAGTGTGCAATTGCTGTATTATACAGTTCACTGGATGGTATAAATGAACTTGTATCAATTGTTGCTCCTCCATCTGTCGGGTAACTGGGGCCCCTGCCATAATAGGTGCCAAGAAGGTAATATGCAAGACCCTGATAAAGATATGCCGTATAATATCCTTCTTTTTCAATTTCTCCGCCTTCTAAAATATCCAAACTTTCTTTTAGTAGTTTTGCGGTTCTCCATACTTCCAAAATACTAAAATAACATTCCGCTTTTGAACCATCAGTAAACTCATAATCTCCATTATCTAAAGCTTCGTCACTAGGTCCGGTTGCACCAGCAACATTTCTATCGTGCACTAGCTGATCCGAAATACCATCTGCAATAACAGATACCCTCGCGTGGGCATCTGCGTATGCATTTTTTACACCATTAATGAAAAATTCAATATTATCTTCATTATTTATTTCATCATAACTGACTGCATTGATAGATGGGCTGGTATTTTCAACAAATTTTTGACACCCGGTAAACAGAATAAAAACATTTAAAATTATAAATACTTTTTTTATCATCTTAGAACCTCACATTTATTCCGAAATTATATACAGTTGGATGGGGCATGGTAGCAGACTCAACAGATCTATAAGCTCTACCTTCCAGACCAATTCCTTCTGTAACTGCACCAGAGATGTTTAACTCTGGGTCAACCCCTACTGTACCAGAAGCTCTCCACAGCTTAACATTCTGAGCTGAGAAATAGACCCTCAGCCCAGAGATAGCATTGTCCAGTTTTAAAACGGGTAGATACTGTGTAAGATTAACACCAAAGTTTATTTCTCTGAGCCTGGTAAAATCACCGGAAGTCCCAAAGTTTGTAATATATGAAGGGTGATTAAACGCAAACTCATTAAGAGCATTCTCCCACTCTGCCTCTTTGCCTGGAATCGCCACCGGGAGCGGAGGCACAGCTCCTCCTGTTGCTATGTATAAGTCCGTGTTCACTGTACCCACCACCTCATCAGGTTCAATCACGGGATTGAAATATATCATAAATTCCTCTGGTAGAATACCCATTTGAGCAAAGAGCCCATCAAGCCCGAGCTTCTGTATGGATGCTAGCCAGGCTGTGTGTCCGCTATTATCAGGACTTGTTGCTCTCCATCTGGTCCCCTCACCAGCCATAAACCCTGTCTTCCTTTCAAAAAGCATGTAAAAGTCAAACACCTTATAATTGACATTGACAGACAGGTTTCCTGTGTGCTGGGGGATCGCTCTTCCGAGCATATGTTTTTCATTAGTTAAAACTCCACCAATAGGATCAAAATACGGAATTACTCCAAGTCCCATCATTGATAAATCAAGTGTATCAACTTTCGCGCCAGATACATCAGACCCCCAGAAATGATATTTTGGATATCCCTCTTGAGTACACATTACTCCATAATCATCACAGATCGGGTCTCCCATTTCAGTAATCTCACTATCGTTCCAACTGTATGATGCACTAATATCCACCTTTAGATCTTTCTTGTTTATCGGTGTTGTTTTTAATAGCGTTTCAAAACCCTCCATCTCCATACTACCAATATTGGTGGGTTTAGCAACCTCCCCATATCCCAAAGATGGAGCAAGCGGAGCGTATACAATAGAGTTCTCTGCCCACTGGTTATATTTTGTAAGCTCAAGTGACAACAAATTTTCCCATGTAAGATCAAGCCCAAACTCGACCTCACTGATCCTCTCAGGCTCAATATCCTCATTCCCATATTTGTATATATTGGCACCACCACCGACGCCTCCAGCACCGCCACTCCACAGAAGTGCTATCCCATCATCGTGACCAGGTAGCATTCCGCTCTCACCATAGGCCATACGAAATTTCAATAAATTAAACTGTTCAGGGACAAAGCTAAGCTTGTCCAATCTGGTCGCAAAACGTATTCCTGGATATCCAATAGACTCTGACTTTGATCCCAAAGAAGAAGCATAGTCCTTTCGATAGCTTAGTGTAAGATAGTACTGATCGTAGAGTGAAAGCTCCTCAGTTATTACTCCACCAGCATCCCTACTATTAAAAAAAGATTCGCTTGCCTCTCTGATCGAAGGCGCGGAACTAATATTTGTCACCTCACTCTGACCAAAGTTTTCTCTCCATATATCCATAGATTGATTAAGATTATCAAAAAACTGAGCTGTAAAACTTGTTTTAGCTACCAGTGGTCCATTATTGAACGAATGGGCTAACCCAATTTCATAGTTCATCCTTTTTGTATCTGTCCTCTTTAATCCTTTTTCGCCCTCTGACTGTGATCCATAATTATAATCTGAACTAAAGGATGTAAAATGATCCCTATGAACATCATCAATTCCTACTTTTCCCTTTAGAACCATCGTGTTCAGCCCATATTGATTTATTTTTTGAAAAGGATAATAGGTTGCACTGATAGAACCTGTAAATCTTTTAGAGTCCATTCCCTGATCAATAGCAGCAAATGCAGCGCTGTCCGCATTCCCCCATGGGAAAAATGATATTAGTGTACCACTAATCGTGCCATAAATACTATTATCACTGTGTGGAATTTTGGCGGTATAAGCGCTGTAGGAGGTACTTAGGCTCAGTTTGAGATTATCCTGAGGTAAGAGATCAAAATTGCCTCTGATGGACGTACGGTCAAAATAATTTTGGTGTTTCCAAATAAGCATCCCCTCCTCATAGCGATTGGAAAATGATATAAAATATCTTGCCTTATAATCTCCCCCGCTAACACTGAAATAATTATCAGATATCTTACCCGGAGATAATACTTTATGAAAAAGCTCATGATTTTGAAATCCATCGTCAATCTCAAATTCAGGGCTGTTGTTTCCAGTGGTATGTTTATAGGTAAACACCGGTTTATCCATACCTGCTCGACCAGTTTTTGTTTCAATTAATACTATACCGTTTGAGCCATTGGTTCCATAGCTTGTTGCAGAAGCGGGCCCTTTAAGAATCTCAATGTTTTCAATATCATCGGGGTTAAAATCAAGCAGAGTGGAAATACCTTGCCCATATGAATAAGGACCTACTTCATTGTTATCTACTCTCATTCCATCTATAAATATAACAGGCTGTTCGTTTCCGTTGAGACCTCCGCCAGCACGAACATCAAAGCGGAATCCGCCTCCAACTGTTCCCGAAGGTTTACGGATATCTAAACCAGACACCTTCCCACCGAGCAGTGTCCCGAAATCAGAATAAGAGGTTGATTCGTTCAAATGTCTAGGGTCCAGGCGAGTAACAGCAACTTCTGAAATTTCTACGGATCTCTCAGACGCAACACCTGTAACAACCACTTCATCTCCTTTGAAAACATCTTCCTCAAGAACAAAGTTCACCCCAGTTAACTTATTCCCCTTTATTACATTGACCCCAGACTCTTCCTCAGTGGAGATACCCAGTTTTTGAAGCCCTGAAGCTGTCCCACCATCATCCGCATCACTAACAGATATATAAATATCAATTTTCTGTGTCTTAAACCCAAAATAATCAGCAACGAGAGTATATTTCCCTATAGGGATTCTTGATATACTGTAAACCCCGGATGTGTCAGTGATTGAACCGATCATTGTACCTTTTAGGTACACGTTGGCTGATATTAGAGGTTCACCATCTGTAGGAGAGTCGGGTCCTAAACCGCGAACTGTACCTGAAATAGAGCCTGTTTGGGAAAAAATAAATGAACTTAATAATGGAAAAATGAGAGGGAATAGTCTACTGTACATATGGTATCCTATTGTTAATTAATAAATGACCTTCCTAAGTTTAGCAAAATTTAAACTAGATTATATTTAAAATCAAAAATTATATCTATCTATTCAATTTTTCCCAGGCTTGAACAATTTTTTTACTTAAAATATTATTTTCCAGACAGGAATTTCTATCTTCTTTAGTCTGTATATTTCCAATGTTTTTCATAACAGCATTATATGCATTACTCAAGGTATTTCCTGCTTTATCGTCAACATTCTTATGATCATATATCTGGTAAAGGTTGTAGTAAACTGAGGAAATATTACCCTCATCCATCTCTTGTTTTTTCATCAATTTATTCAATAAATAGAGATCCACTTCAAACTCACGATTTCCAGATTTCAATTCTGCTAAGACCAACCAAGACATCGACCATATCTCCATTACAGGGTTCTCTAGCTCCTTCCAAACTGCTAAAGCTGCTCTAAAATAGCCCTCTGACTCTCTGTACATTTCCCTGAAATAAAAGGTTTCTCCTAAATTATGGTTCATAAATCCAATCCCAGATCTGTCTCTTAATTTTTCATATAATTTTTGTGAGTCCAGAAAATAGGATTGTGCTTTTTTATACTTCCCCATTTTTGCTGTAACAAGTCCCAAATAACTGATTGTTTCCGCTAAATCACCTCTGTCTTTCAACTTTTGCCTTAATTTCAGTGACTCCTTCAGATATTGTTGGGCCTCAACATAATCGCATCTATTTTCATAAATTGATCCCATTCTAAAGGCTGCCCACGCAATACTGTTATCATCACCACTTTCTTTCAGCAGCTCCAATAATTCTTTTTGATAAATCAGAGCCTGTGTAAAATCCTTTTTATTCCAAAATATCTCACTCATAAAATGCAGGGCTCTTGATATATCCGATGTGTCTCCGTTTATTATTGAATATTCGCGGGCTTTTACAAATTGAATCAGTGCATTATAGTAATCCCCTGAATTGTAATATATATTTCCTAATAAAAGTATTTCAGATACTGTTTTCAGTGAGTCTTTTAACTCGTGTGAGGTATTTATTGATTGTTCTAAAAAATATATAGCAGAATCCGGTTTCCCCTGATGATTATAGATTAAAGCCATTTGATTCATGATATAGGGAGTTTTATACCTATGATTTAATTCTTCTGAGAGGGGTAGGCTGTTTCGATAACAATCCATGGCATTGGAAAAATCTTCCATTTCAAATAAAATATCTCCCAAGGCCACTAAATATTGCTGAACACCTTGTCTGTCTCCAAGATCACCTGCAGATTTCAGTGCCTCTGTGTATAAATCACGCGCTTTTGATAAATCACCTCTCTCTCTACTGAGATTAGCAAGATAGGATTTTACCTTTAAAAAATTATCATCTAATTCTATAGATTCTTCTAACAGAGAAAATCCTTCACCTATCTGCGCAGGGGATTCTCCTGTTTTAATCAAATATTTACCCTTTAGATAAAGTTTGTAAGCTTCTGGATCTGTGTGTTTTCTAGATTGGATTATTTTTAAATCATTCACATCTAGAATATTTATTATTTTACGGGAAATAATCCCAACTATCTCAGAAATCTGTTTAGAAGATATCTTTATTTTTTTTGAATATTCTGTTTTATCATTCTTGATGTTGATTAAAGAATATTGCAGTTCAGAACCAGTTTTTTGGGGACTAAACTCTGAAATCAGAACATAGTTTAGTCCATTCTTTTTTGCATAATCCTTAGGAGATTCCCGGTTCAAAATAGCTGTATTTATTTCGCTGAAGGGGACGATATTTATTGTTTGAGATTTTCCCACTGTATTTATTATATCTTCCGTCATTCCCCATGACCAAAAACTGTTTTTTTCATTTCCATTGTTTTCCATCATCCAAACAGCAATAGTAGGTTCATATTTTTTATTAGGCATCAGAAAATAAATACCAATAAAAAACAAAACGACCACGGGAATTAAATATCTATACTTTATATCATTAAATGATAAATCAGTTTGTTTTTTAATTTTTCCTTTTTGGAAATGGCCGGTTAAATCAATTTTTAATACATCTGAGGTATCTCCAATTTCACCTAACTGAATTTCCCCAATTTTATTCCAGGTATAGCCAGACTCTCTGAACTCATCTAGATTTAGAGTGGATGTGAAAACAATCTCATTGTGACCAGAAAATGATATAATTTTTTCGATTTCTCTTTTGAGTGTGAATTCATTTTTACTTGAGTGTACACTTATTTTTATATCAAAATCGTTCTGTCCTTTTGTCAAGCTTATTAAGGAAGAACCAAACTTAAGTGCATCTCGGATAGTCATAAATTGAACTAAAAATCCACTTTCACTTTGCTCCAGATTAGCTGTATCCATTGATTCCGCCAGCTGCATAAGCGAGCTCCCAAGCTTTCCTATAAGAGCGGCAGATTTATTATTGTCATGGTCCTCAATCTCTATCAATCTTACGAGTTGGATATAAATAAATAATGGGGATTTATATTTAGATGTATTATCGGATACCATATTTCAAGTTACCCTTGCTAAATTTTATGAGGAACAAAAATAAATATCTAAAAATAAAAAAGGGAACGATTAACTCGTTCCCTTTTTCAGTTTATATTTTGAGCAGTTCCTAACCGTAAAATCTCATCCATTTATGTTTAAAAAAATGTTTATGTGCCCTAACAGCAAGCACTCTGTGTATCTCGATGATGAGCTGCTGTTGTTCGGTAAACACTTCCCATTTATCATTTTGATGTGTTGTAAATATTGCTACTAAGCTTTCCATAAATTCCTCTTGAGTAATTTCTTCATTGATAAATGAAGATTTTAATTCCTCAATTGTAAGCTCCAGTTGCTCTTTTAAAGATTCTAATTGCTCAATCTGTTCATCTGTCAACTCCAGAGCTTCAATTTTAGCTTCCTTTATTTTGTCCATTTTTTCAGAATCTTTTCCTTTATGGAAATGACGAGGTTTTTTTGCTTCCATAATTGAATCTAGCTCCTCCTCCTGAGCATCCGTAAGCAGTGCTTCTAATTGTATTTTGAATAGCATACGCAGTGCTTTCAAATTTAGCATGAATTCCTTGAACTCTAATTCGTTGGTTTCAAGCTTGTTTTTCAAAATTTCGGATTGCTCTTCACGATATACAAGAATAAGTTCAAATTCTTCCAACTGTTCAGCTGTAAGAAGAGATCTTATAATTGAAATAAAAAACTCATCTTTCCTCGATGATTTTTCTGAATCCTCGGGTTTTAATCCATAGGAATAATCGTGATATCCACTTTCTTCAGGGGGAGTAAGTAGTTGATCTATTTGTTCTTCAGATAGCGTTGAAGCTAATTCGACAGCTAACTGCCAAAGCCTAGCGGGATGTGGGTGAAATCTATCCCCTTTTCTTAGGGAACTGTGAAGGCCCCTTTCCTGATCTTCATTTAGGTCCAATTCATCTGTCAGCTCTCTTGCTAAGGCCTCAAGATCTGCTGACCCAGAGAGCTTGTCCTGGTTTTTATTAAAGAGCCCCTCACATCCAGTTAAAAACAAAATAGACAGGGGAAGTATAATTTTTAGTGCTCTTTGCATGGTGTCTCCTTTCATAAGTTAATTAATACATCAGACACTACAATTTAACAATAGTTAAATTATTTTTTAATATTTCATTTAATATCTTCCTAAATTTAATTCATAAATAACTTTAATATGAAAATCTATTTCTTGAAATTCCGGAGTTAAAATGAATCAGACTAGCTTAATATTGGTACTCTCAATCGCACTAATCTCCTGCGGAAAAAATCATTATAATAATTATGGTGAAATTATATCTTCAGATGTAGACCAATCCTACAGAGATTTGTTCAATAAAATCCAAAGTGGGCCAGTAGAGAATGTCACCCTAAAAGGAGAAATTATTAATACCTGTCCAAAAAAAGGGTGCTGGATGGATGTGAAGGTTTCAGAAACTGACACAATAATAGTACGTTTTAAAGACTATGGCTTCTTTGTTCCAAAAGAAGGAGCGGAAGGAAAACAGACCATCATAAAAGGAGAAGCAAAACTGGATACCCTATCTGTAGAACTGTTGAGACATTATGCGGAAGACGCTGGAAAGCCTCCAGAGGAGATACTAGCAATAACCGAACCGGAATTTAAAATGCAATTCACCGCTTCAGGAGTTTTGATTGAAAAATAATGTGCTCTGGATACTCATTTGTGGAGCTTGCCTCATCCCCTCATGCACAAAACAGAAAACTGAGAATTTTCCTAATCCAATGAGCGAAATGGCGATTTCCATGAGGACCATGACGGAAAAAATGCAAGAGGTGAAAACAGCTCTGAAGAATGAGTCAGCACCAAGACTGAATTTCTTATCATTTTCATCTTTAAAAATGACAGACGATAGTTTTGACAAACCGGGATTTACTCAGATGGCTAAACAGCTAGTTCAGCTATCTGAAAAGTTTGATTCAGAGCCTACAATCCAAAATTATAATGATATAGTTTATATGTGTCAATCTTGCCACAATTATTTATGCCCAGGACCTTTAGAGCGAATTAAAAAATTAGAATATCCAATTAATGGAAGTTCTAATTAGCAACTTTTATTTTTTCTACATCAATGGGCTTTGATAAGCCCATAAAAAATGCTAAAAACCACATAACAAAAATACCATACAGCAAAAATACCAGCTGCCAAATCCAGAGTGATGGGAGTCCCAACGGAGCCCACGTTAAGGGATTGTTTGGGTTTGAAAATAATGCATTCCCTATGGTTGCAAAAGGACCAAAACCAATAACAAACCAGATCAATGTCAAAACCCATGCAAGAGGAATTAACTTTTTTCTTTCTTCTGCCAGACCGGAAACTGATTGAATAAATTCATGACGTTTTTTCTTTTTTATTATTCTGTCCTCAGAGTCTGGAAAGAAAAATGTTCCCAATCCAACCACAATTAAATTAACAAATATCCCCCATCCTGCGCTGTGTATGGTGAGAGGATAGGCTCCCCAGGGGACACCAAACCAGGTTGATGTTTTATCTGTTAGTGTTACAGCAACCAGTCCTGCAATTAAACCAAAACTAACAGCTTTAGAAGACAGCTTAGGAAAATAACACAGTCCTATCAACGCAGGATACATTTGAAAACCATATGCAACTGCCAACCCCCCCAACATAACGATGGCCTGTGTAGATTTTGCTGCAACAATCAGAGCTGCAGCTGCAACTATAATTACAAAAATTCTTCCAAAAAACTTTTGAGTTTGATCTGAAGCATCATTTGAAAAGTAATGTTTAAACACATCTCTTGTCATCATACCACTGAAGGTTGACATATAGGCAGCACCGGTGCTCTGCATGGCAGCCAGTGCGCAGACCGCTAATAATCCAACTAACCAGGGAGCAGAGGAAGACATCAAATTTATTAGCTGTGGAACTAAGTTTTTATCTGTGACTCCTGATATGACACCGTTCGCTTGAAGAATATGTCCACCTAATCCTTGAAAAATTGTAAATGTAAATAGTATAACTCCAATAATGATAGATGATGCCACAACCTGCTGCCAGCGAAAAGCTTTGCTGGTTTTGTTGGAAAAAGACCACATTGAAAATGCAGGAGAGGACTGAATTCCCATCAGCGCAAACATATAGGTCATACACATAATTCCTGTCCAAGGTCCTCCGATAGATTTTGAACCGCTGGAAACCATTTGAACTGCACCGGGGATGGCAACCTTGGACGAATATCCATCAGGTGTGATTTTTGTATTTGATATTAAATCATTGGAAACAACTTTTGAGAGTCCAATTTTAAATCCTTCCCAGCCCCCTGAAAAATGGATGGTTATACATCCAAGAATCACGATTCCAAGTGCTAATAGAATACACTGCACACAATCCACATAGGCCACAGAGCGCAGACCCCCACTGGCAACGTAGATCACCACAACCGTAGACAAAGCAAACATCCCTAGCTCAACGGAGATCAACCCATCGGTTAGGACATGAAACAAATCTCCTGATGCTCTTAGCTGTACTCCTAGATAGGGAACGCTAAATAAAAATGCCACCAAAACCGTCAACATTCGTATCGTGTCGCCGCCATAATAGTCGCTGTACATTTCACCGGGTGTAATGTATTTATATGCCTTTCCTAACAGCCACTGTCTCCGCAAAAACAGAACACCAGTGAATGGAATGGTTAAAGCATAAAACGAAGCAAATGCATAGGGTAAACCGTCTGTGAATATTTTACCGGGATGACCTATAAATGTCCACCCACTGAAACTTGTTGCGGTAGCTGCCAGAACAAATACCCAAATCCCAATAGAACGCCCTGCTAAAAAATAATCTGCAGAAGTTTTAGAAGACTTTGCTCCTTTAAATCCCCAGTAAAGGCAGTATATCCAATAGAGGGCAACAAAACTAAAAAGCCATAAAAGTTTTGGGTTCACTGTATAATGTAATATGGATTCATTATTTCAGTAGCACCATTTTCTTGGTCTGTACAAATTTTCCTGCCTCTATCTTATAGAGATAGACACCAGCACTTACATGTATACCCATATTATCTGTGGCATCCCAACGGACTGACTTAAAGCCTGCTTGTTGAGTTGTATTGACAAGTCTGATTATATCTTTCCCAAGCATATCATAAACTGTCAGCGTTACGTGGGACTGTTCAGGAAGATCATAGCGAAGTGTTGTGACAGGATTGAAAGGATTAGGAAAGTTTTGATGTAGTGTAAACTTTTCCGGGATCACTTCTTTACGTTCAAGAATCATACTCTCTGAAGAAGGAACAACAAGATCTCCTTTACCCTCTATTATATGTTCATTTCCATCCCCCATTTTGAGAACCCAGTTATAATATTCTCCTACATCAATAACAATCTCATATTCAATCAAAAGAATTCCACCAGAGTTCACTATCTCCACCTCTCCATAATCCTTCACCAATCGCCTATTATCCGCATACCTTGCGTCAAACGCACCCACAGGCGGTTTGGGAGGTAAGGTGTAACTAAGCTCTTGTCCATACATAATTTCTTTTCCAAAAAATAATTCCTGACCATTAATTTTTATTGAATTTGCGCCGTCAGTTGAACTAACAAAATGTTTTCTTATCCTGTTTGAATTGGAAGAAAGAATTACATCCCCTTCGTTAAAAGCACGCAACCAATAGCCCTGTCCTGGTACCAATGTTGTGCTATATACATAGGTTTCACTAAAACCGAATAGGGTGCCCGGAACAATGATGCTGTTCTCATCGATTATTTCGTTCACACTAATCTCACCTGTTATGCCAGATATAAGGTTCCAGCCAACCTGGAGATGCAATATCATATTATCAATTGGAGAGCCTGTCATTAAGGCTTCACCATCTTCCGGAAACCTTAGCCAGTATCCAGTACCGGGGATCAATGATGATTCCTGAACATAGGTCTCATCAAAGGAAAACAAGGTTCCCTCTACTGAGCTCGGGAACACATCCAACTGGCCATCCAAATCAGTGGTCAGGGGTAAGCCCACCAAGTTCCAGTTCTGTACAAAAGAAATGGATATGGACATCTGAGATACATAGGCCTCCTCTGATGGATCACTCTCGTTCTCATTAGCGTCTGTTGCTGTAACAAAATAGAACAGCTCATCATCAATAGACACATTTTCATCAATGTAGAAAGGTTCGACCGAATAATCACACACCACACCATTTCTGTAGATAGTAAAATAATGAAAATCTTCGTCCACCGGCCCGTCCCAACCAAGACTTACACTCCCGTCAGAATATTCTGCTATCAGTCCAGTCGGTGTAGCAGGAATTATGTTATCGACCGAAAAACCCGATACAGGGCCGGAGTACCAAATATAAGGCGATGCTGTGAATGAAATCCGATATGTTGTCCAGGTTGTATCTTCATAGGTAGCATTACCTAAGGTGGGAACCAGATAGTTGTAGGTAGACTCATTTGCTCCCGGGAACGATCCTATGACCTCCCACTCACGGGTCTGGGTAAACTCACGCCACACTGTATAGATACCCATCATGTCACCAGCTGGATAATCGGGAAACTCGGGTGTTGGACCAAAAGGACAACTAGCTGCAAAACTAAGTCTTGCCCACCAGCCCTGATCATTGGGTACGTCCTCAACCAAATAAAGCAAAGGCTCTGATTCGCAGGTATCTGTAATTTCAATGGTCAAGGGAACTGAACCAATAGCTATCCCTGTTTGATTATCTTTAATTAAAATACTGGCATGGTACTCACCAAGTTCAAAATTAAAAGCATTAATATTTATA
>CAXRJK010000132.1:0-16408 GCA_964230865.1 Winogradskyella sp.
TGAAAATATTCTTAACAGACTGCGAGACAAGGGAAAAATTGATGAGACTGCTTCAAAAAAAATTATAAATAACATCCACTGGACATCTGATTTGTCTGATATTTCAGACAGTGAATTAGTTATTGAAGCCATCATAGAAAACCTGGAGATTAAGCAAAAACTCTTTATAGCAACGGAAAGTTTAGTATCCAGAAAATGCATATTGGCAACGAATACATCTTCCCTGTCAGTTTCAGATATTGCATCTGTATGCAAATATACTCAGCGGGTTATGGGCATCCATTTTTTTAATCCTGTACCTTTAATGAATTTGGTGGAAATTATTCCCACTGAATATTTAGCTTCGTATATACTCACTGATATTCAATCTATCCTTGAGACCTGGGGAAAAACAGTGGTAAGGGCAAAAGATACTCCTGGGTTCATAGTTAATAGGATTGCTCGACCATTTTATGGTGAAGCTTTGAAAATATTTGAAGAGGGGATTGCAGGCTTTGCTACCATTGATTGGGCAATGAAAGAGTTGGGCGGATTTCGCATGGGACCTTTCGAGCTCATGGATTATATTGGCAATGATGTGAATTATTCGGCAACTCAGGCCGTTTATAAAGGAACAAATTGTGACCCCCGATATAGACCCTCTCCAATACAAAAGGATTTGATAAAAAAAGGATATTTAGGCAGAAAATCCGGAAGAGGGTACTACGATTACAGCAATGGTCCTTTTTCGTTCAAACCTCAGATGAATCAGAAATTAGGTGAGAAAATCCTAAATAGAATCCTAGCTATGCTAATAAATGAAGCAGCAGATGCACTTGCCCTTGAGATTGCCACACGAGAGGATATTGATATAGCTATGACTACGGGAGTAAACTATCCAAAGGGATTGTTACAATGGGCAGATGAAATTGGAATCAAATCGGTTTTAGATCAGATGAAAAAATTACAATCTAATACCGATGATCAGCGCTATCAGCCCAGCTCTCTACTTGAAAAAATGGCACAAGAAAACACTCTTTTTTACTCATGAAAAATTCTCAAAAAGTCATACACCAAATGTATAAAAATGACGCTTTTAGCCAGTGGTTGGGCATTGAAATAGTTGATATGAAAGAGGGCTTTTGTGAATTGAAAATGATTGTACGGGAGGAAATGCTGAACGGTTTTCAAATAGCACATGGTGGAATTGCCTATTCTTTTGCAGATAGTGCATTAGCATTTGCATCTAATGCCCGCGGCAGAAAATCTTTATCTGTAGAGACATCTATTTCTCACACAGTTTCGGTCAAAGATGGCGATGTACTTACTGCTATAACGGATGAGGTATCACTTTCTGATAAATTCGGAGTTTATCTCATAACTATTACAAACCAAAAAAACCAGCAAGTAGCAATTTTTAAAGGCACTGTTTATCGAACTTCTAAGAAATGGTTTTCAGAGATAGAATGAAAACAAGAGAATCGTTTATAATTGATGCAGTAAGGACGCCCATTGGTGGATTTAGAGGGATGCTCTCCTCAGTCCGTGCAGATGACCTAGCGGCCCACACTATAAGATCATTAATGAAACGATTTAATTTTGATATGTCTCAAATTGATGATGTAATTCTGGGTTGCGCAAATCAGGCAGGAGAGGACAACCGAAATGTTGCCCGCATGGCACTGCTTTTAGCTGGGTTGCCCTACTCTGTCCCTGGCGAAACAGTAAACCGACTCTGTGCTTCAGGAATGTCAGCTGTTATCCATGCACATAGAGCAATTCAATCCAGAGATGGTGAGTTGTTCATTGCTGGTGGTGTGGAGCATATGACCCGCGGACCTTGGGTGATTTCTAAAGCATCCACTCCATTTGGCAGAGATTCAAAAATGGAAGATAGCAGTTTCGGCTGGCGCTTTATAAATCCCAAATTACAGGAAATTTATGGAACAGAAAGTATGGGACATACAGCAGAGAATCTAGCAGAAAAATATGATATTTCCCGTGAAGCCCAGGATAACTTTGCTTATCGTTCTCAAATGAAAGCTGCGATTGCACAGAAAATGGGCTCCTTTAAATCTGAAATTAAAGCAATTGAAATTCCACAAAAAAAATCTGATCCACTTCGATTTGAGGAAGATGAATTTCTGAAGCCCCATACCACCATGAAAGGATTAGAAAAACTAAATCCCGCCTTTAAAAAAGAGGGCAGTGTTACCGCTGGAAACTCCTCAGGTCTTAATGACGGTGCTGCAGCTATGCTTATTGCTTCAGAAAAAGGGATCAACTCTCATAATTTGAGACCTATCGCAAAAATAGTTTCATCTGCGGTTGTGGGAGTGGAACCTCACATTATGGGAATTGGTCCTGTCGAGGCTTCAAACAAAGCTCTGAAAAAAGTAGGATTTACCATGGAAAATATTGATCTTATAGAGTTAAACGAGGCTTTTGCTGCACAATCCTTAGCCTGTATTAGACAGTGGGGGTTGGAAGATAATGACCCTAGAATTAATCCCAACGGAGGCGCTATTGCTTTAGGTCATCCTCTTGGCATGTCAGGGACTCGCATTATTCAGACAGCAGCACTGGAACTTCAGAGATTGGAAAAAAAATATGCTCTGGCTACTATGTGTGTTGGTGTGGGACAAGGGTATGCTGTAATCATTGAAAGAGTCTAAAATAGCTAAACCAATTGTAAATTCAGTTCTCTATTCTGTGAATTATAATTATAAAATATAAAAAATGATTTACTCCTTCAATGGTTATACTCCTGTTGTAAAAGAATCATCCTTCGTACATCCTTTAGCTGCGGTGACGGGTAATGTGATCATCGGTGAAAAAGTATATGTTGGCCCAGGGGCAGCCATTAGAGGGGACTGGGGTGAAATTATCATTGAAGATGGTTGCAATGTTCAGGAGAACTGCACCATTCATGTCTTTCCTGGGAAGTCGGTAGTATTGAAAGAAGCTTCACATATCGGGCATGGAGCTGTCATACACGGTGGACAAATTGGGAAGAATTCCCTTATTGGTATGAACTCAGTGGTGATGGATGATGCGGTAGTGGGAGATGAGTGTATTGTTGGAGCACTATGTTTTATCAAAGGAGAAATGCAAATAGCAAACAGGAAATTAGTTGTGGGTAATCCTGCTATAATCAAGGGGGATATTTCCGATGAGATGATTGGTTGGAAATCAAAGGGCACAAAAATTTATCAGCAGCTGCCTGAGGATTGTCACAAAACCTTGAAAGAATGTGAACCCCTTAGAAAAAAACCTAAAGACCGTCCATCACAGATAACCAATTTTAAACCTTGGAAAGAGACAAATAAATAATGATCTATCGGAGTTTTGCGTTAGGGAAATGGGTAACAGGTGACGGAGAAGGAACCCCGCTCTACAACTCAATTACCGGAGAAGAGGTCGGCACAGCAGGAAGTAAGGGCCTAGATTTTAGGGACATGCTAGACTATGCAAGAAATGTGGGGGGGGCTCCACTTAGAAAAATGACTTTCCAAAAAAGAGGGCTTATGCTGAAAGCATTGGCTCTCCATTTACATGGAATTAGAGACAGGTTCTATCCTCTCAGCTTTGCTACAGGAGCTACTAAGCTGGACTCCTGGATAGACATTGAAGGAGGTATAGGAAATCTCTTTGCCAATGCCTCACTGCGACGGCAATTCCCTGATCTTCCCTATTATGTGGATGGGGAGGCAGCAAAACTTTCCAAACATGGTAGCTTTATTGGTCACCATATCATGGTACCAAAAAATGGGGTTGCTATTCATATTAACGCTTTCAATTTTCCTGTATGGGGGATGCTGGAGAAAATTGCTGTAAACTTTATGGCGGGGATGCCCGCAATTGTAAAGCCTGCCACTCTCACCTGCTATTTAACTCATCTCATGGTGCAGGAAATTATTGCATCAGAAATACTTCCAGAGGGTGCTTTGCAGCTTATTTGCGGTTCTGCCAATGGAATTCTGGATCATATAAATTGTGAGGATGTTGTCACATTCACAGGAAGTGCATCTACAGGGCAGATGTTAAAGTCGCACCCAAAAATTGTGGAAGAAGCGGTTCCCTTTAACATGGAAGCAGATTCACTGAACGCCTGTATTTTGGGAGAAGATGCAGTCCCCGGAACGGAGGAGTTTGATATCTTTATCAAAGAAGTGTTAAAGGAGATGACTGTAAAGGCCGGGCAAAAATGTACAGCCGTTCGTCGAATATTGGTTCCAGAAAAACTGGTAGAGGAAGTTCAGACCGGTCTCACCGAAAAACTTGCAAAAACTGTTATTGGTAACCCCATGGTCGAGGGAGTCCAAATGGGTGCGCTAGCGGGGAAATCTCAAGTGGTTGAGGTAACAGAAAAAGTAAATGAATTAGCAGTAAGTCAGAAAATAGTTTTTGGTGATTTGGATAATTTTGAAGTTAAGGGCGCAGATAAAACCAAAGGTGCCTTCATTTCGCCTATATTATTTTGTAATGATGAGCCCTTTAAAAATAAGGATTGTCATAGTATTGAAGCTTTTGGACCTGTATCGACCATTATCCCCTATAACAATCTGGATGATGCTGTTGAGCTTTCACGTATGGGAAAGGGTTCACTTGTCTGCTCAATTATTACCGCTGATGATGCTGTAGCCAGAGATTTTGTGGTTGGCGCTGCGTCCATGCATGGACGAATCCTGGTGCTTAATAAAGACTGCGCCAGAGAAAGTACCGGTCACGGCTCGCCTATGCCCCTACTTACCCATGGTGGTCCAGGTCGAGCCGGAGGAGGGGAAGAAATGGGAGGCAAGCGGGGGATTCTTCACTATCTGCAGCGTACTGCTATTCAGGGACATCCCACAACAATCACTGCCCTTACCAGCCAATATCAATATGGTGGAAGACAGACAAAGTCGTCACCTCATGTATTCCGCAAGCATTTTGAAGAAATTGAAATTGGAGAAACGGTATCCACTGACAGTCATTTAATTACCATAGAAAACATAGAGGATTTTGCAGAACTTAGCGGTGATAAATTTTATGCCCACATGGATGAGAACTCTTTAGAGGGAACCATCTTCACAGAGAGGGTTGCACACGGCTACTATATTCTTAGTCGGGCAGCGGGCCTTTTTGTTGATCCACCAAAAGGTCCGGTGCTGCTGAACTATGGGATTGATGAATGTCGCTTCACAAAGCCCGTATATCCAGGGATGACTATTGCTGTCCGCTTCACTGCAAAAGAAAAAATTGAACAGGAGAAAAGATCAGATGATGATATTGCCAAAGGCATTGTGAAATTCATGGTAGATGTTTATGATGATGAAGGTGAGACAGTGATGCTAGCAACTATTTTAACAATGATAAAAAAGAAGGATCAGTCATAAATATGGATGCCTATGTAAATACAGAAGTTCAGGACGGAATTTGCTCCATAGAGTTTTTTCATCCACAAAGTAATTCTTTACCAGGGATAATTTTAGAGCAGTTAGCAAGTTCTATCACTGATGCGGGAAAAAATGTTGAGATTAAGGTTTTAATTCTTAAAAGTCGTGGAGATAGGGCGTTTTGTGCTGGTGCATCCTTTAATGAACTTTTAGCAGTAGAAAATGAAGTGCAAGGAAAAGAGTTTTTTTCTGGATTTGCCAAAGTGATTAATGCATCCCGAAAGTGCCCCAAGTTCATTATTGGCAGAGTACAGGGTAAAGCTGTTGGCGGTGGAGTAGGTATGGCATCTGCAACCGATTATTGCTTTGCAACAAAATATGCCTCTGTCAAACTAAGCGAACTAGCCATTGGTATTGGTCCGTTTGTAGTTGGACCTCCTATCGAGCGAAAAATTGGTATGGCGGCTTTTGGTAATTTAACTATCAATGCAACTGAATGGCACTCTGCTGAATGGGCAAGAGAGAAAGGCCTATATTCAGAAGTATATAATAGCTCCGATGAAATGGATGTTGCTATTCAAACTCTTGCAGAAAAGTTAGCGGCATCAAACCCTGACTCAATGCAGGCACTAAAAAAAGTTATGTGGGATGGAACAGAACATTGGGATGAACTCCTTTTAGAAAGAGCTGCCATGAGCGGGAAACGGGTGCTTTCAGATTTTACCAGAGACACCTTGATGAACCTGAAAAAGAAATAATAAGTAATTCTTTGCATAAAGCTCTTCCTCTTAAAATTTTAAAACAAGCATATTCTCATATGTGTACCGCTAAAGCCATGACCGATATTTATGAAAAAAATAGGGATATCACATCAAAATATGTGCACGCAACCTCCAGGGGCCATGAAGCCATTCAGATTGCTCTAGGCATGCAGATGGAAGCTCGTGATTGGATAGCTCCTTATTATAGAGATGATGCACTTCTCCTCAGTATTGGTATGACTCCCTATGACCTCATGCTACAATTACAAGCAAAAAAAGATGACCCCTTTTCTGGAGGGAGGTCTTACTATTCTCATCCCAGTCTGCGCAGAGATGATATGCCGAAAATCCCACATCAATCTTCAGCAACGGGGATGCAGGCAATTCCTACAACTGGAGTTGCTATGGGTATTCAATATATGGAAGAGGAAAAACTGTCTAATGATAATTCGGTGGTTGTCTGTTCCCTGGGTGACGGCTCTGTTTCTGAGGGTGAAGTCTCAGAGGCCTTTCACATGGCCGATCTGAAACAGTTCCCCATTCTCTATTTCATCCAGGATAACGGTTGGGATATATCTGCTTGTCACAAAGAAATCCGTTCCAATGATATAAGTGATTATCTTCAAGGTTTTGGTGGAATTGAGGTGCTCAAAGTAGCGGGCTATGATTTTTCAATATCATTTACTACGATTAAATATGCGCTGGAGACTATCAGAAAAGAGCGTCGCCCTGTCTGTATACATGCAGATGTGCCACTTCTGAATCATCATACATCAGGGGTACGCATGGAGTGGTACAGAGATGATCTGGATGAGCATCAAAAAATGGATCCTCTACCTATATTGAAAAAACAGCTTAAAGAATCAGGTGTTTCCTCAAAAGAATTTGAGAAAATTGAAAACACAGCCATTCAATTAGTTAAAGCTGATTTTGAAAGAGCTGTGCAAGCCGATGATCCCGATCCAGAGCAGCTCTTTGAAAATATATTCTATCCAACTGATATATTAGAAGAAAAGGGGGAGAGGTCACCAGATAGATCATCTCCCATCATTATGGTGGATGCTGCTCTTCTGGCAATTAAGGAGCTTATGGAAGACCACCCTGAATGTCTTTTATACGGACAGGATGTTGGGAGAAGATTGGGAGGAGTTTTTAGAGAAGCTGCAACGCTTGCTGAAACGTTTGGAGATAACCGGGTTTTCAATACCCCAATTCAGGAAGCTTTTATAATTGGAAGTACGGTTGGTATGTCCGCAGCAGGGTGCAAACCCATTGTGGAAGTACAGTTTGCAGATTATATCTGGCCCGGGCTAAACCAGCTGTTTTCTGAAGTGAGCCGCTCCTTCTATCTCTCCAATGGTAAGTGGCCGGTAAGTTGTGTTATCCGTGTGCCTATTGGAGCATATGGCAGCGGGGGACCCTATCACTCATCATCTGTGGAATCAGTACTTGCAAATATCAGGGGAATAAAAATTGTCTATCCATCAAATGCTGCTGATATGAAAGGGCTCATGAAAGCAGCTTATTATGACCCCAATCCTGTTGTGGTGTTAGAGCATAAGGGTTTATACTGGAGTAAAATAAAAGGCACAGAATCTGCAATATGTCCTGAGCCTGCAAGAGACTATGTTTTACCTCTTGGAAAAGGTAAAAAAGTACTAGAAGCTGAGCGATCTTCTATTGAATCAGGAGAAAGTATTACGATTATTACATATGGAATGGGAGTATATTGGGCCAAAACAGCTTCGGAGCAGTTTAAAGGGCAGATAGAGATTATTGATTTGCGAACACTGTTTCCATTAGATGAGGAGTTGATTTTCGATTCGGTGACTAAGCATAGTCGCTGTCTGATAGTCACTGAGGAACCTAAGGAAAACTCTTTTGCCCAGGCTCTGGCAGGAAGGATTCAAGAAGAATGTTTTACATATTTGGATACACCAGTTATGGTAGTAGGTGCAGAAAATGTGCCGGCAATTCCGTTAAATTCAGAACTAGAAAAGAGGTACTTACCAAATGCGGAGACGGTGAGCGATAAAATTAACGACTTATTATCGTTTTAAATATCACTCCACTGAAAAAAATATTATTTTATTAATACTATTTTTTGAGTTTGTACTATTTTTTGGTTTGTAATTAGGGAAACAAAGTACGTCCCGCTTGAATATGCAGATGCATCCCACATTAAAGTATGCATTCCCCGTTCCATTTCTTCTCCTGTAAAAAATGATTCAACCAACCGTCCGTCAATATCATAAATAGACACATTCACTTTTGATAAATCAGATACAGAAAATCGAAGGGTTATAATTGGATTAAACGGATTCGGAAATGCTGAGATAATTGGAAAATCTGAAGGAATCTCAGAATCAGGCTTCATTCTCAATAAAAATGATGCCTGGCTATCAAAAGTCTCAATTGTTTGAATGCCTTCGCATTTTATAATATTATTATGTTTATCAATAATTTCCCATTCTTTATCATCATTTAAATCACATTCCAATGTCAGCTTATTTACATTATTCACTACTTTAAATATACATTCATCCGTGGAACATAATTTTGTGTCACCAAAGAACCGGACATCCGCTCCACCTTCCGGAGGTGCAGGAGGTAAGCTGAATGATTGCATTTCTATCTCATTCAGTGACATCCCAAAATAGAGAGTTTTTCCGTTTATATTTAGTTGGTTCGCATTAGATACCAATGACTCCCAATTTTCAAATTTTGTCAGATCTTCTGTAACATTTAGAGTGATGGTTCCAGATTCAAAGGTCTTGATCCAATATCCATTTCCGGGAGTAATCATCTCAGCCATTTCATAACCACCTTCGGTATATAGGTATAATGTTCCTTCAACTAAAATACCATCTAAATCATCTACTCCCATATAGCTAACGGTACCAGATGGTCCCGCTATAAGGTTCCAACCTTCAGTCAGTTCAAGAGTTATTTCGTAAAAAGGTTCACCATAAATGGAAGCAGACCCTGGTTCCCAGAATTTCAGCCAGTAGCCGTTCCCCGTTTCAGGGATATTTTCCAAATAATAACCTGATTGGTTGTATCCATACAGTGTTTCCTCGATGGATTCGGGGAATAGGTTTTCAATTTGTTCTTCCCCTGTATATCGTGGTATTCCAATAAGATTCCACCCCCCAAAATGGGATACGACAGTTCCATTTTCATTAAATTCTGATAACGTGATTTCTATAAAAGTTTCTTCTCCGGGATATACCATGGTTTCACCAATAAACGACTCAAATCCTGGAGCACTAACATGAATCGTGTACCCTCCGTTGGGGAGATGAAATTCAAATGTTCCAGAATTTCCTGTTTGGGAATCATAAGAATGAGAATCATTTTCAATCACAACATGTGCATTTGGAATAGGAAAGGGTTCCGGATTTGAATCTTGCACATATCCAGTCAACCACCCAAAATTTTCATTACCAAAAACAAAGACTAGCTCCACCGGTGATATATCTACAAACACCTCCTGAACCTGGGTCATCCCTGAAGGACCAGGGGTGGTACATGAAACAAAATATTGCATGTAAGGCATCAATTCTATTTCAAAATTTCCATTTTCATCAGTGACTGCATCAAAAGTGATGCCTGTTTCTTCATTCAATGCCTCTATGATTGCTTCATTTACAGGGATCTCATTGCCACTGGCGGTAATCATCCATACCTGTCCATAAATCATGGGATTATAGCCCTCTTGATCTAAATAAAAATCTAATTCATTTGGTTGGTCAGATTCAATAAATACATCTACAGTCTCAGAAGTATAGCCCTCATATTGTGCAGTTATGATATATCCGCCTGGGGGGAGATAGAGCTCATATTGTCCCTCTTCATTAGCTGTTGTTTCCCAAAAAGGATCAGTTGGTCCGGTTGGAGTAGCTGAAACAATGGAGCCGGGAAGTGGAAATATAGCATCAATTTCTATTCCAAATACATAACCAGTCAGAAGACCATCCATCGGAGGTTCTCCCTCGAATCCAAAGTTGAGTTCAGTCCAGGATTCTCCAACATAAATATCATGGACCAGTATCAATTCCATTCCTTCAAATTCAGCGGTGCAGGTTACAATATAGTGGTGGTACCCCATGACTTCCATTTCGTATCCACCTCCTTCTCCTGTCTCTGCCTCGTACACTAAGTTCGCGTCCTGGCTTTCTGCTCTGATCTGAGCACCGGGAATAAAGATCTCATTTCCGTTAGGAGTTTCCCAATACACCAATCCATAAAGTCCAGCAATTTGAAATTCTGAATATTCCAGATAAAAATCTTGCCAGTTTTCTTGGTTTTCCCCGATAAATATATATGCCAATACTGTCTGAAATCCTTCATGAGATGCAGTTACATCATAATATCCAGAAGGAAGAGAGAGTTCATAGTGCCCCTCTTCATTTGCATCAGTTTCATAAACCGGTTCATCTTGGTCATTCGGTGTTGCCCTAATCTGTGCTCCAGAGAGAGTGAATATCATATCATCTTCTACTCCGTATACGATACCAGATAGGAAACTTTCCACTGGAGGTTCCTCATTAAGAAACATAAAATTAAGTTCCGTTTCATAACCAGGAGTTACTGTGGCTTCTGATTCCTGTTGTCCGTATTCTGTTTCACAAAAGATATACCAAGGGCTATCATTTCCCCACAGCTCCATTTCATAATATCCTAACTCATTGGTGTAGGTTTGGAACCAGGGTTCTGGCCCCCAAGATGGTGTTGCACCAACGGACGCTCCTTCAACAGGAATCTGCGGACCAGATGGAGAAACCTGATAGTATACATATCCAAACAGGATTCCATTCTCATTTTCTCCAGAAGGAGAAAGGACAAAGTTTAATTCAACCACATCATTCTCAGGCATGATAGTGGCATACTGAGTATCAAATCCATCTGCTTCACAGATGACGGTAACAGGGCCATCCCAGAGCCATTCAAACATTAATTCGTAATTTCCAGCTTCGTCGGAGTAGCTGTACCAGTCTGAGTCTATCCCTACATAAGCTGCATGAATAGGATATAAGGACCCATCATCGTTTAAACTAGAGACGTTACCATATAAGATGATTTCCTGAGCGTTTAAAAAAGAAAAACTAAAGATAATCGATAAAAGCAATAAAGGTACTGATTTTGTAGACCTCATGGTACTCTCCCAAAAAATATAAAAATAGTCAAGATTTAATTTAATGATTATTTTGGTTGAAATCTATGAATATCAAAAACTTAGGGCTAAGACCAAATCTAAATTGACTAATTCAATTATCATATTTGCAACCAATAATTAAACTTAATAAAAACAGAGTTTGAACTGTTTCTGTCCCATGAATTCTCACTTGCTGAAAAATAATTATTATTGTGCAAATTATAAACAACAAATAATGTACTCCCAGGGTGATACTCCCATCGCAGTACAAAGGTACCCACAAGATTATTTATCTTAAAATCTGGATTATCATTATATGAATATGGTTCCAAATCTCTAGTTTTTTCCGCCATTAATCTGTAGAATGATTTATAATCCATATCAACAGTAAATGGTTGAAAAAATGCTTCAACTGTTAGATCTGGAGTGAAGGTCCAATTAATTCTTATTTGAACATCATTCATAATTGCTGCAGACTCAGCATAGATTATATCAGTATTATTTGAATCTCCTTCAGCTCCAACCCACTCCATGGACTTTGTGCTTAGATCTTGAAACCCTTCAATCATCAGGTTAATATTATTAAGGGGTCGGTACCGTATACGTAATCCTGCTCTGTAGCCCCAAGGTCGGTATTGTCCACGTCCATATCCAAGATATGGTTTTAATATTATTTTTTTACGTTTATCCGTTTGAAACCAAAGTATTCCATATCCCTCCGTCTCTGATTTGTACACCCAGGCCCTATCATCTCTAAATGTATCGTCATCATTAAAGGAAGCAAACTCCATATTTAATTCTCCACCGAAATCCCAATAGGATTTTAACTGATTAGTTTGCTCAACAGATAACGATTTTGATAGGGTTAGACCGTCATTTCTACCGTTTATAAAGTATCTAAACTCTAAAAAATTGTTTAAAAATAATCCCCAGGGGTCTTGCTTTCTTAGCTCTCCGAAGGTACCGAGATACCATGTATCATTGCGGGTATTAAAACCTATATCATTTATATCATATTTTTCATCTGTAAAGCCAGTCACAAGATTTAATTCCCACCATTTTGGATCAAGATAACCAATATTGAAACGAGCCCCATTACCAATAATATCATCTTTTTTTGATTGTACTAGCTGTCCTTTAAAGGTAACTCTGTTGTCAAAAAATTTCATAAACCAATCAAGCCCAATCACCTTCGCAGTGCCATACTTTTTTCGATTAATATCCGTCACCATGATTCCGAGAGTTGATACATTATTTATTATTGGCTGTTCAATACGACCAATAAAATAATTGGTCATTGGCTCAAGCATACCTCTTTGTTGAATAGTTGAGTCACCACTTTCGTATTCCCAAGAGCCATATTCTTCACCGGTAACTGCATTAATAATACCATATTTAGTTCCTCCTGATGTTTGACCCAAAATTTTGCCTGCCCCTAATATTGTTGTTACATCCGGTCTGTCAATTATTGTGGCATCATCTGGTAAGAGAAACCTCGGGGATTGACCAATTCTTCGAGAATGAAACAGTTTATATCGGTTCTTAAAAAAGGAACCGCCTTCAATAAAAAAAGGTCTTTTCTCATCATACTGTGTTTCAAAAGCTGTCAAATTCAAAACAGATGGGTCAGCTTCTACCTGACCAAAATCCGGATTAACCGCCATATTTAATGATGACTGTGCATTTAATCCGTATTTCATATCGAGTCCCAAAGAGCTAACATTTGATTCATCATTATTGCCAATTAAAACATAGGGTAATAATTCAGTTTTTTTGGGTGAGGGGATATTATCCATTCCTTTTAATACACCAAAATGAGGGACAAATCCGCTTACACCTTTTGACCTGCCCGGCCACTGAACTTCCTCTTGTAAGCGGTGTATATAGCGAGCGAAGGCAATTCCCCAATCATGATTTGTGTTTGCATCAAATTGAAATACACTGGTTGGTATTTGCATCTCTACAGACCAACCTCTATCATGTATTACTACTTCAAAATCCCAAACCACATCCCAGCTGCTGTTGAATTCTTCTATACTTTCACCAGAAATAAATACATCCATACGAGATCCTAAAGGGTTCACCGCAAACCAATAGCCAGTCCGATCGTCGTTATTTGAATCAAAGGCGACACCCAACCAATCTGAATGAGTTTCAAAAGCTTCCATCCAGCGGTCTTTTCTGCTCAGCCTTCCCTTTATCTTTTCTGGTTTAGAATCATAATTATTGACAGCAATATAGATAAAGCTGTTATCAAATAGTAAACGGACTTCAGTTCTCTCAGATGGTTCCGCTAAATTATATGGTTCAAACTGCAGAAATCCATTTTCGATTGTAGCGCTCTCCCAAACTTCATCATCAATTATTCCATCAATAGTTGGAGGAGTATTTGTTCTGGTAGCTACCATATATCTAAAACGTAACTGATTCGGTTCAATGTTATTCGGTGTATGTGCGATAACCATGGTGCAGTAAAACACAAAGATGTAGAATAATATTCTATTTTTCATTGTTGGTGAATAAAACTGACATTTTTCTGAAGCATCAAAGTTAAAAACTCTTATTTATATGTCCTTATGGATATATACAATATGTATAATAATCAAAACCACAACACCAGACCAATTATGAATTTGAATCGCAAGGAATTAAAAGAATTTTAACTGGTATACAGTTTTTGTGTAATCAATCAATAATCTATGTAAATTTTATCTCTACCAAATATAAATATTTTCTCAGCAATCATGAGTTTACACAAACACGACTACGATTATGTTATCATAGGTTCCGGATTTGGTGGTTCGGTGTCCGCCTTACGTTTATCTGAAAAAGGCTATAAGGTCTTGGTAATAGAAAAGGGTAAGTGGTGGAGCTCAAGTGATTTTGCAAAAACGAACTGGAATTTAAAGCGGTGGATGTGGCTTCCAATATTGAGATTTTGGGGGATATTAAAGCTAACCTATTACCGCCATATTGGAATTGTATCCGGAGTTGGAGTTGGGGGCGGTTCTCTGGTTTATGCAAATACACTTCCGGTACCTAAAAATTCTTTTTTTAAATCTAAAAGCTGGTCACATTTAGCGAACTGGAAAAAGGAATTAAATTATTTTTATCCGCTGGCACTGAAAATGCTCGGAGCTGATCTAAACCCAAGAATGGAGGTTGGAGATCTTGTTCTAAAAGATATGGCTATAGAGATGAACAAAGAAGAAGATTTTCATCCTGCAAATGTTTCTGTATACTTTGGGAAGCCGGGGGAGACGGTCTCTGACCCATATTTTGACGGAGAAGGTCCTGATAGAACCGGATGTATTTTTTGCGGAGGATGTATGGTGGGGTGTCGTCACAATGCCAAAAATACGTTAGATAAAAATTATCTTTATTTGGCTCAAAAAAACGGTGTAAAAATTCGAGCAGAATCAGAAGTAGTTAATGTAAAACCAACAGGCAATTTAGACGGCTCAGAGGGGTACGAAGTGTTTTGGGAAAAATCAACATCATTACTCTTTAAGAAGAAGGGAAAGGTCACATGTAAGGGAGTGATATTTTCAGGAGGTGTTTTGGGAACAGTCCAACTTCTTTTATCACTTAAAGAATCATCTCTGCCTAATATTTCAGAAAAAGTAGGTTGTATGGTGCGAACCAATTCCGAGGCACTGATTCCCATAACTTCATTTGATAAAAGCACAGATTTTTCAAAAGGAGTTTCCATCGGTTCAATTTTTCATACTGGTGAGCACACCCATATTGAACCGGTACGCTATTCAAAAGGCTCAGGTTTTTGGCGATTACTAATTCTACCAAGAGTTTTTGGAAAATCTATTTTTTCTAGAATCTGTAAAATGGTTGGGAAAGTCTTATCACATCCCATTAAATATTTAAAGATATTCTTTGTTTGGGATTGGGCAAAGCGAACTCAAATTCTATTGTTTATGCAGACCATAGACAGTACACTGAAATTTTCAAAAAGTGGTTTTGGAAGACGGATGAAAACAGGATTGGAAAAAGGTAAGGCACCCTCACCTTTTATCCCTGAGGCAAATAAGTATGCTGAGAAATTAGCTGAAAAACTAAACGGTGAGTCCATGATGCCAAATAATGAGGCCCTGTTTGGGATGTCCACAACCGCTCATATTTTAGGAGGCGCTGTGATGGGCAAGGATAAATCAGAAGGGGTGATAGACAAAAACAATCGTGTCTTTGGATATAAAAATCTCTATATATGTGACGGCTCGATGATATCTGCAAATCCGGGAGTAAATCCATCCCTTACCATTACCGCCCTAACAGAGAGAGCTATGAGTAAAGTACCCAATAAAGTAATATAATTTTTTGCTGGGTTATTTTATTTACGTCCGCTCAACTTCCATCCTAGCCAGCCCATAGGTATATAACAAAAGACTAAATCTACAGCATTATACCAAAGAGGAGCTGGAATCATTTGTGTAGCAGCAATTCCGCCAAGTAGAAAAAACACTCCGATAGCCATTGAAAAGGTCAAATGGTAATTGGCAGATATCTTGGAAGCGGTAAATGCGCCAGCTAGCGTTCCCCCTGCATGCCCCAAAAATGGAGATAAATAGTGTTTTAATTGGAACAGATGAATATTATTTTTTAGACTTTCGGCATCCATTGGGTTTATGCCCTTAGGCGGAGGAATAAAATTACTGCCCATAATAATTAAACCCATATTGACTACCATCCCTAAAATAACTCCGATTAGGAGAGCCAAAACATTTCTGATTACTAATTTCATTATTGCTCCTTGAGTAAATTAATTTTTATATCGTAGTTTAATTTTATTCCTAAATTATTTGTTTAATATATTGAATATAAGATAATGGCAAAAACATTAAAATGGTCAGAGAGTGCTCTTGATTTTAAAGAAATAGCTAGAATTCAAAATTCTGTTCTTCATGATTTTTTAGATCACCCTGGTGAGCTTAAAAAGAATTGGAAATTACGTGATAAAACAGTTGCAGCTGAAAAATATTTTCTTTTTAATAAAGAAGAACGGGTTGGAGTTATTCATATGAATCAAGGGACAGGGAAGAACCATCAAAATTGTTATTTTGAAATATTTATCATTCCTGAATTTCAGTCCTATGAAAACTATAAAATATTGTATGATC
>CAXRJK010000133.1:0-4505 GCA_964230865.1 Winogradskyella sp.
AATGTGTGGAAGCGTGTGGAATTCAGATTTTGGATGATGGAGATGATATAGTTATAAAGGGCGGAAAATTTACCAACCCAAAACTACCTCTGTATTGTGGAAACTCTGGAACCACAGCACGATTAATGCTTGGGCTTTTATCTGGACAGGGAATCAACGCAACTTTCACGGGTGATGACTCCCTTTCCAATCGTCCTATGAATCGCATACTTGACCCTCTTTCTCAAATGAAATTGAAATCAGAGAGTCACAAGGGGAACTTACCGGTCACTATTCACGAAAGTGAGTTAAATGGAATTCGCTATGAGTCTCCATTAGCTAGTGCACAAGTAAAATCCGCTATACTACTTGCTGGGCTGGGTGCAAGCAATGACACATCTGTAACAGAAACCATGCTTTCAAGAGATCATACTGAGAGGATGCTGCAAAAGATGGGAGCTGAATTAATCACTGATGGTTTGACAGTTACTATTTCACCATTAAAATCTTCTTTATCTCCCATTGAACTATCAGTACCTGGGGACCCATCCACAGCTGCATTTTTTGCAGCAGCGGCAGCCATGGTTCCAAAATCTAATATTATTTTGAATAGAATCTTATGCAACCCTACCCGAATAGGTTTTTTTTCTATATTACACCAAATGGGAGGCAAAATAGAATATTTGGATCAGTTGGATGAAGCCGGGGAACGTATCGGGATATTAAAGGTAATTCATCAACCATTAACAGGAATCTCAATTACCAAAAATAATGTTCCAGGATTGATTGATGAATTACCTATCATTGCAATTCTTGCTACACAAGCAGAAGGTAAAACGAAAATCAATGATGCTGAAGAGCTTCGTGTTAAAGAGTGTGACCGTATACATGCGGTTTGTACAAATCTGAAAAGAATGGGTGCTGATATTGAAGAACTGAAAGATGGATTTATTATTCATGGGCCAACCCAATTAAAAGGTGTAGAGATTGAAACGTTTAACGATCATCGAATCGCTATGGCATTTACTATTGCAGGATTAGTTGCAGATGGGGATGTTGTGTTGGATAACCAAGAATGTATATCTATCTCATACCCCGAATTCAATTATGAGTTGGCACGGTTAAAACAATGATGCAATTTGCAGTTATTGGTAATCCCATCGACCATAGTTTAAGTCCGTTGCTCCACCGGGAGATTTTTCGGCAACTCGATATTGATGCATCATTTGGAAAGATTAAAATAAAACTTGATTCTCTCTCATCATTTATGATTCAAAATGAATTGGATGGTTTTAATGTAACGGTTCCCTATAAGCAGTCTGTTATACCTCTCTTAGATGAATTAGATGAATCAGCTCGAACTATAGGTGCTGTAAATTGCGTCTATCGCGGCATAGGCCACAATACTGACTGGATTGGTTTCTTAAAAGCTATGAAAATAAATGATATAGTCTTAGACGAAAAAAATTGTCTAATTATCGGTGCTGGAGGCGCAGCAAGAGCCGTTGCTTATGCCTTGATACAAGCTGGTGTTAAATCTATATCTGTTCAAAACCGAACAAGGGAAAAAGGGATTCAATTATTAAATTGGATAAACTCTACATTCCATAGAAATGAACCTTGTGGGCAGTATGATATCATAATAAATTGTACGTCTATTGGCATGTGGCCTGAAACAGAATCCATGCATGATATTTCTATAAATAAGGGTCAAGTATTGGTAGATATAGTTTACAACCCATTAGAAACAAAGTGGTTGATATCAGGGGAAAAAAATGGTGCTTCTATTGTTGGAGGTTTAGATATGTTTATATTTCAGGGAATGGCCTCCATAGATATATGGTTTAATAAAAAGATTTCAGAAAATATTGAATTGGAACCAATCAAAAAGGTATTAAAATCAGAATTATGTTAGCACGACTCAAATTTCTTACTGCAGGTGAATCTCATGGCCGGGGTCTTCTGGGTATTTTAGATGGGATACCAGCAGGACTGGAAATATCTGAAGATTATATTGGTGTACATCTTGCTCGCCGTCAGATGGGATATGGTAGGGGCGGACGAATGAAAATTGAAAAAGATCATGCTGAAATATGGTGTGGTGTACGTCACGGTGAATCCCTTGGCGCACCAATTGGACTTATTGTTCTAAATAAGGACTGGGGAAACTGGACAAAAAAAATGTCAGTTTCACCTGTTGAAGATGAAATTCGTAAAGTAACACTTCCCCGACCTGGGCATGCTGATTTGGCTGGAATCCAAAAATATGGTTTCGATGATATTCGTAACGTATTGGAACGATCCAGTGCACGGGAAACTACTATGCGTGTTGCCTTAGGATCCGTGTGTCGAAAACTTCTGGAAGATGTGGGTATCGAAGTTGGTGGACAGGTAATTCAAATTCATAATGTGAAGGATAATTCAAGTTCAGAACTTTCTCCAAATCAATTAAGTGAAATGGCCGATGCCTCACCTGTAAGGTGTCTGGATAAAAATGCGGAAAAAGAGATGATAAAAACTATCAATGAAGCGAAGGCAGCCGGTGATTCTGTAGGGGGTGTTTTTCGTATTGTTGCCAAAGGATTACCATATGGATTGGGCTCACATACACAGTGGAATCGTAAACTTCAAGCTCGAATCTCTGGGTTGATGATGAGTATAAATGCATTTAAAGGAATTGAAATTGGTTGTGGATTTTCTGGAGCAGAAAAATTTGGCAGTGAAGTCCATGATGAGATAGGTCATGATGGTAAGAAATTTACCAGATATTCAAATAATGCTGGCGGAATCGAAGGGGGGATGAGCAATGCTCAGTCTATTGTAATACAGCTTTCTATGAAACCTATTCCCACTTTAATCAAACCTCTCAAATCTGTTGATATACAAACCAAAGAAAAAAAGGACGCCCACAAAGAACGTACAGACTCCTGTGCAGTCCCTGCTGCTTCAATCATAACAGAAAGTATGCTCTGTTTTGTTCTGGCTGATGCATTACTGGAAAAATTCGGTGGTGATTCCATGGCGCAACTCAAGGCACATATGCAGGCTACTGCAAAGTATTAATGAATATTTATTTGATCGGTATGATGGGCTCCGGAAAAACCACTGTAGGAATTATATTATCTGAAAAATTGAAAAAACCATTTATAAATCTGGATTCAGAAATTGAAAAATCAGCTGGCAAAACCATTTCTGAAATATTTGACGAAAAGGGTGAAAATCATTTTCGATTGCTTGAGTCTGAAAAATTGATAACATTTTCTGAGTCTGTAATTGCCTGCGGTGGCGGGGTGATATTAACTAAAAAAAATAGGCAGTATATAAAAGGAAACGGAATCGCAGTTCTATTAAAGGCTACAGTGGAAGAATTATCACGCCGATTAAAAGATTCTGATAACAGGCCATTATTAGCAGATGAAATATCTGAAACTGTGTTGAAAAATATATGGTTGAAAAGACAAATGAATTATTTGAATACAGCAAATTTTTTCATAGAAACAGATGAAAAACATCCCGCTAATATAGCAGATGAAATAATTTCAAAATTAAATTAATGAAATCAATAAAAGTACATCTAGGTGACCGTTCCTATCCCATTTATGCGGAAAGTAATCTATTAATAAAGATTCCTTCTCTTCTATCTGAAAAAAATATTGGACAAAAATGGGTCATCGTCTCTCAATACAGGTTAATGGAACTTTTTGGTTTTGAACTGATGTCTCTATTAAAGGAAAATGAATTCAATATTGATTTCATTACACTTCCCATGGGGGAAACGGCAAAGAGTTTGAACGAATATAGTCGAGTCATAAGTCAGATGATTGAATTAGGTTGTGATCGTTCCTCTATAATCCTTGCATTAGGTGGCGGTGTGGTGGGTGATGTATCAGGTTTTGTGGCAACTTCTTTTATGAGAGGAATAAAATATTACCAAATTCCTACAACCCTGCTTGCCATGGTAGACTCTTCCATTGGAGGGAAAACCGGTATTAACACTTCTGAAGGGAAAAACCTCATTGGATCGATTTACCAACCACAGGGTGTTTTAGTTGACCCAACTATTCTAAATTTTCTTCCGAGAGAAGAGGTAAATGCAGGTCTTGGTGAAGTCATTAAATATGGAGCTATACGTGACTCAAAGTTTTTTAATGAAATCTCTGAATGGCTGGATGATATTGAATCATTTCCATTTGAAAAAGCTATCTACCGAGCCTGTGAAATCAAAGCAGAGATTGTATCATTGGATGAGCAGGAAGGTGGAATGCGGCGTTTATTAAATTTTGGTCATACAATTGGCCATGCATTGGAAGCTAATTTGGGCTATGGAAAAATTCGTCATGGCGAAGCAGTCGCTCTGGGGATGAAATGTGCTGGCTGGATTTCTGAACAGTTGAATTTCATGAGCAAAAGCGAAAATCAATTTTTAATTCAAACAATTGATAAACTCACGCTACCATCTACTTCAAAGATGGATCCTGATTCTATTTTATCCTATGTGAAAAAAGATAAGAAAGTCAGAAACGGGG
>CAXRJK010000134.1:0-7301 GCA_964230865.1 Winogradskyella sp.
GAATAGACACGTTCAAGTCCAGATATTTTTAATTGAATAAAAGCCCCCAGATCACTGATCTTTATAAGATTATTTAGTGCTTTATCAAATTCAGGAAGTGAGATGATGGAAGCAATATCAGATTCTTTTGATAGCTCTGGAAAAAGAGGAAGCTGGCGAGGGTCGGTCAAATCTTTAGCCATTATAACTTGAGTTTACACATATTATAAACATCTGGCAATATTTTAGACATCCTGGTATTTATATTGTTTATAGATGGAAAATCTTATCAGAATACTATAATTTGGTTTTAGTACAATTTTAATTATGATTTGATCATCCAAAATACAAAAAAATAATTCGATCATTTGGTTCATTCTTTTTGATTTACTTTTAAGGACTGTGGTAAATTCGATTTTATGTGCGGGAATATTACCAACAAATGGAATCGTAAATTTGTCTCAGTTCTATATTAAAAAGGTATTTTATGTCAGAAAATATTAAAAAAATTAAAGAAGTCGAAAAGGTAGTTATTCGTTTTGCTGGTGATTCTGGAGATGGAATGCAACTCACAGGGTCGCAGTTTACAGAGACCACTGCAGTAATGGGTAACGATTTAGCTACATTCCCAGATTTTCCTGCAGAAATTAGGGCTCCCGCTGGTTCATTGGCAGGAGTGAGCTCATTCCAAATCCAATTTAGCAGTGATATTATTCAAACTCCTGGAGATGACTTGGATGTTCTTGTTGCAATGAATCCTGCAGCGTTAAAAACTAATTTGCAGGATCTGAAACAAAGTGGAATTATTATTGCAAACAAAGCAAATTATTCTAAAAAAAATCTGAAACTTGCGGGATGGGAAACAAATCCTCTGGAAGATGATACATTGACGGGCTATCAGTTAATTGCTCTAGACATGACCAAAATAGTTTCCCATGCTGTCGAAGATATGAACCTCACTTCTAAAACTGTATCTCGTAGTACAAACATGTTTGCTTTGGGATTAATGTTCTGGCTATATGACCGATCAATGGATTCAACCATATCCTTTTTAAATAAGAAATTTGCAAAACGTCCGGAATTGGTTGAATCAAATATAAGGGCTTTAAAAGCAGGATATCATTATGGAGATACTGTTGAAGCAATTCAGTCCTCTTATAAAGTTCCGAAAGCAAAATTTGAGCGTGGATTGTATCGAAATATAATGGGAAATCAAGCGGTCTGCTACGGATTAATGGCCGCATCGCAAAAATCAAAATGTAGATTGTTCTATGGTGGTTATCCAATTACACCGGCAAGTGATATCTTACATATTTTATCAAATCATAAAAATTTTAAGGTTAAAACATTTCAGGCAGAAGATGAAATAGCCGCTATTATGAGCGTCATCGGTGCTGCATATTGTGGGTCTTTAGGTATAACAGCTACCAGTGGCCCTGGCATTGCTCTCAAATCCGAAGCAATGGGCTTGGCAGTCGTAACAGAACTTCCGCTTGTTATTGTAAATGTCCAGCGGGGAGGCCCCTCAACTGGGATGCCTACAAAAACTGAACAGGCAGATCTGCTCCAGGCGTTGTTTGGACGAAATGGTGAAGCACCAATTCCGGTCATTGCTGCTTCAACTCCGGTGGATTGTTTTAACGCAGCTTTTGAGAGCGCCAGAATAGCGATGGAATATATGACTCCCGTGGTTCTCTTATCCGATGCATATGTTGCAAATGGTTCAGAGCCTTGGTTAATCCCATCGATGGAAGACCTCCCTGAAATAAAAACTCATATTAAAAAAGATGGTACAAAATTTCAACCATTCAAAAGAAATGAGGAACAATTAGCAAGAGATTGGGGCCTTCCGGGCACACCGGGTATGGAGCACCGGGTAGGTGGACTCGAGAAAGATGAACACACAGGAAATGTGAGCTATGATCCGTTAAATCATCACCGAATGACAGAATTGAGATATGAAAAAATAAATAAAATAGCTGATTCAATTCCTGAGATTGTACCACACGGTGCAAAAACCGGAGATATACTTGTTTTAGGGTGGGGGAGTACATATGGTGCAATTCGGACAGCTGTTAATGAGGCGATTAAAGATGGTAAATCAGTTGCACATGCCCATTTAAGTTATTTAAATCCTTTCCCCAAAAACTTAGGTGAAATTCTTTTAAAGTATAGAAATATTTTGATTCCTGAAATGAATTTTGGTCAATTGTTAATGCTGATCAGGAATAAATATTTAATCAATGCAAAAGGCTTAAATAAGGTACATGGTAAGCCATTTACTGTCAGTGAAATTTATTCAGGCATTAATGATATTATCGGAGATTGAAAATGAGTCAAGTAAGTGAATCAACATTAACTCGAAAAGATTTTATTTCAGACCAGGATGTAAGATGGTGTCCAGGATGTGGGGACTATGCAATTCTTGCACAAGTACAGAAGGTCTTTCCGGAATTGGGAATCCCAAAGGAGAATTTTTTGATTGTATCCGGTATAGGATGCTCGAGTCGATTCCCATATTATATGGATACATTTGGTTTTCATTCTATTCACGGAAGGGCTACTGCTTTAGCAACAGGCGCCAAAATGGCAAACCCAGATTTGTCTGTGTGGGTTGTAACCGGAGATGGTGATGCTATGAGCATTGGTGGAAATCATTTTATACATATTTTAAGACGGAACTTGGATATTAATATTTTGCTATTTAATAATGAGGTTTATGGTTTAACAAAAGGACAATACTCTCCAACCTCATCCCAGGGACATATCTCAAAATCTACACCACTTGGTAGTGTGGATTATCCTTTTAATCCACCACAGCTTGCTTTAGGAGCAGGAGGTACTTTTATTGCCAGGGGAATTGATAGAGAATTGAAACATTTGAATCAATTATTAAAAGAAGCCCACAATCATTCAGGGACATCATTTTTAGAAATATATCAAAATTGCTGGGTATATAATGATGGGGCCTTTTCAAATTTAACCGAAAAAGAATTAAAAATGGAAACTCAGTTAATATTAGAACAGGGAATGCCAATGGTTTTTGGAAAGGATAAAGATAAAGGAATGAGACTTGCAAAAGGAAATTTGGAAGTGGGAACGATTGGTAAGGACTGCAAAATGGAAGATATATTGGTCCACGATGAAAAAAATAAAATTCATGGATTGATGTTAAGTGAGTTGACCCATAAAGATGGTTTTCCTACACCGATCGGTATAATTTATCGAGAGGAAAAACCACCCTATGAGGAGCTCCTGCTTAACCAAATACAAAAAGCAATTCAAATCCAAGGGGAGGGTAATCTAGATTCTTTATTTCAAAATGGGCATACCTGGAAAGTATAGAAATTGATTATGATAGATATTTTTGATGATGAAATAACTCAAATGGAAGAAAATGAAGCTAGAACTGATTCCATATTTTCTGAAGCTATTCAACTAAAAGACCCTGTCCGTACACTTGCAAAGGAATGTGTCACCCGCTCGGAAGATAATTCATTAGAAGAAATTATTGATTCATTTCAAAGAAATTCCACCAGTTGTGTAATATTAACCAAAAATAAAAAAGTCAGCGGAATATTTACAGAAAGAGATATTGTTTTAAATGTACTAGGGAGAGGTTTGAATTTTAGTGAGTCAACAATACAAAAATATATGACTCCTGATCCTCACACACTCAGAATGGGAGACCCGGTTTCTTTTGCTTTAAATATGATGGTTGACGGTGGCTTTAGACATATTCCTCTAGTTGATAAGGATAATCAGCCAAGGGGAATAATCAGTATTATGGATATTGTGGAACATTTGGGGTATGTTTTTCATAAAGAAGTTATGAATCTTCCACCGAGTCCACTAAGGAAACAATCCAAACAAGAGGGAGGTTAAATTTTCCAATCAAATTCTGGTGATTGATAAAAGCATTCAAAGTATATGTCTGTAAGAATTGAAAAGGACTCCATTGGCGAGGTCCGGGTTCCTTCTTCATCTTATTGGGGAGCTCAAACACAGAGATCTCTGGAAAATTTCAAAATTGGCAATGAACATTTTCCTCGGGAATTTATTCGTGCTTATGGAGTATTAAAAAAAGCTGCTGCCAAAGTTAATTCTGAATTAGGATTGCTCGAACCCTCATTGGCTGAAGCAATTTCAGAATCATGTGATGAGGTCATAGAGGGGCAATTGGACGACCAATTTCCGTTAGTCGTTTGGCAAACAGGGAGCGGAACCCAAACCAATATGAATTTTAATGAGGTCATTGCCAACCGGTCCATTGAAAAATTGGGTGGAAAAATAGGGTCAAAAGATCCTATTCATCCCAACGATCATGTGAATAAATCGCAGTCGACGAACGATACATTTCCATCAGTAATAAATATTGCTGCTTCAACAAGTTGTATCGAGCAATTGATTCCCTCACTAGAAAAATTAAAACACTCCCTTCAAGTAAAAGCTGAAGAGTTTTCAGATATTATAAAGCTAGGTCGTACCCACCTGCAGGATGCGACACCATTGAGCCTGGGTCAGGAAATTTCAGGGTATGTATCAATGGTAGAGCATGGTATTAGTAGGATTAGTCGGGGACTTACAGATTGCAAAGAATTGGCAGTTGGCGGAACAGCAGTTGGAACGGGTCTGAACACTTTGGAAGGATATGCAGATAAAATGGCAGATGAAATTACTAAGCTCACTGGAATTCAATTCAAATCTGCATTAAATAAATTTGAAGCTATGGGCGGACAAGACTGTATTGTTGAGTTATCAGGAAGTTTAAGAACTCTAGCAGGTTCATTATTTAAAATTGCAAATGATATTCGACTTCTCGCTAGTGGTCCTAGATCAGGAATAGGTGAATTGGTACTACCTGAGAATGAACCGGGAAGTTCAATAATGCCTGGCAAAGTAAATCCCACTCAGTGCGAAGCACTAACAATGGTTTGCAGTCAAGTTATAGGAAACGATACTACTATATCGATTGCCGGGGCTAACGGACATTTTGAGCTAAATGTATTTCGACCAGTATTGGCATTTAATATATTACAATCAATTACTTTACTAGCTGATGCATGTGACTCCTTTCGTGATAATGCCATTAATGGGCTAAAAGCCAATAAAAAACGAATTCAAGATAATTTGCATAATTCTCTTATGTTAGTAACGGCTTTGAATCCACATATCGGTTATGATAAAGCCGCAAAGGTTGCGAAAAAAGCTCATCAAAATGGAACCTCTCTCAGAGAAGCTGTCATAGAGCTAGGCTATTTAAGCGGAGAAGATTTTGACCGATTGGTACAGCCTAAAAATATGATCTCTCCTTCAAAGAGAAATCCATAAAAACCGGAACTCTGCCATTTGGTTTCCGAATGGAGAGTATAAAATACACATTAGATCCACTTTGAAATATTTTTTGAATTAGACTCATATTTTCATGAGAAAAATTATTTTGCACTGTAGTCTCCTTATTTTTGGGATCACACTTATTGTGGGAATGTACATTTTATACCTTTCAATAGACCTACCATCAATAGAAAAATTGGAAAACTTTGATCCTGACCTAGTTACCCGAATATATTCCAGCGATGAGGTGGTTCTGCATGAGTTATTTCTTCAGAAAAGAGTATTTACGGAACTTAGGGATATCCCGGAAAATATGCGTCAGGCGACCATAGCCTCTGAAGATAGAAGATTTAGGGAACACTGGGGGATTTCGTTAAGAAGTGTAGCACGAGCGATTGTTGTTAATGTTCTATCTCTAAGTTATCGTCAAGGATTCAGCACGCTATCTCAGCAATTGGCTCGTAATTTATACAAATCTATTGGATTTGAGGATAATATCACGCGAAAGATAAAGGAAGTTATAACTGCTATTCAGATTGAGCGTACCTATACCAAAGATGAAATATTAGAAATGTATTTGAATACCGTCCATTTTGGACACGGAACCTACGGAGTTGAATCAGCAGCAAAACGGTTTTTTGGGAAGTCAGCTTCAGAGCTGAATTTGGATGAATCTGCTATCTTAGTGGGACTACTTCCTTCTCCTGCAAAGTATTCACCTATTCGATACCCAGAGAAAGCTCTGGTTCGTAGGAATATTGTCTTAAAACTAATGCTAGACCAGAAATTTATTGATATTGAAGATTATAATCTCTATCTCAAATATGGATTGGATAGTGTTATTGATAACCCACTTCCAGGAAAGGCACCTTATTTCACAGAATATGTTCGCAGAACTCTCGAGAAAATTGATGATGAGTTGGATATTAACATCTACCGGGATGGATTGAAGGTTTACACAACCCTTGATTCCAGGTTGCAAGAAATAGCGGAAGATATGGTAATGAAAACCATTGAAAGAAATCAGGAGGTTTTCAATGAAAAGCTATTTAATAACTACGATGAATTTTCTAAACTGGGATATTTTGGGATTTACTCTGAAGATTCTGTGAAATTGATGATGCAGGGAGAAGCAGAATTATACAAAGAACTGCGGGATAAGCTCTTAGTACAGACAGCATTCATTGCTTTGGACCCAAACTCTGGAGGTATTTTAGCAATGGTGGGTGGTCGCCCGGATTATCATGATCAGTTTAACAGGTCAGTACAGGCAGAAAGACAACCCGGGTCTGTATTCAAACCATTTGTATACGCAACTGCGTTAGACAATGATTATCCTGTAACAACTCAATTGCTAAATCAGCCGGTTGTGCTTAATGTCCAAAATGCTAGTGGAGATTGGGAGAAATGGATGCCCAGAAACTATGATGAAAGCACAGGAGAGCTGACAACCCTTAGAGAAGGATTGAGAAGATCATTAAATTTAATTTCCGTTAGACTTGTTCAGGAATTGGTGCCCGCAAGAGAAGTAAAAAATACAGCACAGAGATTGGGGATTTCCACTGATATTCGTGCAGTTGACGCAATTGCTTTAGGGACCTCCGAGGTTATTCCTCTGGATGTTATTGCTGCGTACAGTGTATTCTCTAGTGGAGGTATATATTCCCAGCCCTATGCCATAACTCGTATCGAAGACAGATATGGTAATGTCATTAAAGAATTTCATCCAGTACAGGAGGAAGTCCTTCGGCGTTCAACCAGCTATATGGTAACAAGTCTATTGAAGACTGTTATGGATGCGGGAACGGGAGGGAGTGCACGTTGGAAATATAAATTTTATTCTCCCGCTGCCGGGAAAACAGGTACAACTCAGGGGTTCAGTGATGCCTGGTTCGTGGGATTTACACCTCATCTAGTCGCAGGTGTATGGTTTGGAATTGATGATTATTCAATCAGCTTGGGACAAAAACAGGACGGGAGCAGGGCAG
>CAXRJK010000135.1:0-11851 GCA_964230865.1 Winogradskyella sp.
AATTTGCAGTAACGCAGTTCTTAAATTATTTTGAACTTTGTCTTGGTCATTTCTAACTGATGACAGTGAGGAGTGAAAATCAACTTTAATAAATGAAAAAAGTACTGGCTTTTCATTCTGATAATCCCATTGAGCACAAAATAGAGACTTATCAGTTAAAATTAAGTTAAACAATAAAAAAAATTATTTTGACCAGCTAGATCGTCCGTCTTCTATATATCCGTGACTATCTGCCTTAAGAGAAAATATTAAGAACCTATTCTCTTTATAAATTTGGTCAATAGGTGACTCAATTCTCATAATATTTTCAATAAATTCGATATCATATGGGTCAGAAGTTAGCGGACAGAAAAACATTGCTGTATCTGGCATAAATGAATCATAATAATCAATTACCTCAACCCGGCTCACCTCTTCCTCACCCAATACCTCACGAAAGTTTTCTGAAGCTAGCAAAATATCGAGACCCTTTTTCTGAACATAAACGGTGTCATTCCTCGATAACTGCTCAGAAAAAGTTAATACCTTAACGGTGGTATCAATAACCGTATCCCGACGAAATTTTTGAAATCCGAATGTGGTATCAAACTCTACATCAAATCCCTCTGGAATAGATACACTCAGCTTATTTTGAAAAAGCCCTAGTGACTGCTCACCAATGTATGTTGAATCAGCTGTGATAGAATCTCTGACAGCATTAACAACATTCATGGCCCACAGCCCATCTGTTGCATAATCACCTGTTAAAAGCTTGTAAAATTCTTGCACATTATAAATTGTATTCATCCTGAAATGACTTTGATCTTCAAAATTATTTTCTTCCTCCCATATTGCTACAGGTACGTAAATAGTAAACAGCATAAAAACTAGGCCAATCACAACAATTAATTCAATTAAGTCATTTATTCTTTTGTTCATAAAAAGTATTCTCTTTTAGGTTAATGTTTATAAATGAAGCAATCTACGCAATACATTTTTTGCACTCCCTTTCCCATTTCTCAATCTATCTGATGTTAAAAATACTCTATAAATATCTCTATATCCAATAGTCAATTCACCAAAGATAGATGAGCACTTATCTAAAATACTTATCTCTCCTTTTTGTGTAAAATAATGCATAATTAAAATCTGACTTTTGAGAAAATGGTTTTAGAATCTCCATTTAGTTCTGCTAATTGATCAAATAATTCTTTTTCCTTTTTCTTAAGAGATTGTGGAGTAATTAATTGGATTTTCACCAATTGATCACCTCGTCTTCCACCCCTTAATTTAGGAAAGCCCTTGCCCTTCATTCTCAATATTTGTCCTGACTGTATCCCCTTTGATATTGACAAAGAGGCCTTGCCATCTAATGTGGGAATTTGGATTTTATCGCCTAAGGCAGCCTGAGAAAATGATATCTGGACCTCAATAAAAATATCTCTATCATTCCGCGTAAAATAATTATGATTTATTTCTTCAAAAGATATGACCAAATCACCTGGATTTGCTCCTCCGTGACCAAAGTGTCCTTTCCCATCAAAAGTCATATAATTACCGTCTTCAATTCCAGGAGGAATTTTTACTGAGATGGTTTGGTGATCTAAAATAAGGCCATCCGGCCCGGCTTTTCTGGATCGTTTTTCAATTTGTTTTCCCGTACCATTGCAGTGGGGACAGCCTGTCGTGCTCCTCATTTGTCCTAGAATAGACTGCGTAACTCTGGTAACCTGTCCCGAGCCCCCGCATTGATTACAGGTCATAAAAGTTGTCTCAGGATCAGGAATTCTCCGTTTATATTTTATTTTTTTCTCCGCTCCTTTCAGTATTTCTTCGTAGCTAACCTTTAGATTTATTTTAATATCAGACCCGCGTACCCTTGTACGCCTCGACTGTCCTCCTCCAAAAAATGATTCAAATGGGCTACCGCCGAAGATATCCCCAAACTGGTCAAAAATATCATCCATTGACATATGGATACCACCACCACTAAAACCATGTCCTCCCGCCTGCTCTCCCATTCCTACTCCCGCATGACCAAACTGATCATATTGAGCTCTTTTTTGATCATCAGACAACACAGAATAAGCTTCCGCTGCATCTTTAAAATTTTGTTCTGCTTCTTTATTTCCTGGATTACGGTCAGGATGGTTTTTCATAGCTACTTTGCGATATGCCTTTTTTATCTCATCCTTAGATGCAGATTTATTAACTCCAATTATATCATATAAATCTCTCATTTTTTATTTACGATCACCTTAGCATGGCGGATAACCTTATCCTTATAACGATATCCTTTTTCAAAAACTTCTAAAATCTCTCCATCTTTTCTCTTATCTTCGGTTTTTGTCATCATAGCGTCATGGAGGTCTGCGTCTAAGATTTCACCCTTTTCCCCAAATGATTTTACCTGTGAATCAGCTAAAAATCTTACTAGTTTTTGATAAACCATCTCCGCGCCCTCCTTAATTGAATCTTGATTTTCTCCTTTATCAGTTTTTTCTGTGGCATGTAGCATTCTATCGAAATCATCGACAATTGGTAATATATTTTCAATTAACCGCAAACCATCATATTCTAGATATTGAATAACCTCTTTATCCTTTCTTCTTCGGAAGTTATCGAACTCTGCCTTCAACCTAAGATATTTATCTTCAATTACGCCTAACTGCTCTTTTAGTCCAGGCTTTTTCTGCTTTGCTTTTGGTTTAGATTTCATTGTGTCTTTCTTTTTATGAACTCCATTTTGTGTTACGTTATCTTTACTAGTATCTTTTACTTTATCAGCACACATGTGTTATTACCCCTGCTAAATAATTTAGCGTTTGTTTGATTTGATGATATGGTATTCTCGTTGGCCCAACAATAGCTAGCTGCCCCATTAGCTGCTCTCCACGAAAAGGTGATGAGATAATTGAACAGTGATTCATAAGACCATACTCATGTTCCTCGCCAATAAGCGTATACCCTTTACTATCACTATTAAACGAAGATAAACAGGATTTAAATTCATCTGAGTCAAGGGCTTCCAAGGTCTTTCTGATAAGAGATGCCTCCTGAAATTCTGGCTGTTTAAGTAGCTCATGTATGTTGGAGGTATAAATAACAGGTTTCTCATTATCAGATTCATTGATTGATGGATGTTCCATAAGTATTTGAACTATTTCATGTTCAAAAATTTCTGTTTCCCTCATCCGCCCCTTAATGGTTGCATTAATTTCATTTAAATTTAACCCGAGCAACTTTTCTTTTAATAGCTCGGTAATTTTATCTACATCTTTCATTTTTATATCACAGTTGAGATTTAGTACTATATTTTTCACAAGCCCTGACTCTAGAGCTAGAACAACCAAAATTCTATCCGTGGACATATGGACTAGTTCAATATCAATAAGTATACTCTTCTCAACATCTGCAAGCATTACCAGTCCAAATAAGTTTGTGATTTTTGATAGTAGAGTCGCGGTTGTCTCCATGAGCATATCCACATCTGAAGAGACAGACTCAAGTTTGTTAAAATGGTTCCTGTAAGCCTTTAATATTTCTGAAGACACTTTAGCATCAAACTGATCCACATAATATCGGTACCCTTGATTGGTAGGTTTTCTCCCTGATGAGGTATAGATATGAGTTAATAAATTTACAGATTCTAGTTTTGCCAAGATATTTCTTATCGTTGCAGAACTAAACCTAAATGTATATTGATCCTTTAAATAGTTTGAACCTACAGGTTTGTTTGAGGAAATAAATTCATCAATGGTTGCTTTTAAGACTTTTTTCTCTCTGCGGTTTAAACTGTATTTTTTATGTTCAATCATAGCTCAAAAGTTAGACAGTACGTTAATCAATTGTCAAGAGTGTACCGTCTATTTATAGAATTTTTGAAACCGCTTTGAAACTTGAAACCAATCCAATAGTAATTGAAATAACCATCAGGTAAATTGGCATAAAAATATCTACTGATAAGTGAAGAGAAAGCCACTCTCTTAAAACACCGTTTAACTCTGCAGATATCATAAACAGTAAACCACATGCGATACCTGTCCCAATTATAGACTGTAAAATACCCTCCAATATAAATGGAGTTTTGACAAAAATATTTGTAGCCCCAATTAATTTTAATGTTCGAACTAATTCTGATCGTGAATAAACCGTTAACTTTACTGTATTAGTTATAAATATTATGGATATAATAAGGGCAACCGCTACAAGCACCTTTACTGACCCTACAAATATATTGAAAATAGACTCAATTTTAGACACTAAATTTCCTTGATAGTAAATAGATGAAATTTCCTTTGTATTTTTTAATTGTTCAAGTAATCTATCTATCCTTTCTAATGAGAAATTCTTTTTTGATAAATATATAACATTGCTCATAGGAAACGGATTATATCCAAGCATTTCTATGGCATTTTCTCCGAACTCATCCTGATATATCTCTAGCGCTTTATCTTTATTTATAAAGTTTATCTGTCTAACTATTGGGTTTGTTTTAATATTTGAAATTATATTTTTTGCATTCTGCTCTGTTATTCCATCATTAAAAAATATCTCTAACTTATATTTTGACCTAAATATCTCAGCAAGATTGCTTGAATTATCATTAATTATGAGAAGCATACCTAAAATAATCATGGTTAGACAAACCGTAATAATTGATGTAAATGCTGTTCCCTTATGCCTCCAAAAGTTTTTAAAACTTTCTATGATTAAAAATATTAATCTGTCCATCAGTTAACCAATCTTCCGTTTTCGATGTTGAAGATTCTATGCTCTCGGTCTTTTATTAACTCAAAGTAAAAGTGCTGCCACTGATGAGTTGCCATCAGAACTAGCGTTCCTTTTGCATGAATGGATTCTAACAGCTCAAGAAGGTTTTTAGCAGAGTCAGGGTCAAGATTTCCAGATGGCTCATCAGCTAAAATGATCTCCGGCTCTTTCACCAGAGCCCTGGCAATGCATGCCTTTTGCTGTTCTCCTCCTGAGAGTTCTCTTGGTCTTCTTTTTTCTTTACCATCTAAACCTACATCAATTAAGGCCTGGTGGACCATATCGTAGATCTCTGACCTGCTGTACCCAATTACATGAAGAGGTAGGGCAACATTTTCGAAAATATTTCTATCGTTAAGGAGTCTATAATCCTGAAAAATCATACCAATTCGTCTTCTCAGGAAGGGAATCTTTCTTTTTTTATGTTTTTTTGATGAGAATCCTAGTACATCAACGACTCCACTATCTGGAATTAGATCCATATATGTTAATTTTAAAACTGTAGATTTTCCGGACCCAGTTGGCCCTATTAAAAATGCAAACTCACTTGGATGAATCTCAAATGTGACATCCTGTACTCCTGCCTCAGTGCCATATTGTAGTGAGACATTTTGAAATGAAATCACAAAATCAATTAGTTATAGAGAGCTAAAAGAAAAAATACATATCCACAAAGTAAAGATATTGAAATCCATTTTGAGAGGGGCTTTTTTCGTATACCTATAGGTACAAGGATTAATCCAGATAAAACCATCAAAGGAATTTCAAATGTAAATATATCTTTATCTATATCTAAAGGAGTTACTATTGAAACTAAGCCCAACACAGATAATATATTAAACAAATTAGAACCTATTATATTACCAATGGAAATAGAGTTTTCACTCTTAAGCGAGGCCACTAAGGATGTTACCAATTCTGGAAGAGATGTACCTAAAGCGACAACGGACAACCCGATTACAATATCACTTACTCCTAAAATTTCTGCAAATAAAATAGCACCATCTATAAATAAATCAGAACCGAAGTATATTAAAGAAATACCCAAAACCAACAGGAGCACAGTCCGAAATAAATTAGAGGAAGTTTTTTTTATCTCTTCATGATGAGCTTTACCTGTCTTAAATGAATAAACTGTATATAGAATTAACCCAGAGAATAGGATAGCTCCATCAAGTCGGCTTAATATTTGGTCCCATAAGAAAAATATAAGTATACAACAAACTATCAAATAAATCAGCAAGTCTTTTTTTATTTCTGTGAATGAAATAACTATGGGCACAAACAAAGAACAGCTTCCCAACACTAACGCTACGTTAGTGATATTTGAGCCAATTATATTCCCAATTGCGATACCAGATTTATCAAACAGAGCTGCTTTTAAACTTACTCCTAATTCAGGGAGTGATGTTCCAAATGCAACAATAGTTAGTCCAATGACAAACTTTGAAATGTTTAGTTTTGATGCTATATTAACAGATGACTGTACCATCCAGTGTGCACCAAAGTACAATAATGCGGATCCTAAAATCAGATAGATAATACTGAGAGACATTAAGAATATAAATTATTTTTATTTATTATTTCCCAAACGGAAAGTGGTACCATATATCTGACGGTTTTATTTTCTTTCCAGCGCTTTCGAATATTAGTACTTGATATTTCAAACCTAGGTATGTTTGCGAACTGTATATTGTGTAATATCCAGGTGGGAATTGAGCTGAGCTTGAATCCCGGACGAACCGCCACCAAAACCATTACTTCTTTTACTATATCCTTTGGACGCCTCCATTTATCAAAATGTATTAATGTATCACTTCCAATCAGAAAGTATAAATTTTGTCTGGATATATTATACTCAGATTTAAACTGAGTTACGGTATCTATCGAATAAGATGTCCCTCCCCTCTGTATTTCTATATTAGAGATTTCAAATTTCGGGTTGTCAGCAATTGCAGACTCAAGCATTTCCATTCTGTTTTCGATAGAGCTAATTATTTTTCCATTTTTATGAGGAGGATTTAGCGCTGGAACAAAAATAACCTTATCAAAGTTTTCAGCCTCACATACAGTTTGAGCAATAAGCAGATGCCCCAAATGAAGGGGATCAAACGTGCCTCCAAATAGACAAATTTTCATTATCCTATTTTCATTATTCGTTTTTTAGATTGCTAAGAATATTATTTGCTTCTTGATCGGTATCCTCAGAAAAATTATGTTTAAATGAATGATAGTATTTTTCTGCCTCATCTATTTTTCGCATAGCACTATACGAACGCATTATTCCTAGGTGTGCCGCTGAAACAAACTCAGTATCATAATAATCACTAAGCATATGTTCAAACGTTATAATTGCTGAATCATATGCTCCCAATTTTATATAAAGGATACCTGTCTCTAGTGCCTTCTGTGCTAATTTATTTCTCATATTATGAACCGTAACATTTACCTCACCTTTACGATCTGAGTTTGGAAAATCTTCAATGAATTCCTGTAGCTTTTCAATTGCTTTCTCTGAGGAGATTTGGTCTAGATAATAACGCGGTGACAGAGAAACATAACACTCACATATCCTCCATCTTGCGTCTTCGACAAGTGGACTGAAACCCATTTTGCGAACTAATTTATTGTACTCAGCTATCGCTAAATGAAACTCATCATTTAGAAAAAAAGATTCTGCTAAATAATACTGTATATCATCACCTAACTCCGTATGAGAAGCTCGAATAGCTAGTCTGTTCAATATGTCCTGAGCGCTGATATATTTTTCTTTTTCTAGTAATAATAATGCTTCTTTAAATTGAGTATCATAGTTGTCATCATCAGAAATATTGCCTGCACATCCCATCCAGATGACTGACAAAATAATTAGAGAATATATAAACCGCTTCATGTTTATAGTCTAATAGAAAATGATATTCCACCCAAACCATATCGGGCATGTTTGTCATAGATGAGATTTACTGATGTTTTCACTTCTTCTTCCTTTCGAGTCTGTCTAGTGGAGGTCCATACAGCTTCAAATGCACTGATAACATGATTAAACATAACTGCACTTACAGCATAGGTTGCCCAATTTAGGTAGTCATTGCTATTTTTTCTTTGTGACAAATAATCATTCTTCAATGGACTAGTAATGATAATTTCAGTCGTGTCGCCTACATCTTTAAACTCAATTATATAGTCACCTGCAATTCCATTCCATCCTCCAGCAAACTGATCATATTTACCAATATTTTCGTAGTAATCTCTATCTTTTATAACAGATATAGATCCACTCTCTATTAAAGCAGGGATATACTCTGAGTTATAGAGATCCTCGTCCATTCCATCTGGTGTTCCGGGTAAAATACAGTCAGCTTGTGAACTCTCCTCACTCCAATGGATATCATATAGGCAGTCTGACGAATAAATTTGATTATTATATACAATGTCCAAGTGATGAGTACCAATAATTTCTACATCAGGGGCCCAGTTATACCCCATATCAATTAAAGTATCAAATAAAGTTTCCTGTAATTGATAGGTTTGTGTCACCCAATCGTAAATATCCCAATGTGTATCAGCATATGTTTCATACTTCAAGCGAAGGTCGTCTGCCTTTTGTGTCCACTGCCACCATCCCGCTAACGCTGAAATCTCAATGCCCGCAAATAAAACCGGCTTCCACCACGGAGATTTATTATATATCTGCCCCCAACCAGGAAAGATCAAAGAACGAATAAGAGAACGGGCTGGATATACAGAAGAACTCTCACTCAATTCTGAAGATGAGGAAACCTCTACAGTATCCAAAAATATATTCTTTGTCTCAAATCGTCCATCATAATTATCTAGATGACCGCCAGAATATACTGAAGAAAAACTTAAAACAATTAAAATTAGGAATCGATTCATATGTAGTGTGTTATTTAATTATTAAATCCAAACAAAATAGAAAAATAAAACTGATTTTCACCTCCGAATTTAAGAGTTTCACTGCCAAACTCATTGATAAATGAATTGATGCCTCTGTGAACTTCTAAACTAATTGCCGTTGGATAATTATAAAATGAAAAACCATTAATTCTGAGCTCAACACCCGCAGATTGTTTCCATTCAATTTCAGAATTTTTGCGCCAACCATCTCCCAAGGAATATACAAAGCCTAGCGAACTATTTTGAAATGTAAATATACCAATAGGTATGTTGTAATTATAAAATATTGGAAATCTCAGAGATAGCTTTTCAATTGCAAATCTAGAACCCTCAATACTGTAAAATGGGTACCCTTTTATACCAGGTAATCCACCAGCAAAAAAATGAAAAAATGAATCCACGCGTGTATTTGTAAGAAAACCAAAGGATGTATTTGTGGAAAACATCAGCCCCTTAGCTCTAGGAATTTCAAAATTATATGTACCTGAAAATTCCAGTTTACCGGTATGATTTGGAGAAAACTCCTCTAACAGTGTCCCTGAATCTGATAAATTTAATCCTGTAATAAAATCATTATGTTCATAACTTAAGTGGACATCAACCTCAAATCCTTTTGAAGGCAAAAAACCAAATCCAGATCTCTTTTTCAGTAATCTTGTTTTCCAGTTTAATCCGGTAGAATTTCCACGAAAATAATCATACGCAGCCCCCCCCTCCAAATTTTCAAAAGGAATGCTCCTCTTAAAGAATGCTCTATACCTTTGCCATATCACATAAGACTCTATTGAGTGAATTCCTTTTAAAGGCATTTTTGCCCCAAACTTAAATTGAACCATACGAAAACGAAGATCATCTTGGTAGTCGTATACATCCGTTGTGTTTTCAAATTTATTTCGAGTTATGTACAATACCTCTGCAAATAAAGTTGGATAAAATCGCTTAAATTCCATTAAAAAGAATAGGTCCATATCTTTTACTGTGTTTGTGGAAAATCCCCCAAAAAGAGATAATCTATCCAAAATTTCACTTGAATAAAAATAGAAACCTGGCTTGAGTGTATTGTAATCGCTCATAATTTTTGGTAGAATAAACATAGGAGGAAACTGGTCAATATATGGCTCTTTTTTTATATTCTTTTTTGTCAAGATAGGAGGAGAAAAATCATAATCTCTTTTTCTTAATAGAATAGTTTCACAAGAATTAATTGAGTCCAAAATTGAAATTGAATACTTTCCATTTTCATATATTGAAAAGAGAACCTGACCACTTTCATTTATATCTGGCATAAAAGCACCACCTGCTACATTAGTGATATATTGTTTTTGCCCAGATTCATCTATACGTAATAAATTAAATATTCCTGTTTCATCATCTGATAAAATATAATTATTACCGTGTGTAATTAGCGAACGTTCATCCCAACCATTTGAAATAAGTATTTCCACTTTATTCATGTCAAAATTGTAACAACCAATATCGCGAAAATGGTTGCTAGTAAAGTCAAAAAATATTCTGTTTTGGATTTTGTCATAATAAAGAGAATGTAGAATTCTATGGTCACCGAAACGAGTTAGCTGTGTAGTAGCTTTGTTCAGTACATAGAACAAAAATATATTTTTATATCCACCTGATGTTCCGATATACACTAACAAAGAATCTGATATTACAACCGGAGAGAAAGCGCGTGACTCATATGTGATTCTTGATTCCTCTTCTGTCTTCAAGTTGTACTCAAACAAGTCAAAGTATTTTGAACCATTTTTATTTGGATATTTTGGTTTTTTTGAATAATATATTTTTGTACCATCTTTACTCCAAGCAGCTTTGCTTTGGACACCTGCTGAGATTAGTGTATCTTTTAGTGTTTCTAGGTCATGCACATACAGAGCAGTTTGACCAAAATAATCATTCCCTTTATTAGATAGATATCCAAATTTATTTCCATCTGGAGCCCAAACTGGATAGAGATTGGAAGTTCCTTTAGATATAATTATTTTACCAGCTTGTTCATTATTTTTGATTAACTCTAATGAGGCAGAATATTTATCTTCTAGGTCATTTTTAAACTCAGTGAATAGGTCTAGAGAATTAATACCTAAAGTACTTTCTATTGCTGAATGAACCGAGTAGCTAAAAGGATTTGATAATTCATCCATGATCATTCTAAGTGAGCCACTACCATAATTTTCAGCAATAAATTTACATAGCGCATATCCTGCATTATAAATGGACTCATTTCCAATCCCAGTTTTTCCAAAAGTATTCATTTCGTTTATTGTAAGTAGATTATCATATAGGACACGATCTCTCAATATCATATCTCGATGTGTATCCCAATTGTCCCAGTCAGCACTATCGTACATATATTGAGCGGTTCCTTCAGCGAGCCATGGTGGCACAACTGTTCCGGGGATTGGATAACTAATTAAAGTATTAGGGTAGCCATATAGAACATCTTTACGCTTGATATCTTCGTATCCCATAAATTGAAGATAACCTCCAGGAATATTTTGACCATATTTCATAGCTTTTTGAATTGAAACGATATGTGTGAACTCATGGGTGATGACATTTTGAAGCCAACGATGACTTCCCCTTAGGTCAAAATCTAATGGAGATGTCCAAATAATAATTTTGTTATCATAATAGTATGCTGCACCATTAGAGATATCATCCACATCAGTAAAAATTATATGGGTTTTTTCAGTGGGCTTATAACTGTATAATTTTGTGATATATGGGAATATTCTTTCTGCTACTTCTGCGCCTTCCCTTGCTGAGGATTCAGTGTCATCATAAAAATGAATCTTAAAATTTTCCGTTTCAAAAGTTTGCCAAACTAATTCAGGGTGATTATAATGAACCTGCGAAAAACACATAGAAAAAACTATAAAGACTATCGACACTGCTTTATAATATATATTTGTTATTGACATTATATTAACACTTAGTATTTATCACTTAAACTATATTATTATATGCTATTGGATCAGCGGACAATTCCAGCTTTTATTAATTTTGACTGAGTTGTGTTATTATCATTAGCCGTCAAATTGATATAATAAATACCAGATTCTATATTAGATACATCCCAAATAATTTCATTTACCATTCCCGGGATTGGATTATCAACTGTAATTGTATCTATATAAAATCCTGCTAAGTTATAAATCTTACACTC
>CAXRJK010000136.1:0-4469 GCA_964230865.1 Winogradskyella sp.
GGGCTTACTTTAAAGTTTATTTTGATGAGATCATCTTGGTTGCTATAAATCAGAGTGAACAGAGACACTCTATTTCATTTGAATGCCCTATACCGATTTCAAGTTGGAGTAGATTGAACAATAACATCCCATATTCGATGACCGGGGAAAATATGACGCTTCACCTTCAGCCATTTAGTCATGGTTTATTTTTGGCAAAATAAAAATGCTTAAAACTATATTATTTATCCTCAGTATTAACTCTATACTTTTTTCACAGGATGATAGCTGGAAGCTGTATGATGATGAACAAGTGGATGAAGTCTATATAACCATTGACTCACTAAGGTTAGACTGGATATATGAAAATGTTCATAGCGATTCAATTCATCCTGTAACAGTTCGTTATATGTCTGAATGGTTTGATGAAACTCTTAACAATGTAGGATTTCGTCTTCGGGGTAATACCTCAAGAGTTTCAGCTAAAAAATCCTTTAAACTGGATTTTAATCATTTTGAACAAGGGCGCAGTTTTTATGGAGTAGAAAAACTAAACCTTAATGGAGAGCATAATGATCCCTCCATTATCCGAAGCAAACTTTGCTGGGATATTTATCAGGATTTGGGGATGGCAGCGTCTCGTTCCACCCACACTGCAGTTTTTATAAATGAAGTATTTTATGGATTGTATATTTCGGTAGAACATATTGATGAAGAATTTCTGGAAAAGAATTTTTCAGATGATTCTGGAAATTTGTGGAAATGTCTTTGGCCTGCGGACTTGAATTATAGAGGTAACAACCCAGGAGATTACCATCCTTATTATGATGAAGAACGTCCCTATGAGTTAAAGACAAACAAGGAAGAGTATGATTACTCTCGTATTGCACGTTTGATTCGAATCATTAACCAAACACCATGGGACACATTCCCTGATTCACTGGAAGCAGTTTTAGATGTTGCCAGCGTTCTAAAATATTTTGCTGTAAATGTTCTAACAGGGAATTGGGATGATTACTGGTTTCTCAGAAATAACTATTATTTATATCACCAACCTGATGAAGATCGGTTCTATTGGGTCCCATATGATTATGATAATTCGATTGGGATAGACTGGTTTGAGATTGACTGGACTGAAACAGACCCGTTTAATTTTCCTATCATAGATGGCGATGGACGTCCTCTTGCTGAGCGGCTCATGGAACATGATGAATATAGGGATCTCTATGCTCATTTTATTGATTTTATTTCAACCAATATTTTTGAATTATCCCACTGGGAAGACCGAATGGATAACTTAAAAATTAATATGGATCCGTGGGTGGAAATTGATGAATATCGAACTTACGATTATGGTTTCACCATGGAAGATTATCACAATTCATTTTCAGAAGATCACTTTCAAAATCTACATGTAAAAAGAGGAATCAGAGAATTTGTCAATTTGAGAATGGAATCTCTTATCAACCCGCCTCTTTTTACCGGTGCTCCCCCTGTTGTTTATGATTATTCTTGGTCACCTGAACATCTAGAAATAGGAGACAGTATTTTTATTCAAGCATCTGTTTTTGGTAGCATGGGGCTCCAATCGGTCTCAATTTATTTTTATGAAACTGCTGACTCTGAACCAGAAATAATTCCCATGTTTTTTTCACCGGTAGAAGAAACAAAAATAGTGGAAGAATCTGATAGATGGATTGGAGCAATACCATCAATGGGATATTCACCCGGATATTTTCAAATTCATTGTGAGGACAGCAATGGTCAATCCAATTTATTTCCGAGACACAATTTGATTGAATTAACCGCTACAGAAATTGTGGAAAATGAAGTTATTCTGAATGAATTTCTTGCCATTAATGATACAACTAATTTTGACGAACAAGGAGAATTTGATGATTGGATAGAGTTATATAATCCAGGAAATGAATTAGCGAATATTGGCGGGATGTATTTGACGGATAATCCTGATAATTTGACAAAGTGGATGATACCTGCTGAGACATTAATTCCTTCACAGGGGCATTTGCTTATCTGGTGTGATGACGATGAAGAACAGGGGTTATTACATACCAATTTCAAATTAAATGCAGAAGGTGAATATTTGATTCTGGTACAGACGGACGGATATACAATTTATGATTCATTATCTTTTGGGGAGCAGGAATCAGACATTTCTTTCGGTCGTATTTCTGATGGAGCAGATGAATGGGATATTCAAGCTCCATCACCCGGGACTTCCAATAACAATGAAACCAGCTCTGTAGAGATAAGTTATTTGGCAGGTTGGAACTTGATAGGATTGCCTATGAATACTGGTAGTTTATCCTATGAGATCATCTTTCCAAGCAGCGTATCGGAAACATTATTTGGTTTTGATGAAATTTATTTTGAAACAGATTATTTAATACCGGGGCATGGGTACTGGCTTTATTTCGATGAAGATGGCTCTAATTTTATTACAGGTAATTCAATCCATAATTTGATTATTACCTTACATCAAGGATGGAATTTAATTTCAGGTGTCACAACTCCTATTTCGGTCTATGATATAGTTGATTCTGATGAAATTGTAATCCAGGGTTCGTGGTATGGGTTTGATGAAACTTATTTTAATTCTGACAGTTTGTTTCCTGGGAAAGGTTATTGGGTAAATGCTTCGTCCTCAGGAGAGATCACAATTTCATCAGCTCAATCTTCTTTAAGTGCTAAATTATTTTCACCTCCTAGTTATCTGAATACATTAACACTTGAACACATGGTTTTATATTTTGGTAACCCTATTGAAGTTGAAAATCCGTTGAGTTATTTGTTACCGCCAAAGCCACCCACAGGAGGAAAAGATATTCGATTTTCAGGGGACTCCAAACTATGCTCAACCGATGAGTGTCTGATAAAAATGATGAATGATGGCAGTCCGCTTATTTTTGATTATGAAATAAAAAATGGAGAAACTTGGGAAATTATCCCAATAATTTCAAATCAATCCACCAGCCAACAAGTCGAAAGAGGATTCTATCTAAGCGGAGGGACTCAATTCACTTTAGATTCAAACACTGAAGAATGGTTATTGAGAAAGTCTAGTTCTCTTCAACATCCCACGAAGTTTGCTTTTTTCCCTGCACATCCCAATCCTTTTAATTCAAATACAACCATTCGATTTGCTGTACCTGAAAAAATGGACGTAAATGTATCTGTTTACAATATTCAGGGGAGACTAGTTGAAGAACTTATAAACAAACAATTTACTTTGGGGAATTATTCCATTCAGTGGGATGCAAAAGATTTTTCCAGTGGAATGTATTTTGTCCTTATTAAAGGGAATGGAAAAAAGATAAATCAAAAAATTATATTGATGAAATAATCAGTGGATCTTTCAATACATATTATTTTTTAGTCTTTTAAAACCTTTTAACGCTTCTCTTTTACTCAGAGGAGAAAGTCTCTCTTCATTCTTTCGGACAAATTTAACTACGGCTTCCATGTTAGTATAACTGTACTGTCTAAGAGCCCAGCCTATAGCCTTACGAATAAAAAACTCATTTTCATTGATACATTTTTCACAAAATTTAAATAATTTTTTTTCATCGGTCTGTGATTTAAAACTCAACTGATGGAGAATTGCTACTCTTCGAACCCACATATTTTTATTACGAATCCAAGAATACATTGTCTGACTACATGCTGGGAATTTCAGTACAATTTGCCCTACAGGATGAGATGCTAAAACATCAACTGTGTCCCACCATGACTTAGTATAGATAAAATACTTTAACTGTTTCAGAGCATTCTCAGTTAGAATCTTTTTATATTTTTTCAGTAGATCGCATGCAACATATTGAAACTCTCTTTTGTCCAGTTTCCATAACTCCATTACTATTTTAAATAAATCAGCTTCAGTTGAAATTTGAATTTCACTCATCCAATTTTTTGAAATTGCCCTCCTTTCAGAACTTTTTATCCCAAAAAATGGAAACTCACTTTTCATATATTTAGACATTTGTACTGCCAATTCTGGATTTGCATTGGATCGAAAGAGATGAATTAGATTTCTAACTGAGTTTTTGCTATGTTCGATCACTGCTTGTTAATACATGAATTGTTGTAAGGAATATTTTTCAGAGCTATACTAAAGTTATGAAGTATTTCTAAATTCATATCATGAAATTGAGAAAAAATTAATCATGCCTGAAGCTGAAGGAAGAAGTTTCGAGTATTTAGATGAGTCCCACGTAAACCCTGAAATTCTTGAAACGTTCAGTTTTGATAGCCCCAATCAACTAATATTAACTGAAACAGATGAATTTAGTGCTGTGTGTCCGTTCAGTGGTCTCCCTGACATTGCTTACATTAAAATTGAATACCATCCTGATGGAGGGAAATGCGTAGAATTGAAAAGCTTAAAATATTATTTTGTCAGTTTTAGAAATGTAGGAATTTTTCAAGAAGCAGTAACTAAAAGAATTTATATTGATTTACAAAATATATTG
>CAXRJK010000137.1:0-7999 GCA_964230865.1 Winogradskyella sp.
ATACTTTTCTTTTTTACCGCCATACCTTCTCAAAAGATGTTGTCCCTGGTCAAGATCATTTTGGAGGTTTGAACCTACGTATAGGCTACGGATTTTAATGCTGTTAAGCATCTACAGCTATCGCTTCAGTATAACTTATCTCCAGTTTTTGATAAAACAGTAAGGGGTTGGTTTAGGATTCCGTTCGCACATTTTCAAAGTCTGAAAGCGAAGGCCTGTGAACTCTCACTAGATTAATCTGAAACAATGGTTATTATACCGCTCGAATTTGATTTTACCCAATAACCTTTTCCTGCTGATAGGTATACAGCTTCCTGATATACACCATCAAAACCAAAAATCGAACCATCAAAAATTATTTCACCGTTATCAATTATGTTTTCTACCTGAACAGGTGAGCTTATTCCTGTTATCAGATTCCATCCTTCATTTAAGCTGATATTTAATTCTGTTAGTGGTTCACCTAAAAATACATTTTCATTATTACCATTTATCATTAACCAATAACCGCTACCGTTTTCAAGATTTATTTCTTCTTCATAAACTAAATTATAACTGTATAACGTTCCAACCACAGCATTGAGGAATTGTGTCTGGTAATTGCTATCCTCTACTGACAGTGGCAATCCAACTAAATTCCATCCTTCATAGTACTCAACAATAAGGTTTGATTGTGGATACCATATTCGTCTGGCGAGTGTAGAGTCAAGAACAAATGGATTGGGTATTCCATCTTGGTATTCCGCAATTTTCCAAGTTCTTTCTGTCTCTATTTCATCTGCTTCATCATAGTAATGCCAATCCATCAATGTTTCCTTTTGAATCTCCCAGAAATCATCATCCGCAACATCTGTATAGATTGCATAAAAATAAAACATCGCTCTTGCTGTATTCCCCTTTTGTTCCTCTCTTGGCTCAAATCGTTCATCACTTTGATTTGGTGGATTATATTTTTCAGCATATTCATCAATAAACTCTGTTGGAACATCAGGTTGTGAGTATTCATTTCTGTACCATACATGTGTTTCCTGATCTGGGATTTCTTCAAATGGGTCGTTCCCTCTAGATGAGTTCACATTTGACTTTGTTGGAAACAGGTGGTGCATATCGCTTTTCATAGGCTCACCACTAGAACCCATACTCTGTGGGAATGTGTGTTCACAGTTAATCCCCTGTTCGTATGCATTGCTACTGGGGTCTTGTGATAAGTCAAGTGTAATTGTATATCCACTGTAAACACCTGTAAGCTGATTACCATCCTTTATATCAATCTCTGAATACATTACGTCCCTGCAGTTGGTGTATCCAAGCGTTGTAGTGGTTTTATAGTTTTCTGTAACATAGTCCCACAACTCCTGTCCAGACAATCCTTCTCCAATGACAGTTTGGCTGTAAGAAAAACTAAAAAACACAAATAGATTTAGAATATTTCTCACGATTTTCTGCGTACAATATATAGGGAAAGAGTAAAGTTATGGAAGAAAGAAAAATTAATTATCAAGGCTATCTTTAATAAAAATTGTTATTTTTTTTTCTATATCTTCCATGGTTTTTCGAAATGAATCTAATTGACTGACTTCATATGTCCATCCTCTAAACGGATCTTCTATGCTCCAGTGGATTTTTTTCACATTCACAGGAAAGGTGGGGCATAACTGATTTGCTGAGTCACAAACTGTAATGACAACATCAATTCCAAACTCTAAATAATTGTCTACATGGTCTGAGGTGTGGTTGGAAATATCAATCTCTTTTTCTTTCATAATTTCTATCGCCATGGGATGGACATGGCTAGGGTGGGACCCTGCACTGTACACTTCAAAGCACTCTCCTGCTTTGGATCGTAAAAGACCCTCTGCAATCTGTGACCTGCAGGAGTTCCCTGTACAGACGAAAAGTACTTTTATTTTTTTTCTTTTCATATACAAAATTCATAAATATCATATATTTTAACAAGTAAAAAATATACTAGTGTAATTATCACTATATTATTCATTCTTTCAATAAATTTAGTTATAGCTATGAAAGGAAAAGAATCCCAAAACCTCCTGTTCAGTGATCCACTTAACGAATCTCAAGGATTAACTATCTCTGAAATTAACCGTTATCTTCCCGCAGTTCGAACAGTAGATGATATTTTTTCTGATGGCGAAAAACTAGAAGACGGTTTATATCTTGCTGACGCTAGAGATGGGCTTTCGCGAGTTCCAGATAGGTCTATAGATATTGTAATTGCCTTTCCGCCTATTGACCCTGTGAAAGAGGGTATAGGTACGGGAGAACAGTTCACCCTAGGTGAGTTTTATAATTGGAACGAAGGTTGGTTAGCGGAGTCTCATAGAGTTTTAAGAGTGACCGGGTCAATTTATCTTTTGTGCAATTGGAAAAATTCAGGAATGTATCACAATCTACTCTCACAATATTTTCATGTTCAATCTCGGATTACATGGAGAAATCATTATGAAAACAGTGAAAGTCAGCACCGGGGATGGAAAAATGTTCATAGTGATATATGGTTTGCTACCAAATCTGAAGAGTTTCTATTTGAAGGAGATATTATTCCTTCATCAAATGAAAATTATATACCAAATAAGATGAATAATTTCTGGGGAGATGTTTTAGATGACAGCGGATCTAATCCACTGAATAATAACATTCCAGAAAAGGTTATTAATCGAATATTAGATGCAAGCAGTTTTAAATTAAGTTGGGTTTTGGATCCGTTCACCCGTTATGGATTAACCGGTGCGGTTTCAAAAAAAATGGGTCGCAGGTTCATTGGCTTTGAAACTAATCAGGACCAACTTCTCATGGCTATGAAAAGAATTGACCAAACATAAGGATTATATCTATGTATTATTACAATCGTATTCAAAATGATATGTACTCTGCTATGAAATCAGGAAATAAAGAAAAAACCGCAACCCTAAGAACCATTCTTTCAATTTTAAAATCAAAACAAATAGATAAACAAAATGAATTATCCAAGGAAGATGAATTGAAAGAGCTAAGAACATTTGCAAAACAAAGAAAAGAGGCAATGGCAATGTATCAAAATGGTGGCAGAAATGACTTGGTCCAAAATGAAAAAAATGAGCTCGGGGTTGTTGAGAGCTATTTGCCAAAAATGATGGATGGTGAGTCTGTAAAACAGTTGGTTCGTCAAATCATTATAGAAACTGGTGCCTCTAAATTTTCAGATATAGGTAAAGTCATGCCTCAGGTGATGAAAGCAGGGAAAGGGCTTATCGATGGCAAAACTGCCCAGAAAATTGTAAGAGAGCTCCTTTCATAAAAGTATGACTTTTCTTGATATTTTATCAGGGCTGGTACTTTTATGGTTTGCTTTTCGTGGATTTAAAAATGGGCTCATTAGTGAAATAGGATTTGTTGTTGGTCTAGCTAGCGCAATCCTTATTTCTATGTCATGGTATATCGCTTTAAGTGAACACCTATCAGGGTGGCTACCTTTCCATGGGTATGTTATCGTTTCAATTGCATTTTCATTTCTATTTTTTCCTTCTCTTTTTATTTTTAAGGCAGTTTTTAAAGTCTTAGAGTTTTTTATTTCAACTGTGGGGCTATCTCAACTAAATCAATGGCTAGGAGTAACCACAGGATTTATAAAAGGGGTACTTATTATTGCCATGGTCATCTGGAGTCTTGAGTTGTTTAATAATACAACATGGACCAGAGCTGTTCAGTCAAACTTTAAATACGCTGTTAAACTTTCAGATTTAAGAAAAAATATTTGTCTGTATTTCGGTTGGGAAGATCCAGTGAAAAGGGGGACTGAGTTTATCGAAACTTGGCTCTCGCCAAAAACCGCAGGAGAGAGGCTTTGAATCAAATTTCTCAAGATATTATTGAGCAGGTACGACAGGCTGCAAATATATTAGACATTATATCGGGGGTTGTAAATCTTAAAAAACGAGGTCAGAATTATTTTGGGATTTGTCCCTTCCACGATGAAAAAACCCCATCCTTTAGCGTCGCACCGGCGAAGGAAATCTATCATTGTTTTGGATGTCATGCGGGAGGAAACGTGTTTCATTTTCTTATGGAATATGAAAAAATGACCTTTGTAGAGGCAGTTCAATCGCTTGGTTCGCGATATGGAATAGAGGTCAAATTTAGTGGAAATATCCAAAATCAGGAAGAGCTGCAAAGACTGCGCGATCTTCATACCTCCACATCAAATTTTTACAGGAATTTATTGAGCTCTACCGAAGGAAAACAGGTGGTTGTTTATCTTAAAAAGCGGGGACTCTCTGAAACAATAATAAAAGAGTTCCAACTGGGGTTTGCTCCAGGGGAATGGGACCGTCTTTTAAAATTATCACGTGAGAACGGAGTTTCTGGAAATATTTTAGATAAATCTGGGTTGTTTACCAAAACTGAAAAAGGTGTGTTTGATCGATTTAGAAATCGTCTTATGTTTCCCATTCACAATTCTGGTGGACAGGTAATTGCTTTTGGGGGAAGAACCATGGACAGTAAAGATCCTGCTAAATATATGAATTCTCCAGAAACAGTCTTATACTCAAAAAGCAGGGTGTTTTATGGTTTGGATAAAACTCAAAAAGTGATTAGGCAGGAAAAGACTGCTATATTAGTGGAAGGGTATATGGATTTTCTGCAACTATATCAAGGGGGAATTAAAAATATAATCGCAGTAGCTGGGACCGCATTCACAGAAAATCACGTATATCAAATGAAAAAATTAGCACAGAAAGTATTACTAATGTATGACGGAGACAGTGCTGGAAAAAACGCGGCAGTTAGGGCGGGCTATATGTTAATGAAAGGCGGTATGGAGCCTTTTATTATCCCCGTCCCAGATGGTCTTGACCCTGATGATTGGATTCGTCAAGAGGGGGTGGAAAACATTAAAGAAAAATTAAATTTAGGCATTCCAATCATTAATTTTCATATTCACCAGTCTAAGGGAAAAAATATGTCTCCTGCAGAAAAATCTAACTTCCTTCGAGAGGTTGTTAAAGAGGTGGCTGGAATACAGGACAGGATTTTCAGAAATGAAATGTTACGTTTAGTCTCAGATGAAATGAAAGTAAATGAGAGAGACCTCTTGATTATTGCAGAAAAAGAGAGTAAAAAAGAAAAGAAGTGGAGAGTAAAAAAACATGAAAAAAATAAGAGAAAAGAGTTTTCATCTCGAAATGAAAAGGCACAGCTAGAGCTAGTAAAACTTTTAGCTGGAGAAAGTCTTGACGTACGTCAACAAGTCCGCAATTCAGTAAAGATAGAATATTTTACGTCTCCCATTTTAAAGAAACTCGCACAGTTTTTTTTCAGTAATTACGAAGATTTTAATTATAGCTCTGTTATTCAGCTGTTTGAATCTAAAGAGGAGCGGGAGGTGGTAGCAGAAATACTGCTGAGCTTATATCAAACAGACGAAGTTGACAGAACAATACAAGACTGTGTGAACTCATTGAAAGTTGGTTCAGTGAAAAGAAGTATTGATGAGGCAAGAATTAGATTGCGGGAAAAAGAGAGAGAAGGGTCTGATGTCTCTGGAATACTTTTTGAAATTTCTGAATTGAGAAAAAAGCTTGAAAGCTTATCCATAGGGAGTGGGTAATCACTAATAATATTTTTAATTTCTATCTATTAATTTATGGAAATAAACTTGAAATACGGATATCAACAAATTATTAATGATTCTTTTGAGGAGGTTGAACGGCGAGCACAGCGTGTGCTAAGTGAAGTTGGGTTTGGTGTTTTAACTAAAGTAAACGTCAAAGAAACTCTCAAGGAAAAGCTTGATGTAAATTTCAATAAATATACTATTCTTGGGGTTTGTAACCCCAGCCTTGCTCTGGAGGCACTAAGCAGCGACAAAGGTGTCGGTCTGTTTATGCCGTGCAACGTTGTTATATGGGAGAATGACGATGGTACTACGGCTATAACTGCTTTTGATGCTACTATTATGTCCAAAAGTTTTAAAAACAATGAAATCTCAGCTCTTGCTCATAAAGTAAATGAGATTATTAGATCAGCATTAAATAAAATATAGAGCTTGATCTTATGCCTATGTATGACTACAAATGCCGCTCCTGTAGCAAGCTATTTGAGGAGCTTGTTTTTTCGAGTTCAATGCGTGACAAAAATATTACCTGCCCATATTGTGGTATGGAGAATGCGGAAAGACAACTTTCTGCTCCAGCAATTTCTACAGGAACATCCTTTGAGCCAGCCTGTGAAAAGCCACGCTGTTCGACACCCGCGAGCCGTGGGTTTGGATGAGCAAATTAATAATGCGGTCGCACGAAAAATGTAAATTATATTTTATATCGGATAATTAAAAAATACAATATTATGTTCCTATCAACTTCAAAAATTCAATTTCAGACAAAACTCTAATACCCAACTTTTCTGCTTTTTGTTTTTTTGAGCCTGCACCAGGCCCCGCTATTAGATAATTCGCTTTCTTACTAACTGAGCTTAAAGTTCTTCCTCCTAACTCCTCAACCTTTCTCTTTGCTTCACTCCGTGTAAATTTCTTCAAAGAGCCTGTAAACACGAAAAAAACACCTGCGAGTGGCAAATTATTATCTGAAGTCAAATTGTTTTTAAAGTGTACACCCGCAAGTAAACATTCTTCAACAGCTTTTCTGTTTTTGGGGTTTTCCCAAAATTGTACTATGTGTTCAGCTGATATCGGGCCAACCTCTTGAATATTTTCTAATTCATCTAAAGATGCTAAAATAAAACTGTCGAGGTTCCCATTGAATTCTTTTTCAAAAACCTTGGAAATATGCTCCCCTACGTTTCTAATCCCAAGCGCAAAGACAAACCGAGAAAATGTAGTTCGCTTTGATTTTTCAATCGCTTTAAGTAGTTTGTTGGTAGACGTCTCACCCATACCCTCTAGTTCGACAAGATTCTCCTTCTTTAAATAATAAATATTTTCAAAAGACTTTAGTAATCCCTCATCAACCAACTGTTCCACAATTTTTTGTCCTAGCCCATCTATGTTCATGGCATTTTTAGACACAAAATGCTGAATCCTACCCTTTATCTGTGCTGGACAAGAAATATTCTGGCATCTAAAAATGGTGTCACCTTTAGGTCTAAACAGCCTCTGACTGCAGTCGGGACAGTTTTTGGGAAATATATATGGTTCAGACTCTGCGGGTCTTTTTTCGAAAATTACTTTTGCTACTTTTGGAATTACGTCCCCCGCTCTTTCTATAAATACTGTGTCCCCTACACGAACATCCTTCCTCTCAATCTCATCCTGGTTGTGAAGTGTAGCATTTGAAACTGTAACCCCACCAACTTCCACCGGGTTAAGTCTTGCCACTGGTGTAACTGCGCCAGTTCTCCCTATCTGAACACCAATGTCTATTATAGTTGTAGTGGCTTGTTTTGCCCTAAACTTTCCAGCTATTGCCCAGCGAGGAGAACGGCTTCTATGGCCTAAAATAGCTTGTTGGTTGATTGAGTTCACTTTTAATACAGTCCCATCAACTTCATATGGAAGGGTATCGCGTTTTAATTCGAGGTTATTGTGATACTCAATCAGCTTATCAATACCCTTAAGCCTCTTAGCGAAAGCACTGACCGGTAACCCCCATTTTTTTGCAGAGTCAATAAATTCCTTTTGAGATAAAAAGGATGCTCCCCTTACAACTCCTGGTTGGTAAAAAATTATTGATAGAGGGCGTTTAGACGTAACAGCAGGGTCCAGCTGTCGAACACTTCCGGAGGCCGCATTCCTGGAATTAGAAAATATAGGTTCTCCCAGTTTTTCCCTTGATTTATTTAGCTCTTTAAATCCATCTTTTGTTATAAAAACCTCTCCCCTCACCTCCAAAAGACCTGGGACAGAAATCTCCTCACTTCTCAGTTTCAAAGGCAGACTGTGAATTGTCCGTAGATTTAGAGATATATCCTCGCCCGTGACTCCATCTCCGCGAGTAGAGCCATGGCTAAAGATACCATTTTTATAAACAACTTCAACTCCCAGTCC
>CAXRJK010000138.1:0-5492 GCA_964230865.1 Winogradskyella sp.
AATAGTAGGAATTTATGTTTCTCATATATTAATAAAATTAGGATTTGGTTATTCTGTTTTTTTATTCCTCTTTTAGGGTTTATTTGGGGTTGGTGGATGTTCAGTCACAGACAATTGGGTAAGCTTTACAAAATATCATTATATCTATTTGGTGTAATGCTGATGGTTTCAGTTTCTTTAGGACAGATAGTCATTTGGATGACTGACGGAAATCCGCCACACCTATTATATTCAGGTTTTACTGGCTGGGCGGTTGCCAATTTATTTTATGATTTTTTGGGTAGCGTTGGGATTTCAGTCAGTATTGTTGGTGGTTGGCTGTTATTAATCAGAGGGTATTTTTCATGGAGTTTTTATCATCCTTTTCAACTTGCCGGTAAATGGCTACAAAGTAAATGGAGTACATTGAAGTTAAATAGGAAATTTAGTAAAAAGGAAAACGACAAACAAAAACACACCCAGGATTTAATTTCAAAAATTGAAGAAAATAAAGAAATAAATATAGATGAGCCCAAAACGCAAGAGGTTAGACCGATTGAAAAAAACATTAAAACTCAAATTGAAGAAAAGAGTGAAATAGAGCAAGCTGAGCAAACAAACGAGCCCGAAATTCAACCAGAAAATATTTATATATCAAACTTAAATAGTGCTAATGATGAGGAAGAAATTGAAGTGGGAGAAATGGTTGTTGAAAGTGAGGTTGAATTAGATAAAGTAGAAGAGAGAAAAACGCCCAGAAGAGATTATCAACTTCCCACAACAGATTTATTGGAATCACCTGTTAATATCCAAGATGGAGTGAGTAAGGATGAATTATTGGAAAGAGCTAATTTTTTAACAAAGTCTTTAGCGACATTTGGAGTAGAGGGGAAAGTTGTCAATGTTCATCCTGGACCAGTAATCACTTTATTTGAGGTGGAGCCTGCTGAGGGAGTAAGGGTAAATAAATTTGTTCAATTATCAGATGACTTAGCGAGGGTAATGGAAGCCAGCAGAGTAAGGGTGATAGCTCCAATCCCAGGAAAGTCTTCTGTTGGTATCGAAATACCCAACCGCAATCCAGCGTTAGTTTATTATAAGTCCATTATAAATTCAGAAAAATTTGCTGGAAGTAAGTCTCTTTTAACATTAGCAATCGGAAAAAATACATCAGGAGAGATTGAAACCTTAAATTTAGGAGATATGCCTCATCTCTTGATTGCAGGTACTACCGGTTCAGGAAAATCTGTTTGTTTGAATACAATTGTTTGCAGCCTGTTATATAGAGCAAAACCGGAAGAAGTACGATTTTTAATTATCGATCCCAAAAAAGTTGAAATGACAATGTATAGATCTCTAGAAAAATATTTTCTTATACGATCAGAAGACTACAATGAATCCATTGTAACTACAACAGATAATGCTATCCTTGCTCTGCGAGGATTGGAAAAAGAGATGGATAACCGATATTCCATTTTGGCAGAATCAGTTGTCAGAAATATAAGTGAATATAATAAAAAAATGAAAAAAGAGAAGCAGTCCTTGATGCCGTACATAGTTTTGGTAATAGATGAACTCGCCGATTTAATGATGATGAGTGCAAAAGATGTGGAAGCACCTATTGCAAGGCTTGCTCAATTAGCTCGTGCGGTAGGCATTCATTTGGTTATTGCTACTCAGCGTCCTTCTGTGGATGTGATCACAGGTGTGATAAAAGCAAACTTTCCATCAAGAATTGCTTTTCAAGTTGCATCAAAAATTGATTCAAGAACCATCATTGATACTACCGGAGCAGAGAAACTCATTGGAAGGGGTGACATGCTATTTATAGGCTTGGGTTCTGCTGAACCGATACGTCTCCACAATGCATATCTTTCACTTAAGGAAATTGAATCAATTATGAATCATATTGTCATCCAGCCAGAAGGAAAGGAGTTTACCCTTCCCAGTATTAGAGATCATACTTCAGGTGATTTAGCAATAGGTGGCGATGTGCAGGATGAAATGCTATCTGAGGCAATTAAATTAGTGGTGATGCATCAACAGGGATCAATATCACTCATTCAAAGAAGATTAAAAGTTGGATATTCCCGAGCCGCCCGGTTGATGGATGAAATGGAGAAAATTGGAGTTGTGGGTCCCTTTACCGGTAGTAAAGCCAGAGAAGTATTGGTGGATGAATCCTATCTTGAAATAATCTCCGATTGAGTCATTTTTACAAATACTTGGGTTTGATAATTGGATTATTCTGTACCGTTATGTACGGTGGGACATCCATATTAGATTCAACATATCAAATTCTTTACAGAGAACCTGAAAATTATTTATTGAAAATTGAACACCGTCAAATGGGATATCATAAAAATTCCAACGCTGATTTTTTTATTGAGAATAATCTTAATTTAGCCATCCGTCTTCCTGAAATGATTTTGCTATTAGATGACACATTATTTTATACATTTTATAAGCATCAGGAAAAGGTTGTAATTGATTACTACAATGATTCTGAGTTTAATCTCATTTCTGTTTTGAATGGAGATTGGAACAAGTTTATAATTGATGAAGTGGATAAAATTGGCCAAAATAAAATTATTTATATATCTATGAAAGACTATGATATATCTGGGAGAATAGAAATTGACAAAGATTGTTTTCCCAGTCAGATTAACATAAATTTTAGTAAAGACGAATACTTTAAATTAAATCTTCAACAAAATATATATAACTTAGCTGAACTTTCAGAAATAATTCCAGACACTACAGGATGGGAGGTTATAGATTTTCGTGAATAAAAAAATAAACCTATTAATTGGCGCTATTTTGAGTCTTGTAGGGTTGTACTACGCTTTTCAAAATTTGGATTCAGATCAATTATGGCTGCATTTTCAAAATCTGAATCATTTATTTATTATATTTGTGTTCGTACTGTTTATCTTCAGTATCCATGTCAGAGCAAAAAGGTGGCAGTTATTACTTAGCCCAATGGAAGAATTACCGATTTCCCCACTTTTCAGTGCAACGGTAATTGGTTATTTTGGAAATAGTGTATTGCCTTTTCGTCTTGGGGAATTGCTTAGAGGATATTCTCTCTCAAAGGATTGTTCTCTTCAAGTCTCTTCAATAATGGGGACTATCGTCTTAGATAGAATTCTTGATTTTGCAGGATTATTTTTATTTGCTGGGTTTTTCATGTTTATTTATCCCTTGGAACCGTGGTTAAAAACTGGTTTATTAACAATTTTGATTCTATTATTTTCTGCATTTATAATTATTTATCTTATTGGTCAAAAAAAACAGCAGTGGGAAAAAATAAATAATGCTTTGACCAAAATCCCCAATCCCATTATTAAAAAGATTTTTACCTTTATATTAAATATGATTGATGGATTTAGCCAGCTAGGACAAACTAAGAATAAGGATTTCATTTTATATTACACAATTTTATTATGGTTTATTTATTTTCTCTGTGTTTACTTGGTTATATTAGCTGTCGGAATAGATTTGAACTGGCACCAGGCAGGCCTATTGTTAATTGCTACTACTTTATCCATATCTGTTCCTGCTGCGCCCGGATACTTGGGGACATATCATGCAGTTGTAATATATTTACTGGTCTCTGTTTTTGGTATGGAAAAAGATATTTCTCAAGCATTTGCAATCATTCTTCATGCAGTTGGTTTTATTCCCTTTGTTATCGTGGGAGCATATTATTTTACAAAAAGTTCTGTTAGATTGGGAGAAATAAAAAATGGATAATAATTCAATTAAATATGATGCTATTTTCCTTGATAGAGATGGGACTCTTAATCCAGACCCCGGATATATTTCTTCATTGAAAGATTTTAAGCTTTATCCCTTTACTATAAATGCTCTGCAAAAACTATCATCATTGACAAACCATTTATGTATTGTTACCAACCAGTCAGGTGTATCGAGAGGACTTATTGAGAAAAATGAATTGGAGAAAATACATTCTTATTTAATTGAATCTTTCGAAAATGAGAATATATCTATCTCTGGACTGTATGTTTGCACCGATCTGCCTGGGGCCAACTCGAAAAGAAGAAAACCCCAACCAGGGATGTTTATGGAGGCAGCCGAAAATTTGTCATTATCTCTTAGTCGCTGTCTTATGGTTGGAGACTCTATACAGGATATATTAGCGGGAAACAGGCTGAATATGGAAACAATGCTGGTTTTAACAGGCCTTGGCTATAAAACAGTAAAAAAATATGCTTCGGAAATTAATGCTACGTATACTGTAAATGACCTAATGAAGGGTGCAGAAATGCTATTAGAATTACAAAATAAATGAAAATAGCTATTCTTTTAGGAGGCGATTCTCCGGAAAGAGAAATCTCGATTAAAACAGGCAAAGCTATTGAAAAAGCATTGCTGAATCTATCATATGATGTTGTTTGTGTCGAATTTTTTGATGATTTAGAATCCACCATTCCTAAGCTCTCCAAATGTGATCTTGTTTTCAATGCTCTTCACGGCGGTATAGGTGAAAATGGTACAGTTCAGGGTTTTTTAGATTGTTTAAAGATCCCTTATACTGGTTCCGGAGTAAATCCATCCAGTATTGGCATGGATAAACACATAAGTAAAACACTTGTTTCGCGATTGGGATATGAAACTCCGTCATGGAAATTGGTTAGTAGAAATATGGAAGCTCCTATCATAGATCAATTTCCTGTGATTGTTAAGCCCAATACTCAGGGCAGTACAATAGGTTAGAGTGTAGTGAAAAATCAATCAGACTTTAAAGGAGCATTAAATTCAGCCTTTAATTTTGATAAAAATGTTTTAATTGAATCATTTATTTCGGGAAGAGAAATAGCGTGTTCAATTGTTGGAAATAAAACTCTGCCTCTGGTTGAGATTATCCCATCCCATGAGTTGTATGATTTTGAATGCAAGTATTCACAGGGAAAAAGTAGCTATATAGGTTCGCCTCAGCTTGCTTTTGGATTAGCGGATGAAATAAAAAGAAGGGGAAAGAGTATATTTGACCATTTTGGTTGTTCTAGTTATGGAAGGGTTGATTTTATAGTGGATAACGAGGATATCCCATGGTTTTTAGAGTTAAATACCCTACCGGGGATGACCTCAACGAGTTTGATGCCAATGGCAGCAATTGAAATGGGGTGGTCATTTGAAAAGCTATTAAAGACAATAGTGCAAGATATGATTTCATAATGCATATCTGGATAGCAGTTTATACAAAATCAAGGCATGAAAAATATGTGAATGAACTATTGCATAAAAAAAATATTCAATCTTACTTACCTCTTATTAAAGTGAAACGAAAATGGAGTGATCGATATAAGTGGATTGAAAAACCATTGTTTAAAGGTTATCTTTTTGTAAAATCTGATAAAAAGAATTATCTTGAAATAGTTCAAACTCACGGCGTTCACCATATTGTAAAGATTGGAGGTAAAATAATTCCAATTGAAGAATCTGAAATTCAAGGAATTCAAAATTTAACTGAAAGAGGGTTCAAGCTG
>CAXRJK010000139.1:0-6122 GCA_964230865.1 Winogradskyella sp.
CGACTTCTCTGCGTGGTCTTATTGGTTGCACTTTGAGAGTGGACATACTAACTGAGGGGATACACTCAGGTGGCGGAAGTGGCATTGTTCCCTCTTCTTTTCGAATTGCAAGGCAACTTTTGTCTAGACTTGAAGATGAGAAAACCGGCACAATCAGTCCGAATGATTTTACAACAGAAATTCCAAAAGAGAGGAGAGTTCAGGCAAAAGAAACAATCTCAGTATTGGGTGATGATTTTGTAAGAGCGTTTCCATGGATAAAAAACAGTAACCCAGTTTTGGATGATCCTGTTGAATTATTGTTAAATAACACATGGAAATCCATGCTTAGTGTTACAGGCGCAGAAGGTCTTCCTCTCATAAAAGATTCTGGTAATGTGTTACGCCCTTTCACATCCTTAAAATTATCCCTTCGGCTTCCTCCTACACTCGATGCAGTAATTGCACAATCAAATCTTGAGAAGATTTTAACAACCGATCCTCCCTATGGTTCGAAAGTGAGTTTGAATTTTGAAGAGCCAGCATCCGGGTGGAATGCACCTTCATTACAGCCTTGGCTTAAAAATGCTGTTCAAAACGCTTCACAAAAAATGTATGAAAAAAAAGCACTTTATATTGGTGAAGGTGGTACCATCCCATTTATGGGAATGCTGGGAGATGCGTTCCCGGAAGCCCAGTTTGTCATTACCGGAGTTTTAGGTCCTCATTCAAATGCTCACGGACCAAACGAGTTTCTCCACATTCCTTACGCGGAAAAGCTTACAGCATCTATCGTTTCAATTATATCTGAGTTTCCAAAATAATTTCTATAACATTAGGTTCCTCTTAAAGAATAGGAACGTGAAACTCTGCTTATGGCTACCATAAAGGAGGCAATCCGCATAGGTATTTTTTTCTCCACTTTTACTTCATATACCTCATTAAATGCTTTAACCATCTTGGCTTCCAATTTAGAATCCACCTCCTCTAATTCCCACTTGAACTGCTGAAGATTTTGAACCCACTCAAAATAGGAAACGGTTACACCTCCTGCGTTTGTAAGAATATCAGGTATTATAGGGATATGTTTTTTCCAAAGAATTTCTGCTGCCTTGTAAGTTACCGGACCATTAGCTGCCTCAATCACAACACGACAATTTAAAGAATCTACATTGTCTTTATGTATTGCACTTCCTAGTGCAGCAGGAATCAGAAAATCACATTTTAACGCAAGTAATTCTTCATTATTAATTTTCTTCCCTTGCCTACAGCCATCAATAGTTCGATTTTTACGGTTATATTCGAAAAGACTTGGAATATCGAGACCATCCGGGTTATAAACACCTCCACTTACATCACTTACTGCAATAATTTTACATCCATACTCATCAAGAAATTTTGCTGTAAATGATCCAACGTTTCCAAACCCCTGAATCACAATTTCAGAGCTTTCTAAATCTATATTCCATTTTTTTGCACTTTCCCGAACTGTTATGGCAGTCCCTTTTCCTGTTGCATGCTCTCTACCTTCAGATCCTCCCAGTTCAATCGGTTTCCCAGTTACAATTGCAGGAGTATAGCCATGGGCTTGACTATATTCATCCATGAACCATCCCATAACTTGCGCATTTGTGTTGACATCCGGAGCTGGAATATCAATATTGGGACCTATTATAGGATCAATTGCCCTGAAAAATTTTCTTGAAATCCGTTCTAGCTCATGAATAGTGTATTCTTTTGGATTAACTGCGATACCTCCTTTCCCTCCTCCATAGGGTATATCCAAAAGGGCTGTCTTCCACGTCATTAATGTCGCTAAAGATCTCACTTCTGCCAGATCTACATGATGGTGGTAACGTATCCCTCCTTTGAACGGACCCCGGGTGTTATTATGTTGCACTCGAAATCCTAATAAGCTTGCCACTTCTCCGTTGTCTCTTTTGAATGCTACTTCCACTGTAAGCTCTCTGTCAGGCATTTCCAGGGCATTTGCAATATTTCGTTTTAAACCAAGGTGTTCAATTGCTTTTTGGTATGCTATTGTCGTTGGATTGACGCTTGATGTTTTATTTGTCATATTTCGCTTCCTATATATTTTGAAGATTTATAAAAGACCTCAAGTTTAGAATTCTCTTAATTGCTTGATTAATAATAGTAAGTACAATTAATAAATTGTCCAAATTTTGGACATTATGAAAAGAACAATAATTGACATTATAAACATTTTCCATCCTGCTTTCATATAGTCAGATTGTTTTACCAATCCACTGCTATAGATAATCATGCAGGTTGGCGATGCAACTACTGTTAAATAGGCAAATGCAGATGCAATGGCAGTGGAAAACCCCATAATAATTGGATCACCTCCCATATTTAAAACAATCGGACCTATGACCGCAATGGTTGCGGAGTTACTGAGAAGGTTAGTCAGTGTTCCTGTTAACAGTACAGCCATCACCCATCGTAATACAGAAATATCTTCACTGATTATTTTTAATGCATCCATAACAGAATTTGCGAGCCAAAGAGCAGCTCCGGTTTCTTTCATTTGAATGCCAATTGAAACTGCAGCTCCAAAAAGAAGAATAACTCCCCAATTTGTATTTCGGTTCAAATCTGACCAGCGTATCAATCCAAGAACTAGATATAGGAATACACCCATAAGGGCAATTATTCCAAGACCAATTTTATGGCTGAGAAAAACCCATCCTAAAAATACAAGGAAGAAAACAATTATTGTAATCATATCCTGACCAGTCATAGCCCCTTTTTTAGCTACTTGGATTTTCAGTTTTCGGACAGCGGAATCTAAAACTTTTTGTTCGGGCCTAAAGGTGAACCATAAGATGATTACTGCTAAGGGTATTTCTAACAAAAGCATTGGATACGAATACCTCATCCAACCAAGATAAGTGATATTTGCTAAACCAAATTCCTGCCAGTATTCCATCATTATTACATTCCGTCCACCTCCTGAAGGGGTCCCGATTGAACCCATAGCACTTCCGTAGGCGATAGAAAACAAGATCAATGGAGCTAAATTTTTAGTTATAGCTCTGTCTTTACTTGTGTTATAAATAAGAGTCAATCCTACAGGCATCATCATTGCAGTAACGGTATGTTCCCCGATAAAAGACGACAAAAAAGCAGAAATGCTTACAAACCCAAGCACAATACACCAGGTTTTATTCCCCGTTAACCTAATGATACCTAATGCAAGGCGGGAATCCAATCCCTGACTCACTATAGAAACTGCCAGCATCAAGGACCCCATTATAAAAAAAACTGCATCACTCATAAAGGACTTTGCTACATCATTTGGTTCATCTATTCCTAGCAATACCTGCAAAAACAGCATCATGAGTGCAACCCCGGGAAGCGGAATAGGTTCAAAAATGATGAGGATAATTGCCATAATTACAATAATCAAAGTTCTATATCCTTCTATAGAAAGTCCTTCAGGAGATTCCAAGAAGTAAAGAATTGAACCAATCAAAATAGATAGTAAAAACCACCGTTTCTGAGTGATCCAAAAAATAATGTTTCTTAACAAACTAGGATTACGATTTTATTTTACTATGAGGACAGGACAGGGGCAGGTTTTCACAATTTTCAAAGGCTTGCTCCCTCTGAAATATTTAATCAACGGATTTTTTGTGGAAGTACCCATTACAATGATATGGTCATTGCCTGCAGTTTTTTTTATTATATCAATAGGATCCCCTTTTAAAAGGTGAGTTTTATATGGAACCTTCATCCTCTTTAATAATCTTTCTGCTTTATTTACTGCACGATGATATCCTGATTTGAATGTACCGGTTCTAGATACTGTGACTAAGTCCACATTCACATCAAATGCCTGAGAAACTCGAACTCCGTATTTTACTGCTTTGGAAGTATTATGAGAATCATTAACTGCCACCAGTAGTTTATAAGGCTTGGTGTGATCATATTGATTTACAACAAATATTGAACTATCCAAATATTGAATTAAATCGTGAGCCATACGTCTTTTTTGGCTCCCACCAATAATAGTAACATCAAACTGACCACTAGAGACTTCATCCCTTAGCTCTGAAATGATATCGCCATTTCTCAAAATTAGGCTAACATCGGAGCCCGTTGTCCCCTGTAAATATACCTCTGATCGATTTTTTCCTCTTTCAATGAGAGTGTTCTTAGGAAAGCCTTTCTCGACAACTGCGGGGGAAATATATTGATTCTCAGCCAGAAAACCAAACGCCCACTCCAACACCTCCACTCCCGGACTATCAAAATCCCATTCTTCTAATCGTTCTTGGGTAAGTTTTACCTGAGACACAGAGTGCTCACTTATTTTGGGCCCCACCTTGATAACTGTAACAGATGCGTTAAATGCAGAGGCAACTTCCATTCCCACTCGCAGTGTGGGTCCAGAATAATCTTCGCTTCCTACAGCAATCAGGAATTTCATTTAAAAAATAATTTAAAAATTAAGCTATATATTTCTCTTCTTTGATGCTTAATTAAACTATGTAAATAATAGAACAAATATTGGAATTCCAATTCAAGATATTTTCATCATGTATCGTTCTTCAAATACATCAATAGGTAGCATTCTGATAGCATCCCAAGTCAATTTTGTACAAACTCTAGCGCAGACCTGACATCCAATACATTCATCAAATCGTACCTGAACCGGGGGAATAGGCATATTATATTTTTCTTTCGGTACTGGTTCAATACAGTCCACAGGACAAAACGGAACACAAGCAGAACATCCGGTACAGTTATCTTCATCTACCACCGCCATCAGTTTTGGTCGTTTCTTTTTTATATTAGGTTTTTCCGGTAACTCAGGAATCCCCTTTAAATGATCATATTTCTTTGCCATTTCTCAAAAATATCCCTTTATTTTAATATATATTTTTCAATTACCCAGCCCATTGCAAAAACTATCCCTCCCACCAAGAGCCACTTTGGATTCATTAATTTAGGAAAATTATTTATCATCCCGCTACCAATAACACATAGGCCGGTTAACTCTAAACATTTTGCAAGATAGTACATCAGTAAATTTAATCAAAATAATCATTTCATTATTCCTCCGAAATTATGGATTCACCTGTTGAGTTTAAACAGTATCCAAAAGATTGATGTTGAAGCTTTAATACATAAAAATAATGTACAAAGCCCAATAAAAATATCATCCCATGTAAGAAAGGAGGAAGAAGATTTGTATCCACCGCACCTCCCAATAAAAATACAACAGTAATCCAGAGAAGTGACAACATCCCTTGCTTGTAAACTAAACTCCGAATGTCAGATAAAATTTTAGATGTATCTTTACTCACAATAGGAGTTACAGATTTGACTAATGCAGATATAAATGTTATTGTAAATGTTTCTGTGAAAGCAAAAATCAAAGTAGTCATCAATCCTAGCGATGGATGAGACAATTGAAATAATTGAATTTGTGTCAATCCTTGAAACCCGGTCAGCATTAGCAGAAGGGTAGTTATACCCATCATTAAATATGAAATAATGATTAATAAATACACCTTAAAAATTAAGATTAAAATCTAGTTCAATTCTTCAATCTGATTATTTTTTTGAGAAATAATGAAACAAATTATTTTTGAGTAAGTACCATTTGGAATAGAGCAAAATTATAGAGTAATTTTAATCTATGGTTAAATATTATTATAATAATTAAAGGAAATAAGATGTACTTTTTTTCAAAGAACAAACAGCTATTTTTTACAATGCTTTTTATGGTCTCGCTTGCTTTGGGAGGGACATTAAAAGGAACCGTTACCTATTCAGGTAAACCCCCAAAGAAAAAATCTCTGAAAATGGACGCAGATCCTGTCTGTAGTTCGGCTCATCGGGATAAAGTATATGCAGAAAGTTTTCTTTTAAATGACAAAGGTCAATTAGAAAATGTTTTCGTCTATTTCAAAAATATTTCATATAAAGGCGAAACTCCAAAAGAGAAAGTTATTCTAGATCAAAAAGGGTGCGTATACAGTCCACATGTGTTTGGAATAATGAAAAATCAGGAACTAATTATTAAAAATAGCGATCCTACCATGCATAATATTCATTCAATGGCTAAGGTGAACGATCAGTTCAATTTTGCTATGCCAAAGGTTGTGAAAGAA
>CAXRJK010000140.1:0-10524 GCA_964230865.1 Winogradskyella sp.
CATGTATGACCTTCCATCAGATGCGTTTGTAACTCTGAGCATTTATGATATGCTGGGAAGAGAGATTACACAGCTGGTCAATACATCACAGACCGCGGGCTTTAGGTCGGTCCAGTGGGATGCCACTGACTCAATGGGTAAACCAGCCGGTAGCGGGTGTTTATCTTTACCAGATCAAGGCTGGAGAGTTTGTGCAGACCAGGAAAATGGTGCTGCTGAAGTAGTTCAGCTCTTTCAATAAAAATAATTCTTGTCTAATTTCAAGAGATGAGCCGTCTTTTACTGTTTTCATTAGTTTTGTTCTTAGCTTGTGAGGATAAAGACGAAAAAATAGATTTACTAGATAGTAAATGCTATATAGTGCCTGAGCTAGGTCCTTGTGAGGGGATTTGTCCAACATACTATTATAATCAAAATAGCAGTAAATGTGAAGAATTTATAACAGGATGCTGTGGAGTTGAAGCATTTGATACTTTAGAAGAATGTGTAAATACTTGTGAATGACAAACTGATCTTGATTTGGTAAAAGATCAGTTTATACAGACCAAGAAAATTGAGATATTGAAGTAGCATCTCTTTTTTAAATATTTTGGAAAGGGTAAATTGAAGAGATGAAACAAATCATACTTTTACCATTTATTTTATTGTTCTTTTGCTGTGATGAAATCAAAGAAGAGGAGACCGTACCTCAATATATTGACTGCGAGGGAGTTGAAGGAGGGCAAGCTCGCTTGGATAGCTGTGGAATTTGTGATGTTGATATATCTAATGATTGTTTGCAGGACTGCGCAGGAGAGTGGGGAGGCACAGCTGTCTTTGATGAGTGTGGTGTCTGTAATGGCGATGGCTCCTCATGCCAGCTCAGTTTTATGCTTACAGATAGAAACCCCGAGTCTTCTACTTGGAGTCAGCTAATTGGACCAGAAACATTTAGAGGCAAAGTAACAGCCTATTATTTCCCCTATTCTGAGACGTGAGGTGTATGCCAGAGCCGGTTCGGCTCTCTCAATAGTCTGTTTTTAAGTTATGGTGGAGACAGCTCAAATTTGCGCATAATCGGGGTTGGTAAGAATAATTCAAATGATGTGACTCCTATGGTAGAGGGCAGGGTTCTTCCCTTTGTCAAGGATAGTGATACATATAACGTTTGGGAGCACTGGGAATCTCAGGATAGAGACCTGATCTTTCTGGATAAAGAGGGATATTTCTATTCAAAGCTTAATCTAAACTCTCAATTTCCTGAAGGTGATATTGTTGAGATTATTGATCAGATTTTAGACCAGTGACGCGCTCTATTATATACCTATAATAATGAGCCAATCAGTCGAACCATTATATGATTTTATAAAAACTATTTTGAAGCAGATTGTTTGTAAAACAACAATTAAATTATTTTAATTTGTAGAGATGTTTTATTTCAATAATCCCCCAATTTGTGAATAAGTAAATTCTCTATATGAAACACAACTATAAACAAACTCTTAAAAAGATTTCTAAGAAATGAATTATAAAGTAAAAACACTATTGATACTTGTTTTGCTTATAAATATCCCTGTTTATTCACAAGAATTTTCTCCCGGACCCTACGGAACACACTACTACGATACAGCAGGTCCATTTCAACTGGTGGATATAAATTCACAGGTTTTAGGTGATATAAACTATGACGGAGTTACCGATGCTCTGGATGTTATCTGGAGCAACAGAGTGTCTACAGGAGATCTTGATTTAACTGAAGAACAGTTTTATATGGCAGACGTAAACCAAGATAGTGTCATTGATGAGCTGGATGTTGTAGGAACTGTAAACCGCACCCAATTTGCAGAATTTGGAACTTGGAATTTTGAAGAGGAGTGGAACGGAGAAGAATCATATATTTTTATTCATTACAGCCCATCAGTTAACTATTCCACGCCACTTTGGATATCAGGAGAGAGGGAAGCTCTCTTGAATAATTCTCCGATGAATGTCCACTATTTCTTTTTATCCAGTCGGGAGAGTGCTCTGGAGGATGTAACCACTGTAATGGGGTTTTATGATGAGATTTTGAGTACAATGTCAGAGGAACTACAAACTCACTGGAAGAAGCATCTGCATTTTGTACCTACACCGGTTGACTCTCTTAACAGCTGGCTGTCAGAAGCTCTGAGCGGAAATTACGCGCTTGGAATTGACCGCTTCCAAAAGCTAAAAGAAATTGGATATCTGGGTAATCCCAATGGTTTCACCGGAACCTATGTCAACTATCTTGCACATGAGGCTCACTATTATAACTATGTTTGGGATGCTATAACTGAGGAAGAAGAATACTATGAGTTGACAGTTTTTGATAGCACTCTCTATTCAGGTGGCTGGTCCCCGACCACATCAACTCTGGTAGAGCTCCCCGACTCTGATTTTCTCTCAAGCTTTACAAGAATGGAGATTGAGGCTCATTTACCGTGCAATGGCTACCTTGACTCCAGCTGTGATGACTATGACAGGATCGGTCACTTTTATGTATGCCAGGGGCAGTGTTACGAAACAATTTATTATCCCCTGGAAGAGGGGCCGTGCCTGGAGGCGGGCTACTCCTGGGACAGTGAAAATGAGCTATGTTACTCAATTGAATATTTAGATGATGTCTCCCAGGAGGAGTGTCCTGAAGAAAGCTGGAACTATAACCGGAGCTGCCACGAGATAGCGCGTTGGATCACACCGTTTGACCGACAGCCAACCTCGGTAACTGATATCACTCCCTATATGGCGATGTTATCTTCAGGTGGGACTAAGATGTTTAAATTTATGATAGGGGGCTGGCCCAATAGAATTTTAACTATTAAGCTGCGGCTTTTTGAAGGTGAAAACCAGGATGGAATGAGAGAGGAGTTCATTCCAATGTGGACCGGAGGAGGATTTTATTCAGGAGGGGTCCCTGTTTATAACGATAATCATGAGCCCATAATTTTTTCTATTCCGGAGGACGCGGTGAAGGTAGAGTTTTCCACTTATATCACTGGCCATGGATGGGGAAGTGACACAGGAAATTGTGCTGAGTTTTGCAATACCCGGCACTTTTTTAGTGTGAACGGTGGTGTATATAATTTTGATAAGTCTCATCCGACCGCGGGTGGAAATACAACCTGCATGCAAACTGATCAGATAGCTGGAGGAGTGATCCCAAATCAGTGGGGGACCTGGGGCTATGGAAGGCAGGGATGGTGTCCCGGTCTGGATGTGGAGCCCTATGTTGTGGATATCACCGAATATCTTATTCCTGGGGAAGAAAATGTGATGGAATATGAAATTTGCTGGGCATCATCAAGCAATCAGTGCTATGATTACTGGCCCACGATAACGGACCCCGGGGGCTACTTAGCAAATATTTCCATGACCTCATTTATTATAATTTCTCGGTAATCTGGAGTAAGTGATGAAAAAATATTTCAGTCTTTTGTTTTTGACAAGCTCGTTGATTTTTTGTGATGATCTTAATCTATGGGTCTCATTTGCAGATGACAACAGTATTGAGGTATCTATGGTTTCACATGTAGAGTTTTTTGGTTTTCAAATGGAGTTTGGAGTTGAAGGGGATACCGAGAACCTTTTCGCGCCTGTTGATAGTGCTTTTTATAATGACGCGGGAGAGAGCGTTACATCAAAAGTTATTTATCCTCTGAGCGGAGCAGCTCTGGAAAATGGTTATACCTGCTTTATTAACGAAGAGGGACTATTGGTAGCTTTTTCTTTTGAAAATATTGGAATTCCTCCGGGTGACACAACGGTGCTATTTGAGCTGCCGTGGATTGCAGAGGGAATAACTGAAGAGCAGGTCACTATTATTGAACCTATTTTTGTGGGTTTGGATGGTGAGGGAGAGCCCATCAGTCTAGACGTAGAATATGGTCTGATCGAATATCAGGATGGTTGGCCCTATGAAACCATATCACAGGTTATCTCTTCACCAACTACAGTACACTTTGATTCAGGTAGAAGAGTACTGTTTGGAGATTATAACGGATACTTCAGAGTTGTGAATATAGATGGGAGCGATGTATGCTGGTTCAACACCGGAAATCAGATCTGGGGCTCACCGGCGATAAGTGATATTGATGGAGATGGCGACCTAGAGATAATCATCACATCTAAGAGTAAGCATCTCTATGTTTTGGATGATGAGTGCAATTTGGAACTGGACTTTGATTCAGAACAATATTTAATGGGATCTCCAGCAATAGGTAATCTAGATGATGACCCTGAAAAGGAAATTGTATTCGGTGGCTACAGCAATCCCGGTAAATTATTTGCTATCAACCATGATGGGACCGCGGTAGAAAACTTTCCGATTGAGATAGATGAAAAAATACAGAGAGGAGTGGCGCTTGTAGATTTTAACGGAAACGGAAAAGATGATATTGTATTTGGAACTGATGATGAGCATATATACCTTGTTTTTGATGATGGTTCGATAGCAAATGGTTTTCCATTTTCAGCAGGCGGCGACTTTAGAACTGCTCCCGTGGTCTTGGACGCGAACGGAACAAAAATCATTTTAGCTGGTTCCCGTGATAACTCATTTTATGCTCTAAATTCTGATGGGAGTATAAGGTTTCAAATTCAAACCGGAGACGACATCCCATCATCTGCTGGTATATTAGATACAGACTCAGGTCCTGCAATATTTTTTGGCTCAGAAGATGGTTTTCTTTATGGCGTCGATATAGATGGAAATTCTCTATCAGGTTGGCCCATAGATACAGGTATTGATGTTTTAGGGTCTCCGGTATTTGCTGATTTAGAGGGCGATGGTTTACCAGAGATAATTACTACAAATGGGGGAGTTGAGTTTCTTGTGTTCCACTTGGATGGCTCTTCCTATGAACCAATACCCATTGAGTTTGAGCTGCCGTTTGTCAGCTCTCCAAGCGTAAGTGATATGGATTTAGATGGAGATTTAGAGCTACTGGGAGGAACAAGTGAAAGTATCGTTGCTGTGGATATTAAGACACCAGGAACATCAGAGGGATTCTGGAGTATGTATCGCGGTAATTTAGAGCGAACAGGTTTTTTACAGGCAACCGGTGGGGGAATAGAAGTTTCATATATTTCTGATTGGAACCTGGTTGGTCTACCGTTAAATGTAGAAGACAATTCAGTCATATCTGTATTTCCTGAGTCTATTGAGGGCACCCTTTTTTCTTTTAATGAAAGTTATATTCAGCAGGATGAACTCACGCCGGGGACAGGATATTGTCTGAGATTTGAATCAGAAGGAACATCTTTGATCTCGGGAACTTCAATCAACTCATTGAACCTAGAACTCAACGGAGGTTGGAATCTTATTTCAGGTATATCCACAGATATAGACGTAAATATGATTAATGATCCGGGAGGAATTATCATCCCGGGTACAATATATGGGTACAACGGTTCATATGTTCAGTCAGAGATGATAGAGCCTGGAAATGGATATTGGCTGAGAACGCTCCAAGCGGGTTCCATTAACATCTCAACTACTCTGAACCGAGGTGGAGCAACCAGAAACTTATTTGTAGATAACCCTGAGACCAATCTGCTGAGATTTAATAATGGAACTGAGCTGCTCTTTGGCACTGACCTCTCAGAGAGAGAATACATTAGTTACATGCTACCTCCAAAGATTCCCGGAGGCGCTGATATACGTTTTACAGGAAATGTAAGAGCAATAAAAAATCATGGAATTATTGAAATTACTTCTGAAAATGATCAGATTTCATTTTTCTATGATATAAAAACTCCGGGGGAAAGTTGGATAATCAATAATATGGAAACAAAAGAAGAATATTTATTATCAGCCACAGGAAACATAAATATTCCAGGAGAGATTCAAATATTGGAGTTGAAAAAAAACAATTTTTTAGAAGTTCCTGAAAAGTTTGCGTTTCATCCAGCATATCCAAATCCTTTTAACCCCTCTACAGCCTTTCGTTTTGACGTACCTGTAACATCAAAAGTAAAGCTATCAATATATAATCTAATGGGAGAGGAGGTCCGAAATTTAGTAAAAGGTAATATGCAAAGTGGCTCTCATACTGTAGTTTGGGATGGCCTAAATGCAGCTGGATATTCGCTGAGTGCTGGAGTATATCTCTCCCGAATAGAGTCCGAAAATTTTATTAAAACTCAAAAATTAATTTTTCTAAAATAATTTTCTTTGATTCTTTTATAGTTTTACAGGTCTGCTCCTTGACTCAATTTTAAGACCGTCGGTAAATTCGCATCCTTATGGATGTCATTCGTCTGCAAAAGATGCTGTTTTACGGATACCACGGGGTTTCAAAATCAGAAAAGGAGCTGGGTGGAAAGTTTGAGGTGGACCTTGAGCTCTTTTGTCCTTTGAATAAACCTGGAAAATCTGACCGTCTAGAAGATACAATGGACTATGAGGCAGTTTATAAAATTGTGGATGTCTGTACCCACCAAAGAAAGTACTTCTTAATAGAGGCTCTAGCAGAAAGTATTAGCAAAACCTTATTAAATAGATTTCCTATTGAAAGAGTTATTGTCCGGGTTAGAAAGCCTAATGCACCGGTAAAGGGTGTCTTGGATTATGTAGAAGTTGAACTGGACCGGAGAAGGGATGAAATCTGAATTGGTTTATTTATCTCTGGGCTCAAATTTGGGCGACAGGGAAGCTAATTTAGCGGGAGCTATTACTATTTTTGGAATGGATAATCATATCTCAACAATAAAAAGCGCATCATTTTATGAGTCTCCCTTTTTAGGGGAAGGAGATCAGCCGGAATACCTAAATACAGTTATTGAATTTAGTACTGATCTTAGCCCTTTTGATTTGTTTGAACACACATGTAAAATTGAACAAATGATGGGGCGCCCTGAAGAAAGGGAAAAAAATGTAGCCCGATCTCTAGATATAGATATCCTGTGTTTTGGAAATTCAGTTATGGAGACAGAAAAGCTCACCATACCTCATCCAAGATTGGCATTCAGAAAATTTGTATTGGTTCCGTTTGTTGAACTAGCTCCTGATTTTGAGGTGCCGGGTGTAAACTTAAGTGTGTCATCACTTTTACATGTTTGCTCTGATTCTTCGGTCGTGTCTAAACACAGTTTGGAGTCCAGAGCATGAGGAATTTATACTATCTAGCTGTTGAGGGTCCAATTGGAGTAGGAAAAACCAGTTTGGTAAAACTTCTGGGGGAAAAATTAGGTGCAAAAATAGTGCTCGAAGAGTATGAAAATAATCCATTTTTGGAAGAGTTTTATAACGACCCAGATCGATATGCGTTTCAGACCCAGTTGTTTTTTCTTATGAATCGTTACCGTCAGCAGCAAGATTTAAGACAGGTGGATATGTTTCATAACTTGCTTATTACTGATTATATGTTTGTGAAAGATCGCCTGTTTGCATCGCTGAATTTGAATGATAAAGAGCTGTCTTTATATGATACAGTCGCCAATCTCTTAGAGAAGAATGTTTTGAAACCAGATCTAGTTATTTTTCTCCAGGCTGAGACGCAAACTTTAATGAGAAATATCTCCAAGAGAGGAAGAGATTTCGAAAATAATATGTCCTTTGAGTATCTAGATGCGCTGAGCCAGGTATACAGTGAATATTTTTTTAAGTATCAGGATACTCCGCTGATTATAATTAACACAAATGATATAGATTTTGTTAATAATGAATCTGATTTGGATGAGGTGATTAAGTATATACGTGAGCCTGTTACAGGTACTAAGTTTTTTAATCCCATAGTCAAGCGCTAAATATGCGATTTATACTGCTTGTTTTGGGAGGATATCTGCTATTTAAATTGATACGTTCTATTCTTATTCCCAATTCGGATAATCAAAAGATTAGGTCTAATCCACACAATAAGAAAGCTAAATATAATAATTTGAATATCAGTGACGCACATTTTGAAGACATTGAAGAGGATAGAAAATGAAAAAGCTAAAAGATATTTTATGCGGAAATTGCAATTGTAAAGATTGTGGTTATCTTATTTTAAGAATTTTTCCTGCATATTTTATGTTTATAAATCATGGGTGGGGAAAAATAACATCTCCGGAAAAGTGGAACTGGCTCGGAAGCACTTTAACAAAATATTTTTTTGGAATAATTGATTTTGCCAATCCAATATTTGGGTTTTTTGCAGCTGTATCTGAATCAATTTGTGCGGTTTTCATTTTGATTGGGTTATTTACAAGGTACGCGGCACTTTTAGCTTCAATTACAATGTTCGTAGCTGCCATGCATCATATAACTACCACAGGAAGCCCTGAGAGTGCTTTGATATATTTTTCAATTTTTACGGCTGTATTGTGTCTGGGACCAGGGAAATACAGTTTAGATCAAAAATTTCTTTCTAAATGAAAGCAGTTAGGATTCATCAACATGGAGATGGATCTGAGCTGTGTTGGGAGTCCACTCTAAAACCACAAATCGATTCATCCGGCGATGATATTTTGGTTGGAATTAAGGCCGCTGCAATTAACCACTTAGATATTTGGGTGAGAAAGGGGATTCCTGGGGTTCCTCTTCCGCTTATTTTGGGTAGTGATGGAGCAGGTGTTGTAGAGTCATGTGGAGATAAGGTATCTGATTTCTCCATTGGAGATGAGGTGGTTATCCAGCCGCTTCTTTATTGCGGTTCCTGCAGACACTGTAAAAATGGGAAAGAAAACTATTGTTTCAAATTGGGCATACTAGGTGAGACTACGAACGGGACACAATGTGAGTACATTAAAGTAAGATCAAATCAGCTAAAGAAGAAACCTTCTCATCTCTCGTTTTCTGAGGCGGCTGCATTCCCTTTATCCACTCAGACCGCCTATGCGATGCTAGTGAAACGGGCGAGAATCCAACCGGGGGAGACCGTTTTTGTTTGGGGTGCGGGTTCGGGAGTGGGAAGTATGGCTATTCAAATTGCAACCTATTTTAATTGTACCGTTTATGCTGCTGGTGGGACAGATGAAAAGGTCCATTTAGCAAAAAAATTGGGGGCTGTAAAATCATGGAACTACAAAAAAACTGATATCAGCGCTGTTGTACGAAAAACCGTAGGAAAGCTAGGTGTAGATGTTGTGTTTGAGCATGTGGGATCTAAGACCTGGGAACTATCCAAGAGGATGCTCTCTGTAGGAGGAAGACTGGTCTCCTGTGGAGCTACAACCGGATATGATGTATCCATTGATTTAAGGCATCTTTTTATGAAACAGCAATCTATTATCGGATCTACAATGAGTGATCTTCAGACCTTTGAGGAAGTGCTCGCTCTTATTAATGATAATAAAATTTATCCTGTTGTTGACCGGACATTCCCTATGAAAAAAGTGAAAGAAGCCCATAAATATATTGAGAAATCTGGACCTCTGGGAAAGGTCGTTTTAATGAATGAATAGTTTTAGTAAACTTTCAAGCATTTTGATAAATTCTTTGTCGGAAATTTATCTGATATTTTGAAATTGAATCTACAAATACCCTATAAAATTATTTTTCTTATTTTTATTGCTTCATCTTTGACTGGTCAAAGTAAGTTGACAAATGTGGGTATCTCAACCGGTTCCCATGGCTGGGGAATGACTGTACAGCAATTATTTAAAATGGGGGAGAAGACCTTTTGGGGAGTTGATGGGAGGCTCTATTTTATTACTGGACTTGGCGATATGCCGACCAACAACTATAACTATGGAGGTTTTCAGGAGAGAAATCAAAAGAGTCTGGTGATTCTACCTATCTCGATTGGTATTCAGCACTATCCTTTTCAGGGAAAAATTGCCAATAACTTTTTTCCCTTTATTCAGGCGAAAGCTGGTCCGCTATTTGTTTTTGATGGAGATGAGTCAATTAAGGGATTTTTTGAAAGATGGAAAAAACCGGAAACTCAGGTAAACTATGGCTTTCAAATTGCAGGTGGCGTCAAATTTATTGTCCCACCTTATTCGTTTATGTCAATCATTGCTGGCTATGATTTCTTTCCACTTAAAAAAGAAGCTGACGGAAGAAAGAACTATAGTGGAGGACTATTTCAAATTGATTTTTCTGTTAAAATAAATGACTGATAAAATATTTCTGTATGTCAATCCCGGTCAGCTGAAAGATAGTAAAGTTATATTATCAGAGGAAGAATCACACCATTTAAAACATGTACTAAGGATCGATAAGGGACAGAACATCTGGCTTACAGATGGGGAGGGTTGTTCATATAAAGGTGAATTGACATCTATAAATGGGAAAGCACAGGGGGTTATTCATAAAACTTTTCCTGGACAAGGCGAGAGCTCGTGGAATATACAATTAGCCATGCCAGTGATAAAAAAAAGTAGAATGGAATGGATGATTGAAAAAGCAACGGAGCTGGGTGTAAACAATATTTCTTTAATCTGGATGGAGAGATGTAGAAAACAAAATTTAAACTTTTCGAGATTGAGCAAAATTATTCAAAGCGCTGGCAAGCAATCTGGAAGGAGTAAATTTCCGGAATTAATAGAATATTCTAGTCTCTCCGATTTCTTAAACCAAAATACAAATAATATTGTGGC